>NZ_JAQGLC010000294.1 GCF_028293085.1 Sphingomonas bacterium
CCAACGCGCCGCCCAACAGGCAGGGCGCCGGGAGGGTGACCGGCCGATCGACCAGCAGCGCGCGCAGGCGGTTGCCCTGCGCGACGCAGCGCAGATCCAGCAGGGTGCAGACCGGCAACAGGCCCGCCAGGCGATCGAGCAGCAGCGCCAGGCGCAACGCGACATGAGCCGCCCCAATGTGGCCGCGGATCAGCAGCGCCCTATTCAGCAGCGCCCCGCCCAGCAGCAACAGCAAGCGGCGCTTCGCGATCAGGCGCGACGCGAGCATGTGGTGGAGCCGCAGCGCGCGCGCCAGGCCGCCGGAGCGCTCGACCAGGCGCGGCAGCGGACCGACCGGCAGCAACAACAGCAGGCGCAGCGACAGCAGCAGGTCGCGGCGCGGCAACAGGCCCAGCAACAAGCGGTGCAGCAGCGCGGCCAGCAGATGCGCCAGCAGCGCGAGGCAGAGCGCCAGCAAGCCGGACAGCGCCTGAACCAGCAGCGTGCGGCCCAGCAGCAGCAGGTCCAGCAGCGCGCCGTCGAACAGCGCGCGCAACAGGCGAACCAGCAGCGCCAACAGGCCGAGCTACGCGCGGCCCAGCGGCAGGCGCAACAACAGGGTCAGCAGCGTCAGGCCCAGCAGCAGCAAGCCGAACAGCGCGCTCAGCAACGCGCCGCGCAACAGCAGCAACAGGCCCAGCAGCGCCAGGTTCAACAGCAACAGATGCAACAGCGGCAGGCGCAGCAACGGCAGGCGCCGCCGCCAGCCGCGCAACAGGCGCAGCCCCAGGATCCGGGCAAAGGTCAGCGCGGAGACCATGGCCATCATTAAGCAAGGGGGCGGCGGCGGCGAGCGCTGTTGAAGCCGCCTGGCGACGGTGTAGAACCGGGTGCCCATGAAGAGGGACCAGCCGTGATCGATCGTCGCCACTTCCTCGGCAGCGCCGCCGCCTCCGCCGCCCTGGCGGCCGGCCCTGCCCTCGCCCGCGAGCCGCGGCCCGACTGGCACGCGCTCGCACGGGATGTGCGGGCGGAAATGGCCTGGGCCTGGGCCGAATATCGCCAATATGCCTGGGGGCAGGACGAGATCAGGCCCGTATCGGGCACCGGCCAGTCCTTCCTGATTCCCGGCCAGACCGTCGGCCTCTCGATCGTCGAGGCGCTCGATACCTTGTGGCTGATGGGGCTCGATGCCGAGCTCGAGGACGGCGTGCGCTGGATCAAATCCTCGCTGCGCTTCGACCTGAACGGCGATGCGCAGGTCTTCGAGGCGACGATCCGGCTGGTCGGCGGGCTGCTCTCCGGCCATCTCGCGACGGGTGAGGCGAAACTGCTCGAGCTGGCGCACGACCTCGCCTCGCGCATGATGCCGGCGTTCGACACGCCGACCGGCATGCCGATGCGCTTCGTCAATCTCCACACCGGCAAGACGCGCGATCCGCTGAGCTTTCCGGCCGAGATCGGCGGCGGGATGGCCCCGGAGTTGGTGACCTTGTCGAAGCTGACCGGCGAGAAGAGGTTCGGCGAGGCGGCGATCAGGGCGATGCTGGCGCTGTACGCGCGCCGATCGACAATCGGGCTGCTCGCCGACACGATCGACGTGACGACCGGCGCCTGGACGACAAGGCGGGCGACGATCGGGCCGCCGACCGACAGCTATTTCGAATATCTGTGGGACACATGGACGCTGACCGGGGACAAGCGCCTGCGCGATGCCTATCGGGTGTGCACGGCCGCGGTGCTGGCGCGTCTCGCCGACCGGACGAGCGGGGACCTTTGGTTCGCAAATGTCGATTTCGAGACCGGCGAGAAGCTCGACCTGCGCCAAAGCGAGCTTTCGGCTTTCTATCCGGGCCTGCTCGCCGAGGGGGGCGATCACAAGGCGGGCGTGGCGGCGATGCGCGGCTGGGTGAAGGCGCAGGAGCGCTGGCCGGTGCTGCCCGAGGCGTTCGACCCGGGCGACTGGTCGATCCGGGCGAAGACCAATGCGCTGCGGCCCGAACTGGCGGATTCCGCCTTCACCTTGTGGTTGCACGACCGGGACGAGCAATGGCGGCACGTCACCCGAGCGCATTTCCTCGCGATGAAGCGCATGAACAAGGCGCGGCACGGCTATTCGGGCCTCACCGACGTCACCACGCCCGGCAGCTTCGACGACGCGTGCCCGGGCTATTGGTGGTCCGAGCAGATGAAATATTACTGGCTGATCTTCAGCGACTGCCCGCGCTTCGACTATCGCCGCAATTACCTGTCGACCGAAGGCAATGTGCTGAAGGGATTGAAGCGGAAATGACCATGGGCGGCTGCGCGTGCGGGACGACACGGTATCGGCTGACCGACGCGCCGATGTTCGTGCATTGCTGCCATTGCACGAGCTGCCAGACCGAGACGGGTTCGGCCTTCGTGATCAACGCGCTGATCGAGGGCCACCGGGTCGAGTTGCTGGCGGGCGAACCCGAGGCGGTGGCAACGCCGTCCGAAAGCGGCAACGGGCAGGAGATCATGCGCTGCCCGACCTGCCATGTCGCGCTGTGGAGCCATTATGCGACGCTGGGCCGGAAGCTGGCGTTCGTGCGCGTCGGCACGCTCGACGCGCCGGGCGAGGTGCCGCCCGACGTCCATATCTTCACCCGGTCGAAGCTTCCCTGGGTGACGCTGCCCGAAGGGACGCCCGCGGTCGATGTCTATTACGACAGCCAGCAATTATGGCCTGAAGCGAGCCTTGCCAGGCGCAGGATGTTGTTCGACTAGCGACGGCCTCACGGCCCGCCTTCGCATATCTCGGTGCGGAAGCCATCGCTCGCCGAACTGAGCACCAGATTGAAGAGAAGGCGATCGGGCGCCGACGACGGGCGCGCGACGAAGGACAGCGGGACGCGGATATAGGAGGTGCATTGATCGCCGGCCGCGTCCTTGTCGTCCTTGGCTTCGGCGGCGATCACGAAGGAAATATCCTGGTGCGTGACTGAGTCCGCAATCTGGCGCCGTCGTTCAGCAGAGAGCCCCGGCAGGCGGAGTTCATATCCTCCGTAAATCCGTTCCTGGGCCAGGTCCGCGAAAAGCCTGCGATATTGGAGATTCTCGGTGGGCAGGTTCGCCCCGTAGTAGAAGTCACCGCTTTCCGGCTGCGCTGACCAGCCGTTGAGCCATTGGTCCTCGGGTGAGACGCCCGGCGCGGTGAAGACGGGCGCCGGCTTTCCGTCCCGCAGGGTGTAAATGGGGATCCCCGAGTCCGTGTTCTGGACCGCAATCCCGCCACCCGGCGCGTTGCTGAGATTATAGGTTTGATTCAGATCGCTGGAGAGCTGGACGACAAGCTGCCCCCTGCCACCGACGCCGAGATCGGGAAAGGGACCGATAAAGCCGTTCGGTCGGGCCGGCACTCCCTCGTCGTCCATATCGACGATGAAGTTCAAGCCGACACCCTTGACGGGCGCCTTCATGTCGAGGCCCGCGACCAGCCAGGTCAGCAAGGCACTCTGCCGCAACTGGGTTTGCCGCAATCGTTCCTCCGCCGCGGCGGCCGCGATCCCGGCGACGCGAGCGCGCTCCACCGCGCGATAGGCCTGGGTGATGGCGATGACGCCGGCCACGACGATCAGGACGAGCGCCGTCCAGCCGACGCCGCCGACCTTGTTGCGCTCGCCACTCCGTGCCCAGAAGAAGCCGGCGATACCCGAAATCATCGTCACGGCCGTCGCCAGATACGGCCATGGATCGCCAAGATCATGCATGCGTCAGTCCCCCCGGTCTCGATGCATCCCGAAGCTGCGGGGAAAGCAGGGGGGCGGCAAGGCGCGTTGCCACCGATATGGCGGCATTCGCGCATTGCCTTCCAGCGGGGTGCGCGCCCTTCCCCGAAGGAGGCGCCGAGCCTAGCGCCGGCCGCGATAGCTGGGCAGTGCGAGCTTCCAGCGGATCGCCGCGGCGCGCAAACCGAAGCCGGCGACGGTCGCGATGATCGCAGCGGCGAAGGCCGGGAGGCCCGCCGATACCAGGATGACATGGAGCCCGGCGGCGAGCGCGGCGGCGGTGACGTAGAGTTCCGGCCGCATCAGGATCGACGGCTCGCCCGCCAGCACGTCGCGGATGATGCCGCCGACACAGGCGGTGATGACGCCCATCATCGCGGCCGGCACGGGCGGCTCGCCGAAGGCGAGCGCCTTGGCCGCGCCGAACACGGCATAGGCGGCGAGCCCGACCGCATCGAGCCAGTCAAGCGCGGCGTCCTGCCACCAGATCTGCGGCGTCATCCAGACCAGCGCGGCAACCGCGAGGCAGACCGCTGCGACGAGCGGATCATGCACCCAGAAGACCGGGGCGCCGATCAGCAGGTCGCGGATGGAGCCGCCGCCGACGCCGGTGACCAGCGCGAAAAAGGCGGCGGTGACGAAGGTCTGGCCGCGGCGGGTCGCGGCGAGCGCCCCGGTGGTCGCGAACACGGCGATGCCGAACAGATCGAGCCAGGGCAGGATCGAGCCGAATTGCCAGGGAGCGTAGGAGAGCATCTCCATCCTCTACCGCCCGGCGGGTTTTCGCGCAAAGCCGGGTCTGGCAAGTCGCCGCGCGCGGCGGCATAGCGATGTCATGCAAAGCTATCGCCCACCGATGATCGCCCTTGCCGTCTGCCTCGCCGCGCTGGCCGGGTTCGTCGACGCGCTCGCCTTTTCGAGCCTGGGCGGGTTCTTCGCCTCGTTCATGAGCGGCAATACGACGCGGCTCGGCGTGTCGTTCGCGACCGGGCGGATGGACGAGGTGCGGATGGCGGGCGCGCTGATCCTGAGCTTCGTCAGCGGGGTGATGATCGCGACGGTGATCGGCCGGCGCTGGCCGAAGCGCCAGCAGGCAGCGGTGATGATCGCGGTGACGGCGTTGCTCGGCCTGGCCGCCGCGATCATGCAGATCCGGCCGGATACGCGCGCGCTGCTCCTGCTCGCCGCGGCGATGGGGGCGGAGAACGGCCTGTTCACCCGCGAAGGCGAGGTGAGCATCGGCCTGACCTACATGACCGGATCGCTGGTGAAGATGGGACAAAGGCTGGCGGGCGCGCTGATGGGCGATGCCGACCGCTGGACCTGGGCGCGATACCTGATGCTCTGGCTCGGCTTCGTCTGCGGCGTCGTGATGGGGGCCCGCTGCTACGGCGCGTACGACAATGGCGCATTGTGGCTGGCGACGGGCGGGGCCGCCGTCCTGACCATCGTGGTCGCCGCGATGGCGGGCCGTGCGGAGCGCGAAGGTCCGTGGGGCGCTCGGGCGGCGTAGCCGGGCCCTTCTTCCCCTCTCCTGCCTTCGCGGGAGAGGCTGGGTCGGGGTCTTCTTCCGCTGGTGCCAGAAGACCCTCACCGCTGCGACCAGATCGCTTCGCTCTCAAGTCTCGCTCCTCTCCCGCGAAGGCGGGAGAGGGTAAAATGGCCGGGCTTCAGATGTGGATCGGCTTGCCCAGCACCGCCATCGCCGCTTCCTTGATCGCCTCCGAATGCGTCGGATGGGCGTGGCAGGTGTAAGCGATGTCTTCGCTGGTCGCGCCGAACTCCATCGCCTGGGCGGCCTGGGCGATCATCGTGCCGCCGACCGACGCGATGATCCAGACGCCGAGCACGCGATCGGTCTTCGCGTCCGCGATGACCTTCACGAAGCCGTCGGGCTCATGGTTGGTCTTGGCGCGCGAATTGGCGGCCATCGGGAATTTGCCGACCTTGACCTCACCGCGCTGCTTCGCCGCTTCCTCGGTCAGGCCGACGCCGGCGATCTCCGGATTGGTGTAGACCACGCTCGGGATCACATCGTGGTTCACGATGCCGGTGAGGCCGGCGATGTTCTCGGCGACCGCGATGCCCTCATCCTCGGCCTTGTGCGCGAGCATCGGGCCGGGAATCACGTCGCCGATCGCCCAGATGCCGTCGACCGCGGTCTTGAACCGGTGATCGGTCTCGATCTGGCCGCGCTGGTTGGTCGCAAGGCCGGCGGCATCGAGGCCGAGGCCGTCGGTGTTGGGACGGCGGCCGATCGAGACGAGCACGGCATCGGCCTCGATCGTCTCGGCGGCACCGCCGGCGGCGGGCTCGAGCGTGAGCGTCGCGGTGGCACCGTCGACCTTCACGCCGGTGACCTTGGTCGAGAGGCGGAATTCCAGCCCCTGCTTCTTCATGATCTTGTTGGCTTCCTTGCGGACCTCGCCATCGAAGCCGGGCAGGATCTGGTCGAGGAACTCGACGACGGTCACCTTCGCGCCGAGGCGGCGCCAGACCGAGCCGAGCTCGAGCCCGATCACGCCGCCGCCGATCACGACCATGTGCTTCGGCACCGAGGCCAATTCGAGCGCGCCGGTCGAATCCACGACGATCTTCTGGTCGATCTCCACGCCGGGGAGCGGCGTGACCGACGAGCCGGTGGCGATGATGATATTCTTCGCGCGGACTTCGCGATCGCCGACCTTGACGCTGTCCTTGCCGGTGAAGGTCGCGCGGCCCTTGAGCCATTCGACCTTGTTCTTCTTGAACAGGAACTCGATGCCGCCGGTGAGCTGCTTGACCGCGTCCTTGCGCTGGCCGTGCATGGTGTCGAGATCGAGGCTGGTCTCGACCTTCACGCCGAGCTTGGCGAGCCGGCCGGAGACCGCCTCGTCATACAGATCGGACGCGTGCAGCATCGCCTTGGACGGGATGCAGCCGACATTGAGGCAGGTGCCGCCGAGCGTCTCGCGGCTTTCGACGCAGCCGGTCCTGAGCCCGAGCTGCGCGGCGCGGATCGCGGCGACATAGCCGCCCGGGCCGGAGCCGATTACCAGGACGTCGAAATCATAGTCAGCCATGTGGCACCTTTATGTACCCCCGCAAAGGCGGGGGTCCAGACTGGGCTCCCGCCTTCGCGGGAGCACAAGGGGGAGATCAGAGGTCGATCAGGATACGAGTGGGATCTTCGATCGCATTCTTCAAGGCGACGAGGAAGGTCACTGCCTCGCGGCCGTCGATCAGGCGGTGATCGTAGCTGAGCGCGAGGTACATCATCGGGCGGACCACGACCTGGCCGTCGCGGACGACCGGGCGATCCTCGATGCGGTGGAGACCGAGCACCGCCGACTGGGGCGGGTTGATGATCGGGGTCGACATCAGCGAGCCGAACACGCCGCCATTGGAGATGGTGAAGGTGCCGCCCTTCATCTCTTCCATCTTGAGCGTGCCGTCCTTCGCGCGCCGGCCGAAATCGCCGATCGTGCGCTCGATCTCCGCGACCGACATCCGGTCGGCATCGCGCACGACGGGGACGACCAGGCCGCCCGGGCCCGAGACCGCGACCGAAATGTCGGCATAATCGTGATAGACGATCTCGTCGCCCTCGATCGAGGCGTTGACGCTGGGCACGTCCTTCAGCGCCATGCACGCGGCCTTGGCGAAGAAGCCCATGAAGCCGAGCCGGACGCCGTGCTTCTTCTCGAACAGATCCTTGTACTTGGTGCGCGCCTCGATCACCGCCGTCATGTCGACGTCGTTGAAGGTGGTGAGCATCGCCGCGGTGTTCTGCGCTTCCTTGAGGCGCTTCGCGATCGTCTGGCGCAGGCGCGTCATGCGGACGCGCTCTTCCTTGCGGCCGGTCGAGGCGGCGACCGAGGGGGTCTGCGGCGCGGGAGCGGGGGCAGGGGCGGGGGCCGGCGAACTCGCTGCCGCCATCACGTCGTCCTTGGTGATCCGCCCGTCCTTGCCGGTGCCCTTGACCGTACCAGGATCGACCCCGGTTTCGAGCACCGC
>NZ_JAQGLC010000302.1 GCF_028293085.1 Sphingomonas bacterium
ACAACGCGATCCGCACCGCCGGCCTCGGACTCCACCCGATCTTCGACGGCACCACGATGCGCCTGCCGATCCCGGATCTGACCGAGGAGCCTCGCAAGGAGCTCGCCAAGCTCGCCGGCCAATATGCCGAAAAGGCGCGCAACGCCGCGCGCAACGTGCGCCGCGACGGCAATGACAGCCTGTAGACCGACGAGAAGAAGGGCGTCATCTCCGAGGACGAGCGCAAGCGCCACGAAACCGAGGTGCAGAAGCTGACCGACAGCACGATCGCCGACATCGATGCCGCCGCCTCCGCCAAGGAAAAGGAAATCCTGGGCAAGTGAGCTCGTTGCCCGCCATGGCACCGATTCCGGCCGGAGGCGCGGCGCCGCTGCCGCGTCACGTCGCGATCATCATGGACGGCAATGGCCGCTGGGCGAAGACGCGGCATCGGCCGCGCATCGCCGGGCACCGCCAGGGTGTGGAGGCGGTTCGCCGCGTCACCCGCGCCGCGCGCGCGATGGGGATCGAGGCGCTGACGCTCTATGCCTTCTCGTCCGAGAACTGGCGCCGCCCGGAGGACGAGGTCAGCGACCTGATGGGCTTGTTGAGGCTGTTCATCCGCACCGATCTCGACGAGATGGCGCGCGAGAATGTCAGGCTCCGCGTGATCGGCGACTATCAGCGCTTCTCGACCGATACCGTCACGCTGGTCGAGGATGCGATCGCGCGGACCGCGACGAATACCGGCCCGATCCTGGTGATCGCGCTCAATTACGGCGCTCAGGCCGAGATCGCCTCGGCGGCGCGGCGGCTCGCCGAGAAGGCGCGCGACGGCACGCTCGATCCGGCGACGATCGACGAGGCGGCGATCGAGGCGGAGCTCGATACCAGCGACCTGCCGCCACTCGACCTGTTGATCCGCACCTCCGGCGAGATCCGGCTATCCAATTTCCTGCTCTGGCAGGCGGCCTATGCCGAGTTGCTGTTCGTCGAGACGCTCTGGCCCGATTTCGACGCGGCGACGCTGGCGGAGGCAGTCGCCGAGTTCGGCAACCGCCAGCGCCGTTTCGGAGGCCTGTGAGCACCGACGTTTCGCCAAAGAAGCCGTCCGACCTGGCGATCCGCTCGGTCGTCGGCATCGGCATGGTCGCGGTCGCCATCACGGCCCTGTGGTTCGGCGACAAGGTGTTCTGGGCGCTGTGCGCCGTTGCCGGCCTATTCATGATGGCGGAATGGGCCGATCTCGACGGCGTTCCGGCTAAGACGAAGCTGCTCGCGCAATATGCGATCACCATCCCCCTGGCGCTGATGGCGCCGGGCTGGGCGGCGGGGGCCGGCTTCCTGACACTTGGCGCGACCATTGGAGCCGCGTTCTTCCTCGTTATCGTCACGCGCCGGCCCACCCTGGCGGCTGGCGCACTATATGTCGGCCTGCCGATTCTCTCGCTGTTGCTGATCAGGCGGCAGGAGGAAGGGATCGTCTTCACGCTCTGGGCGCTGGCGCTGGTCTGGATGTGTGACATCGGCGCCTATTTCTCCGGCCGCGCGATCGGCGGGCCGAAGCTCGCGCCCGCCTTCAGCCCGAACAAGACCTGGGCCGGCCTGGCCGGCGGCGTGGTGCTGGCGAGCGCGTTCGGCGCGCTGATGCACGTGCAATATGGCCTGCCATGGCGGCTCACGCTGGCGACTCCGGTGCTGGCAATAGTCGCGCAGGGCGGCGACCTGTTCGAAAGCTGGCTCAAGCGTCGCGCCGGCGTGAAGGATAGCGGCAATATCCTGCCCGGGCATGGCGGCATCCTCGACCGGCTCGACGGGTTGGTGCCGGTCGCGCCGATCGCCGCGCTGCTCGTCATCCTGCCGAAATTCTACCCATGGTGAAGACCGTCACGATCCTGGGCGCGACCGGATCGGTCGGTGGCTCGACGCTCGACCTGATCGAGCGCGAGCCCGAGCGATTCGAGGTGCTGGCGCTGACCGCCAATTGCGATGCCGACAAGCTCGCCAAGGCAGCGATCCGTACCAATGCGCGCCGCGCCGTGGTGGCCGACGAAACGTGCCTGGCCGATCTTCGGGCAGCCTTGGCGGGGACCGGGATCGAGACCGCGGGCGGGGCGAAAGCGATCCGCGAGACCGCCGCGATGGGCGCCGACTGGACGATGGCGGCGATCGTCGGCTGTGCCGGGCTCGAACCGGTGATGGCGGCGGTGGAGCAGGGCGGGACGGTCGTGCTCGCCAACAAGGAACCGCTGGTTTCGGCCGGCGACGTGATCCTCGCCGCCGCCGCGCGCTACGGCGCGACGCTGCTGCCCGCCGATTCCGAGCATAATGCGATCTTCCAGTGCTTCGATGCCGCGCGCGCCGATCGCGTGCGCCGGATCATCCTGACCGCGAGCGGGGGCCCTTTTCGCGACTGGTCGACCGAGCAGATGCGCGGCGTTACGCCCGAACAGGCGGTGGCGCACCCCAATTGGTCGATGGGCGCCAAGATCTCGATCGATTCGGCGACGATGATGAACAAGGGCCTGGAGCTGATCGAGGCCGCGCGGCTGTTCCCGGTGCCGGCCGACCGGATCGAAATCATCCTGCACCGGCAATCGGTGATTCATTCGATGGTCGAATATGTCGACGGATCGGTGCTCGCCCAGCTCGGCCCGCCCGACATGCGCACCCCGATCGCGCATTGCCTCGCCTGGCCCGACCGGATGGAGACGCCGATGGCGCCGCTCGACCTGATCGCGATCGGCCGACTCGATTTCGAGGCGCCCGATCCGGTGCGTTTCCCCGCGCTGGCGCTGGCCCGGCGCGCGCTCGACGCGGGCGGGGCGCGGCCCGCCATCCTCAACGCGGCAAACGAGGTCGCCGTTGCGGCTTTCCTTGCGCGCCATATCGGCTTCCTCGAAATTGCCGCAATCGTCGCCGATACGCTAGATCGCTACGATCCGCCCGCCCCCGAGACGCTCGACGACGTCCTGACGGTGGACGCCGAAGCGCGAAGGCTAGCGGGCGAACGTGTAAAGGACTGCGTCGCTTGATCCATAGCCCCGGCCTGTTTCTCACCATCCTTGCCTTTGCGCTCGTCATCGGGCCGCTCGTGTTCTTTCACGAGATGGGGCATTATCTCGCCGGCCGCCTGTTCGGCGTGAAGGCGGAGGTTTTCTCGATCGGCTTCGGCAACGAACTGTTCGGCGTCACCGATAAGCGCGGCACGCGGTGGAAGTTCAGCTGGCTGCCGCTGGGTGGCTATGTGCGCTTCGCGGGCGACATGAACGCGGCCAGCGTGCCCGATGCGGATTGGCTGATGCTGCCCCCGGAAGAGCGGGCTCGGACTTTCCCCTCGAAGCCCGTCTGGCAGCGCGCGATCATCGTCGCGGCGGGGCCGGTGGTGAATTTCGCGCTCGCCGTGCTGATCCTGGCGGGCTTCGCGCTCGCTTATGGCGACAGCCGGACCCCGACGGTCGCGGGCGCGATCACGCCGAAGAGCGCCGCGGCGAAGGCAGGGCTTCTGCCCGGCGATCGGATCACCGCATTAAGCGGGCGCTCCGTCGTAACCTTCGACGACATGGTCCGCTACATCAAGATTCGCGCGGGCGAGCCGGTGACGATCGAATTCGTGCGCGGCGGCACGCCGATGACGCGCGAAACGGTGATTGGCACCGACATTGAGCGCGACCGGTTCGGCAACGAATATCGCGTCGGCCGGCTGGGAATCGCTAATTCGCAGCCCGTGCTAGTGAAGGTGAGCCTGATCGAGGCGCCCGGCGTGGCCATTCGCCAGACCGGCGAGATCGTCAACACGATGGTCGAAACGCTGGGCCAGGTCATTAGCGGGCGGCGCTCGGTGAAGGAACTGGGCGGCCCGCTCAGCATCGCCAAGGTGTCGGGCGAACAGCTTACCCTCGGCCTGCCGGCGTTCGTATTCTTGATCGCTTTGGTGTCGATTAATCTGGGATTCATCAACCTGTTGCCAGTCCCGATGCTGGATGGCGGTCATTTGTTCTTTTACGCGATCGAAGCGGTGCGGCGTAAGCCCGTCGAGCCGGAGGTTCAGGAGTGGGCGTTCCGTGGCGGTCTTGCTGCGGTGTTGGCGTTGATGGTGCTGGTGACGTTCAACGATCTGGGTTCGTTGGGCTTGTGGAAAAATTTGGCCGGGTTGATCGGCTGACGTGGTTGAGGCAGGGCTGGCGAATATTTTGCGGCCCGCATAATTTCTCCGACTGGGGTGGGATAGTGACAGCGATCAAGGTTTCAACATTCGGCGCCCGCGCCACGGCCCTGCTTCTCGCAGGGACGATGCTGTCGGGCGTGCCGATCGCGGCGAGCGCCCAGACCGCGCCTGCCGGCGCGCCACCTGCCGCGCCACAGCTTGCGGCGCCGGTGGTGGAGGTCGCGCCTGCGGTGGTGCGGACGATCAAATCGCTGCGCGTCGAGGGCTCTCAGCGCATCGAGCCGGATACGGTGCTGTCCTATACCAAGCTGCGGGTCGGCACGAATTTCACCAACGAGACGCTCGATCAGGCACTCAAGGACCTGCTTGCCAGCGACCTGTTCGCCGATGTCTCGATCGCCGGCGTGGAGAGCGGGGATATCGTCCTGCGCGTCCGCGAGAATCCGGTGATCAACCGCGTGCTCTACGAGGGCAACAAGCGGCTGAAGGAGGACAAGCTCAAAAAGGAAGTGAAGCTCGCGCCGCGGCAGATCTTCACCCGCACCGCCGTTCGCCAGGATGTCGGCCGGATCATCGAGCTGTATCGCCGCCAGGGCCGCTTCGCTGCCTCGGTCGAGC
>NZ_JAQGLC010000378.1 GCF_028293085.1 Sphingomonas bacterium
TCGCGCTGATGGGCACGGTCGTCGGGTCGATGGTGTGGGGCGTGATCGCCGACGTGTACGGGCGCAAGGCCTCGATCATGCTGACGGCGGTGATGTTCGTCGGGACCTCGATCTCAGGGGCGATGCCGTCGCTCGCCTGGAATATCTGAATGTGCTTCATGATGGGCGCGGCGGCGGGCGGGATGCTGCCGGTGACCTATGCGCTGCTCGCCGAGATGATGCCCAACCGGCATCGCGGCTGGAGCCTGGTGCTGGTCGGCGGGCTGGGCGCGGTCGGCGGTTATTTCGCGGCGAGCGGCCTGTCGGCGGTGCTGCAGCCGATCTTCGGCTGGCGCATCCTGTGGCTGGCCAATCTGCCGACCGGGCTGACCCTGGTGTTGCTCGGCGGGCTGATCCCCGAATCCGCCAAGTTCCTCATGGCGCGCGGCCGCGTCACCGAGGCGGAGGCCGTGATGCGCCGCTTCGGGGCGACGCTTCGGCGCGGGCCGATTCCCGTCGCGGAGCGCAAGGCAGGTCATGGCGCGCTGACCGGCCGGAAGCTGGCGGGCAAGCTCGCCGCGTTGACGATCGCCGCCCTCACCTGGGGGCTGGTCAATTTCGGGCTGCTGCTCTGGCTGCCGGCCGATCTGGTCGCCAAGGGCTATTCGGTTGCGGTGTCGAGCAAGCTGCTTGCCGAAAGCGCGCTGATCGCCTTCCCGACCGTGTTCCTGTGCGCGCTGATGTACAGCCGCTGGAGCACCAAATGGTCGCTGGTCACGATGATCGGGGTGACCCTGGCCGGGCTGGCCGGCGTGCTGCGGCTCGATCTCGCCGGCACCGGCAGCCCGGTGCTGCCGGTCGCGCTGCTGATCGTCGGATCGAACGGCATCCTCGCGATCCTGCTGCCTTATACCGCGGAGAGCTTCCCGCTGCGGGTGCGCGGCCGCGCGACCGGCTGGGTCGCGGCCTGCACCAAGGCCGGCGGGCTGCTGGCCCAGGGGCTGAGCATCGCCGCGTTGATCCCGAGCATGGGCCTGGCGGCCGCGGTCATCATGGCGCCGGGCGCGCTCGCGCTCGCGCTGGTCGCCTGGTTCGGGCGCGAGACGCGGGGCGGGGACCTGCGCGATCTCGATGCCGCGCTGGGGCCGGAGGCCATGGCGGCGTAATTCCGGCACCGGCCGATGTAACCATATCGGCACTGACCTTGCTCGACGGTCCCCCGGTCGCGGCGCAGACTGCGCCGCATCAGGTCGCTGCGACATGGGGGATATCATGGCTGGGTTACGGACGATCGGGTGCGGTCGCGCGCCTTGGGCATTCACCGCCTTGGGCCTGGCGCTCCTGCCGCTGCCGCTGGCGGCGCAGACGGCCGAGCGCGACGTGGTCAATCCGCCTTTGCTTCCGGCCGAGGAAGCCGGTTTGCCGGCGGCGCAGAAGCTGGTCATGTCGGCGACTGCCGCGGCGACCGCAGCGCACGAGCGCGTGCTCGATCTCGACATCGTCTATACCGATGGCCAGATCTTCAACCCGGCGACGGGCGTCTATGACAAGGTCCATCTGCGCAGCTATCAGGGCACCAAGGTCGACCCGACCGCGCCCTATGTCTCGCCGACGATCGAGGCGGTGCCGGGCGATACGATCCGGGTGAACCTCAACAACGAGCTGCCGGCCGATCCGGGATGCGGGCCGATGACCGGGCACATGCCGAACAAGCCGCATTGCTTCAACGGCACCAATCTCCACGCGCACGGCCTGTGGGTGAATCCGTCGGGCAATGGCGACAATGTGCTGCTGTCGATCAACCCGGGCGTCAGCTTCCAGTATGAATACAACATCCCGGGCGATCACCCGTCGGGGACCTTCTGGTATCATACCCACCGCCACGGCTCGACCGCGCTGCAGGTGTCGAGCGGCATGGCCGGCGCGCTGATCATCCGCAGCGACCGGCTGCCGACCCCGCTGGCGCATGGCGATGTCGATACGCTGGTGAAGACCATGCCCGAGCGCGTGCTGGTGATGCAGCAGATCCAATATGCGTGCCGCGAGCCGCGGATGAACGGCGTGCTCGGCCCGATCAAGCTCAACAAGGACAAGACCTATCGCTGCGATCCCGGCGATGTGGGGGCAATCGAGGGCTATGACCTGTTCGCGCCGGGGCAATGGGCGCAGTCGGGCCGCTACACCACGCTCAACGGCGTCGTGCTGCCGACCTTCCATGCGACCCAGGGCAAGATCGAGCGCTGGCGGATGATCCATGCCGGGGTGCGCGACACGATCAGCCTGACTTTGGTCAAGATGAAGCCCGATGTCGAGTTGAAGGGCAAGCTGAGCGAGGCGGCGTCGGTCAAGTTCATCAAGCAGAGCTGCACCGGGGCGGTACTGCCCTATAATCTGATCGCGGCCGATGGGCTGACCATGGGCGCGGCGCAGCAGACCAAGCTCGCGACCTTCCAGCCGGGCTATCGCTTCGACGCGCTGATCGTGTTTCCGGAGGCCGGGAATTACTGCCTGATCGATGCCTCCTCGCCGGGTGCTGGATCGGTCAATGGCGATACGCCGGGGCCGCGGCTGATGGGCATTGTCTCGGTCGCGCCGGGCACGGCGGTGCCGGATATCGGTGCCTATGTGACCGACGCACTGGTCGCGCGGGCCAAGCAGGCGATGCTCCCCGAGATGAAAGCCGCGATCGTCGCCGATCTCCAGGCCGGGCTGAAGCTCACCCGGTTCACGCCGCATCCCGACATCGCCGATAACGAGGTCACGGGCCAGCAGGAGCTGACCTTCTTCATCGACACCAGCGACAAGAACAATACCAGGTTCGAAGTCGGCAACTCGCTCAAGGTCGGCGACGTGCAGCCTTATGATCCCGACCGGATCGACCGGAAGCTGATCCTGGGCGGGGTCGACGAATGGACGATGCAGTCGCAGTTCGCGAGCCATCCCTTCCATATCCATGTGAACCCGTTCCAGATCGTCTCGATCATCGATCCGACGGGGAAGGACGTCAGCCTGCCGGGCTCGGTCGACAATTCGGGCGGGGTGCTCGATCCGCAATATGCCGGGCTGAAGGGAGTGTGGAAGGACACGCTCTGGATCAAGACGCTCGCGCCGACCGATCCGACCGGCATCTACACGATCAAGGTGCGGACGCGGTACCAGCGCTATATCGGCGAATTCGTGCTCCACTGCCACATCCTCGACCATGAGGATCAGGGCATGATGCAGAATGTCGCGGTGGTGCTGGGCGACGGCAAGATCGCGCTCAAGGCGGCCGAGGGCGCGAAGCCGATGGAGGACATGGCGCACTGAAGCGGGCCGAAATGTTGGAGTTCGCGCGGCATCATATAAAGACATAAAGAATTCTTTATATGATGCTTGACGCCGCGATCGCAGGAGCTATCCTGTGACGGTCGAGGTTCTTCGTCCGGTCCTGCCGGTCGGAGCCAAGACGGGAAGCCGGTGCAAACCCGGCGCTGCCCCCGCAACTGTGAGCGGTGAGCGGCGATCCATTTCGCGTCACTGGTCCAGGCAAGGGACCGGGAAGGCCGGATCGCCGCATCGACCCGCGAGCCAGGAGACCTGCCTCGTCAGATAACGTCCTCCGGCGGGGTGCCCGGTCAGGCCGCGTGCAATACCGCGCCCCCGGCTTGTCGCCCGTTACAGGGAGGGGGGCGTCGGCCCATTGTCGCGTGTCCGGCCAACACCTTGCCCAACGCAAGGCCAAGTCGATGACCATCTCCGTCGCCACTCTCGGTTTCCCCCGTATCGGCCCGCGCCGCGAGCTGAAATTCGCGCTCGAAAATTTCTGGTCGGACAAGTCCGATGCCGACGCGCTGTCGCTTGCGGCGCAGGGCCTGCGCGCCGCCGCCTGGGCGCGGCAGCGCGCGCTCGGTGCCGATGTGATCCCGAGCGGGGATTTCTCGCTCTACGATCATGTGCTCGACATCTCGGCGATGCTCGGCGCGGTGCCGGCGCGCTATGGCTGGAGCGGCGGCAAGGTGGGGCTCGACACCTATTTCGCCATGGCGCGCGGCGCCCAAGGGCGTGGCCAGGAAGGGGGCGACTGCACCCACGCGATCGACAGCACCGCGCAGGAAATGACCAAATGGTTCGACACCAACTATCATTACATGGTGCCGGAGCTGAGCGCGGGGCAGAGCTTCGCCCTGTCGTCGAGCAAGGCGGTGGACGAGTTCCTCGAGGCCAAGGCGCTCGGCTATCATACAAGGCCCGTGCTGCTGGGGCCGGTGACCTGGCTGACGCTGGCCAAGGGCAAGGACGTGGCGCCGCTGTCGCTGCTCGACGCGGTACTGCCGGTCTATGAGGAGGTGCTGGCGCAGCTCGCCCGCGCGGGCGCCGACTGGGTGCAGATCGACGAACCCTGCCTGGTGCTCGACCTCGACGACGAGCAGCGCTCTGCGGTGAAGCGCGCGTACAAGCGGCTGTCGGTGAACGGCCCGAAGGTGATGCTCGCGACCTATTTCGGCGCGCTCGGCGACAATCTGGACCTGGCGACCGACCTGCCGGTGCACGGCCTGCATGTGGATCTGGTGCGCGCGCCGGAGCAGCTTGAGGCAGTATGGCAGCGGGCGCGGCCGGAACAGTTGCTCTCGCTCGGCGTGATCGACGGCCGCAATGTGTGGCGCGCCGATCTCGACGCGCTGCTCGCGCGGATCGCGCCGGTCGCGGCCGAGCGCAACCTGATCCTCGCGCCGTCCTGCTCGCTGCTCCACGCGCCGGTCGATCTCGAGCTGGAGACGGCGCTCGATCCGGAGGTCAGGCAGTGGCTCGCCTTCGCGGTGCAGAAGATCAGCGAATTGTCGGTGCTGGCCCAGGCGCTGAACCGCGGCGAAGAATCGGTCGCCGAAGCGCTGGCGGCGGCCCGCGCGGCGGTGGCGGCGCGCAAGGCCTCGCCCCTGATCCATGATCCGGTGGTCGCTTTGCGGCTGGCGGCGGTGGACCTCGACATGACGAGGCGGTCCTCGCCCTTTGCCACACGCAAGATTGCGCAGCAGGCCCGGCTCAACCTGCCGAGCTTCCCGACCACGACGATCGGCTCCTTCCCGCAAACGACGGAGGTGCGCAAGGCGCGTGCCGCCTATCTTCGCGGCGAGATCGACGATGCCGCCTATGAGCAGTTCCTGCGGCTCGAAACCGCCGAGACGGTGGCGTGGCAGGAGACGATCGGCCTCGACGTGCTCGTGCACGGCGAATTCGAGCGCAACGATATGGTGCAATATTTCGGCGAGCAGCTCTCCGGCTTCGCCTTCACGCGCAGCGCCTGGGTGCAAAGCTATGGCTCGCGCTGCGTGCGACCGCCGATCCTGTACGGCGATGTCGCGCGGCCGAAGCCGATGACGGTCGACTGGTGGCGTTATGCCCAATCGCTCACGGGCAAACCGATGAAGGGCATGCTGACCGGTCCGGTCACGATCCTGAACTGGTCGTTCGTGCGCGACGACCAGCCGCGCGAGAAGAGTTGCCGCGAAATCGCTCTGGCGATCCGCGACGAGGTGATCGACCTGGAGGCGGCCGGCGCGAAGGTGATCCAGATCGACGAGGCGGCCCTGCGCGAGGGCCTGCCGCTGCGGCGCGCCGACTGGCAGGCCTATCTCGACTGGGCGGTTGAATGCTTCCGGCTGACCGCGTCCGGGGTGGGCGACGAAACCCAGATCCACACCCATATGTGCTATTCTGAGTTCAACGACATCCTGCCCTCGATCGGCGCGATGGATGCCGACGTCATCTCGATCGAGACTGCCCGATCGCAGATGGAATTGCTCGATGCCTTTGCCGATTATGCCTATCCCAACGAGATCGGGCCGGGCGTCTACGACATCCACGCGCCGCGGATTCCGGCCGAGGCCGAGATGACGGCGTTGCTGACCCTCGCGGGCAAGCGCCTGCCGGCGGAGCAACTCTGGGTGAATCCCGATTGCGGGCTGAAGACGCGCAAATGGGCGGAGGTCCGCCCGGCGCTGATCGCGATGGTCGCAGCGGCGCAGCGGATGCGCGTGCGGGGCGCCTATGACGCCGGCTGACACGATGCCCGATGCGCAGCCCGCGATGTGGGTCGAGGTGGACCGGCGGCCGAGGCCGGTGCGGCCCCTCGCTGGCTGATCATTTCGAAACCTCGAACCGGCCGTGCAGCTGGCGCTTTCGCGCCTGGTCACGGCCGGCAGCCGATTCAGCCAAGCTTCTTCGAGAATATCTTCGACATCGCGCGGAAGCCCTGCCTGTCGAAGAAGCGATGCGCACCTTCGTTGCGAAGGCCGCTTTCGAGGAATGCCCATGCCATGCCACGTTCGACGCCGGCGGCCTCGGCGAAAGCCACCAGCCCGGCGCCGACCCCGTGCGAGCGCGTTGCCGGATCGACGGCGAGATCCTCGAACACCATGAACGACACGCGGTCGGTCACCTCCCACAGGATGATTGCGGCGCCTGCGAGACCGTCCGGGCCGGTCGCGACGGCGACCGACCGCTCGTCTCCCATTGCCGCAAAATCTTCGGCCATGCGTTGGTCGAGATCATCGACCCAGGTCATGCCGTCGAGACTGAGCCCGGTCTGCAGCTCGCCATGGCTGATATAGGAATCATCCAGCGCGACGATTCGCGCGAAGAAGGCAGCGATGGCGGGCAGCTCGTCGCCACGCGCCCAGCGATAGTCGATCATCCGTCAACTATAAGCGAGTGGATGCGCCTCGGGTAGTTGCGTTGCGTCCACCTGTGCGAGCCATTCGCGGATCGTGGCACAATCCAGCAGGTCGCCGATCTGTGCGTAGAAGGCTACGCGTCGGCGTTCCAACTCGGCGCTGCCGATGTCCGGTAGACGGCTCGTGACATTCACGCCGTCGAGCCGGCCCAGTGCATGGGCCACGTCCCATTCGGAGATCAGAGCAATGCACAGCGGATCGAAGATGGCGCGCAAATCCGCCGTGTAATTGTCGCGCAGATCAGCCCATAGCGCCCGGAATCCCCATTCGGTGCCGGTATCGAAATACCAGGCTACCCAGCTGCCAAAGACATCCTCGTCGATGAGGTCGAGCTTGCGCAGCCGCGCGGCGATTTCGAAGAGATTGCAGTTCATCTCATAATATTTGCGCGCCACCATCGCGATCTGTTGCGCATCCATGCGATCGCCATATTCGTTCTGGACAAGGAGATCGTCCAGCTTCCGGACCGGGGCCAGGCGCCGTTTCATCATCGGCACAAGCTGCGGGTGCCTCGCCTCGAATTCAAACACCCGGTTCGATTCGATTTCGAGCCGTTGGTAGATCTCGACCCTGCGGGTGTTCAGGACGTCCTGCTCGTTCTTCAATCGTAGGGCGGCCGCCTCTTTCTCGCTCTCAAGGCGTAGTTGCGCAGCCTCGATCTGGGCATCGGTCCGGCGCTTGTTCTCAATCCGGAATTGCAGGATCGCCCAGATCAGCGCGCCTGTCTGAATGACAACGCCGATCAGCTGTGCCTTGTCTGCTAATGTCATTCCACCCCCGGTTTCGGCCCATCATAAGGTGGGGCTTCCCGGCGGCGCAAGCCGGCCCTTCCAGCCTTTGCCGGATTGGGGAAGGGATGGACGTGTCGACACGAAAAAGGGGCCCGGTTTCCCGGGCCCCTCTTCTTGTCCGTGCGGGACCGGGATCGCTTAGTCGCGGTCGCCGGTCAGGAAGGCGGGCGCGAATTCCGGCGCGGGGCCGTCATCATTGCCGCCGCCCGAACGCTCGGGGCGGGGACCACGGTCACCGCCGCCATCGCGACGCGGACCACGATCCCCACGGCCGCCGTCGCCATCGCGGCGCGGGCCACGGTCACGACCGCCGCCATCGCCACGCGGGCCACGGCCGCCATCGCCGTCACGGCGCGGGCCGCGCGGACCACGATCGCCGCGGTCACCGCCTTCGCGGGGCTCGCGCGCAGGACGGGTGTCCTCCAGCTCGGCACCGGTCTCCTGATCGACGACGCGCATCGACTGGCGGACCTTGCCGCGCGGATCGCTCTCGAGGACCTTGACCTTCACGGCCTGGCCTTCGCTCAGGGCGTCGCTGACCTTCTCGACCCGCTCGTTGC
>NZ_JAQGLC010000034.1 GCF_028293085.1 Sphingomonas bacterium
GGCGTCGGCAGCGGTCAATGCGCCGCACCCCAGCTCGGGCCGACACCGATCTCGATGCCGAGCGGTACGCTGAGCGTGACGGCCGGCTCGGCCGCGGTCGCCATGACGTGTTCGATGATCGGCCGCGCTGCCTCGACATCGCCCTCGGGCAGCTCGAAGACGAGTTCGTCATGGACCTGGAGCAGCATGCGGACATGCGGCAAGCCGGCTTCGGCCAGAGCCGGGCCCATCCGCACCATCGCGCGCTTGATGATGTCGGCGCTGGTGCCTTGGATCGGCGCGTTGATCGCGGCGCGCTCGGCGCCCTGGCGCTCGTGCTGGATCTTCGATTTGAGCCGCGGGAAATGCGTTTTCCGGCCGAACAGGGTCTCGGTATACCCCTTGTCGCGCGCCTTTTCGGTCGTCTCGACGATATAATGGTTGATGCCGGGGAAGCGCTCGAAATAGCGGTCGATCATCGCCTGCGCTTCGTCCGCGGTCACATCGAGCCGGCCGGCGAGACCCCAGCGCGAGATGCCGTAGAGGATCGCGAAATTGATCGTCTTGGCGCGGCCGCGCGTGTCGCGGTTGACCTCGCCGAACAGCTCCTGCGCGGTCAGGCTGTGGATGTCCGCGCCGCTGGCGAACGCTTCCTTGAGCGCGGGCACGTCGGCCATATGCGCGGCGAGCCGGAGCTCGATCTGCGAATAGTCGGCGGCGAGCAGGACGTTGCCCGGCTCGGCCACGAAGGCGTCGCGGATCTGGCGACCGATCTCGGTGCGGATCGGGATGTTCTGGAGGTTGGGGTCGGTCGAGGAGAGCCGCCCGGTCTGCGCGCCGGTCAGCGAATAGCTGGTGTGGACGCGCCCGGTCTCGGGATTGATCTGCGCCTGCAGCGCATCGGTATAGGTGGATTTCAGCTTGGACAGCTGGCGCCAGTCGAGCACCCGCGCTGCGATCACCTTGCCGGGCGAATCCTTGTCGGCGGCGATCCGCTCCATCTCGTTGACGTCGGTCGAATAAACGCCCGACTTGCCCTTGCGCCCGCCCTTGATGCCCATCCGCTCGAACAGCACGTCGCCCAGCTGCTTGGGGCTGCCGATCGTGAACGGGCCGCCGGCGAGCGCGTGAATCTCGCCTTCCAGCGCGACGATCGAATGGGCGAACTCGGTCGAGAGCTGCGCCAGCTTCTCGCGGTCCACCTTGATCCCGTGCCGTTCCATCTGCGCGATGACGGGCGCGAGCGGGCGGTCGACCATCTCGTAGATTCGGGTGGCGCTTTCGGCGACGAGCCGCGGCTTGAACCGACGCCATAGCCGCAACGTCACGTCCGCGTCCTCGGCGGCGTAGCGCGTCGCCGCTTTCAGATCGATCTCGTTGAAGGTCCGCTGGCTCTTGCCGACGCCGACCACGTCCTTGAACGCGATGCAGCTGTGCGACAGATGCGTCGCCGCCAGCTCGTCCATGCCGTGGCCATGCAGGCCGGCGTCGAGATCGAAGCTCATCAGGATCGTGTCGTCATGCGGTGCGACGTCGATGCCGAGCCGCCCGAGCACGATCATGTCGTATTTGAGGTTGTGCCCGATCTTGAGCACGGCCGGATCCTCGAACAGCGGCTTGAGCTTCGCCAGCGCGGTCGCCGGCGCAAGCTGGACCGGATTTTCCGCGAACAGCCCGGATCCGCCATGGGCAAGCGGGATGTAACACGCCTTGTTCGGCTGTAGCGCCATGCTGACGCCCACCAGCTCGGCGCGCGTCGCATCCACACCCGTCGTCTCGGTGTCGATCGCGATCCAGCCCTGGTGCCGGGCTTTGGCGATCCAGTCATCGAGCGCGGCCTCGTCGACCACGGTCTCATACCCGTCATGGTCGCAGGGCGGGTCTTCCTCCTGTGGCACCGATTTCGGCGCCTCGACCGGCGCGTCCGCCACTGCGGAAAGCTTGGCGAGCAGCGACTTGAAGCCGTGATGTTCCAGGAAGGCGCGCAGCGGCGCCTCGGGAATCCCCTGCAGCGCCAGGTCCTCCAGCGCATCCATAAGCGGCGCATCGTCCTTCAGCGTGACGAGCACACGCGACAAGCGCGCATTATCGGCATGCTCGATCAGATTGTCGCGCAGCTTGCCGGGCTTCATCGACGGCGCCGCGGCGAGCACGCCTTCGATATCGCCAAATTCCTGGATCAGCTTGGCCGCGGTCTTCGGCCCGACGCCGGGCACGCCCGGGACATTGTCGACGCTGTCGCCCATCAGGCCGAGCACGTCGCCCAGCCGGTCCGGCATCACGCCGAACTTCTCCAGGACATGCTCGGCGCCCAGCCGGCGGTTGTTCATCGTGTCGTACAGGTCGAGTCCGGGTTCGATCAACTGCATCAGATCCTTGTCGGAGCTGACGATCGTCACCGACCAGCCTTCACGCAGCGCCGCCTTGGCGTAGCTGGCGATGATGTCGTCGGCCTCCAGCCCCTCCTCCTCGATGCACGGCAGCGAGAAAGCGCGCGTGGCATCGCGGATCATCGGGAACTGGGGGACCAGATCCTCGGGCGGCGGCGGCCGGTGCGCCTTGTACTGGTCGTACAATTCGTTGCGGAAGGTATGGCTCGATTTGTCGAGGATCACGGCCATGTGCGTCGGCCCGTCGGCCTTGTGCAGCTCGTCGACGAGCTTCCACAGCATCGTCGTATAGCCATAGACCGCACCGACGGGTTCGCCGTGCACGTTCGTCAGCGGAGGGAGCCGGTGATAGGCGCGGAAAATATAACCCGAGCCGTCGACGAGATAGAGATGAGGCATCGGCAGGGGGATAGCAGCGTGAAGCGCTCGCCCCAAGCCCGTCCTGTCGTCCGGCGCCGTTTCAGCGCGAAGAGGTGCTTCCCGCGATCGAATAGCCAGGTCCGCGATGGTTCATCACCACCGCCGCGACCACGCCGTGCATCAGCGCCTGGCGATCCGGAATCGCCTTGGGCGTGTCGCCGATCATCACCGCGACCGCATAGCTGCGGCCATCGGGCGCCATCAGCAGGCCGACGTCATTATAGCCCGCCGTGCGCGATCCGAGATCCTGTCCGGTGCCGGTCTTGTGGCCGAAGCTCCAGTCGCCCGGCACTGCGCCGTGCATCCGTTGCTTGCCGGTCTTCGACGATTCCATCGTGCCGATCAGATAGTCAGTCGAGCTTTTCGACAGCAATTGGCCGAGCTTGAGCTTGGCCAGCGCGTTCGCGATCGCCGCCGGAGCGGCGCCGTCTGGCGGATCCGCGACATACCGCTCGAACGCCTCGATCCGCGCGGTCTGGGGCAGGCGGGCACGGGCGCGGGTAAAGGCGTTGCCGAAGGCGAATTCGGGTTTCCATTCCAGGCCCGCGGTGGCGCTCTGCAGCAGCTTCTCGCCCGGGCCGAAGCGGATATCGCCCAGTCCCTTGCGGCGGATGAAGTCGCGCACCGCAGCCGGCCCGCCGACATAACGCAGCAGCCGGTCGTTGCAGGTGTTGTCGCTCATCGTCAGCGCGCGCTGGAGCAGCTCGCCGATCGTGGTGTGATAGCCGTCGCCCTTCACCAGCGCCGCGACCGGCTGGTGGAACAGCGTGAAATCGTCCTTGGTCAGGACGACCGGATCGTCGAGCTTCAGCCGGCCCGAATCGAGATAGTCGAGCACAGTCATCGCCACCCACAGCTTGCTCACGCTCTGCTGCGGCAGGCGGACATCGCCATTGCTGGCGACGGTCCATCCCTGATCGATGCTGCGCACCGCGATGCCTACCCGGCCGTCGAACGATCGGCCGAGCGCCTCGATATTGGCAATCAGCGCGTCGGGCGCCTGGATCGGCCTGGGCGCGGGCGGCGGCACCGGGATGACGACCTGATATTGCGGAGGCGGAGGCGGTGCCACGGCGGCGAGATGCGTGCTGGCATCATGCCCGCAGGCACACAGCGCCGCAGCGAGCAGAAGCGCCGCGGCCGGCCTCGGAAAATCGAAAGGTAGAATCTGCGTCACCAAAATAAGCCCCGCCCGTTCGCGACCTTAATCATGGAATCTCCTTGAGGAATCCCTAGCAGGCAAGCCTTGCGACGAACCGCGGCTGGCACAAGGTGAAACACCTTTGACAGCATCGCAGTTCAGGCATTTGAATCAATTCAGGAGTTTTACGCGGTCCGTCGGCGCGCAAGATCAGATTCCCTTGCGTTCGAGCACGCGATTGATCTCGAATGGCGCGGTATCACCGTTCGCCGCGCATCCACCGTCGCGCTGGAAGACGCAAAAGTCGCGTTTGCGATGGTCGCCGCATCCGATCAGGCGGTAACCCGAAAGCTCTCCCTGATGGGCCCAGGGTGTCAGGATCAGGTTGAAGGCGCGCGACCGCTGCGCGTCGATCATCTCAGGATCATCGAACTGATAGATCGGCGTATCGAGCCCGAACAACGCGTAGCTCGCGACAAGCGGGTGAGTCGGTCGATAGATGCCGATGCCGCACGCCGCCGGCGCCTGTCCGGCAATCCGCCATGCCGCGATGAGCCGGGGGTTGTTTCCCCATTCGCGGGTCGAGGATCCGAGCGCGCCGCAGGCGGCCGATAGCAGGAACCACGCCGCCGACAATGCCAGCGCCGGGCGCCTGCCGGAGAAATGAAGGCGCAGCAGGTCGACGCTGCCGATCGCCGCCAGCGTCACCAGCAGCGATGTCGTCAGCAGGATGAAGCGATATTCCTTGTGCGGCACCAACGCATGCAGCGCGAGATTGACCAGCGCGGCGATCAGCAGCGCTGGATAGCGCCGGGCGCCGATGATCGCCGCCGCGACGATCGGGATCGTCGCCCATCCCCACAGGCCCCAGATCGCGGTCAGATACCACCAGGGCGGGCTGACGCCGAACGCCGCGCTGCGATTGTCGACGATGTTGAGCGTCACGTTGCGGACGATCCACAGGAAGGGGGTCGCGCCCGCCAGCAGATCGGCAATAGCGCTGGCCGCGAGCGCCGCCGCGCCGCCGGCGGCCAGTTGCGCCCAGATGCGCCAGTCCAGTCGTGCGGTCGCCACCGCCAGCACCAAAGCCGCCGGAACATATTGGAAGCGGACGACGCAGCACAGCCCGAGCAGCAGGCCGCCGATCATCGTCCGCCGCGTATCGCGCCCGGTCAGCAACAGGCCTGCTGCCGCCAGAAAGCACGCCGTCGCGATCGGCTCGGACATCGTCCGCGGCCCGAAATAAACGAGCTCGTACCAGATGCACGTCACGAACGCCGCGATCAGCCCATGGAGCCGCGACACGCCATAGCCGAGGCGCGCGGCCCCCAGCGCCGCGCCCAGCGAGATCACGACGCACAATAAGCGCGGCAGCAGGAGGTCGAGCATGCTCGCGGGCGCGATCGCGTGCCCGATCGCCATCGGTCCGGCGAACAGCATCGGCAGCAGCCACGATCGCGCACCGCCCCGGGCTTCCCAGGTTTCGATCCAGGGCCGTCCGGTCAAATGACGCGCCGGCTCGAGATATTGCCAGAGCTCGTCGGCATGGTGCAGCGCGGGCCAGCACGCCACGGCGACGCGTAGCAGCACGGCAACGGCGAGGATCGCCCACAAGGCGCGATCGCGGGGCAGGAACGCTTCCCTCAAGGAACGAGGATCGTGTCGACCGCCTCGGGCAGCATTTCGGGATAATCGAGCGTATAGTGCAGCCCGCGCGATTCGTGGCGGTGGAGCGCGGAACGGACGATCAGCTCGGCGGTCTGGAGCAGGTTGCGCAGCTCGATCAGGTCGGGCGTCACCCGGAAATGGCCGTAATAATCCTCGATCTCGCCGGTCAGCAGCTTGATCCGGTGCTGCGCGCGCTCGAGCCGCTTGGTCGTCCGCACGATGCCGACATAATTCCACATGAAGCGCCGGATTTCGGTCCAGTTCTGCTTGATGACGACTTCCTCGTCCGAATCCTCGACCCGGCTTTCGTCCCAGGGCCGAATCGCGGGCGGGGCGGGCAGGTTCTCCCAATGCTCGATGATATGCTTCGCGGCGGCTTCGCCGAACACGAAGCATTCGAGCAGCGAGTTGGACGCGAGCCGGTTCGCACCGTGCAGGCCCGATTCGCTGCACTCGCCAGCGGCATAAAGCCCCGGCAGGTCGGTCTTGCCGTGAAGATCGATCACGATCCCACCGCAGGTGTAATGCTGCGCCGGCACGACCGGAATCGGCTCCTTCGTCATGTCGATACCGAGCCCGAGCAGCTTCTCATGGATGTTCGGGAAATGCTCCTTCACGAAGTCGGGACCGCGATGGCTGATGTCGAGATGGACATAATCGAGGCCGAGCCGCTTGATCTCGTGATCGATCGCCCGCGCGACGATGTCGCGCGGCGCCAATTCCGCGCGCGCGTCGAAATCGGGCATGAAGCGGTATCCGGTCTCCGGGATGAGCAGATGCCCACCCTCGCCGCGCACCGCCTCGGTGATCAGGAAATTCTTGACCTCGAGATTGTAGAGGCAGGTCGGGTGGAACTGCATGAACTCCATGTTCGACACCCGGCACCCCGCGCGCCACGCCATGGCGATGCCGTCGCCGGTCGCGCCGCGCGGCGCGGTCGAGAACAGATAAGTCCGCCCCGCGCCCCCGGTCGCCAGGATCGTCGCGCGAGCGGTGAACAGCTCGACCCGGCCCGACGCGCGGTTGACGGCATAGACGCCCCACACATTGCCGGCACCCGAATAGCGCTCCTCGTGCCGGCTGGTGGCAAGGTCGATCGCCACCCTGTCGGGCACGAGTTTGATGTTGGGATGCGCCTCGGCGGCGCGCTGTAGCGCTTCCTGCACCGCCCAGCCGGTCGCGTCGTCGACATGAACGATGCGGCGATGGCTGTGCCCGCCCTCGCGCGTCAGATGCGGCGCGTTGCCGTCCATGTTGAACGGCACGCCAAGCTGGGTGAGCCGTTCGATCGCATGCGGGGCGCTCTCGACGACGAATTCGACGGTGGCGCGATCGTTGAGGCCCGCGCCCGCGATCATCGTATCCTCGATATGGCTCTCGAAGGTATCGCCCGGCTCCAGCACCGCCGCGATCCCACCCTGGGCCCAGGCGGTCGAGCCTTCATTGAGGCCGCCCTTGGCGAGAACGGTCACCTTGAACCGGTCGGCAAGATTAAGGGCTGCGGTAAGGCCTGCCGCACCGGAGCCGATGATCAGGATGTCGGATTGGTGGTCGGTATCGGGCACCCAAATCTCCGTTCGGGCTGAGCCTCAAGCTCAGGAAGGGCTGAAGGTCAGGCGTTCGACGCCCGCGTCAGGTTCAGGAATACGTCCTCAAGATCGGCTTCGCGCGTCGAGACATCGACAATGCCATAGCCGTCTGCCTGCACCGCGGCGAGCACCTCGCCGGCATTCACCTTGTCCTTCGCATAGGTGATGGCAAGCGTCCGCGTCCCCTTCAGCTCGATCTTCTGGAAGCAGCTCGCCTGGGGTGGCGTCGCGACGTCACGGTCGACCGTCACCTCGACCAGCTTCTCGGTCGCCTTGCCGACCAGCTCGCGCGTCGGCTCGTTGGCGATCACCTTGCCATGGTTGATGATCGCGATCCGGTCGCACAATTGCTCGGCTTCCTCGAGATAATGGGTGGTCAGCACCACCGTCACGCCCTGGTCGTTCAGGCCGCGGACATAGGCCCAGAGCTGTTGGCGAAGCTCGATATCGACGCCCGCGGTGGGCTCGTCGAGCACCAGCACGGGTGGCGTATGCACCATCGCCTTGGCCACCATCAGCCGCCGCTTCATGCCGCCCGAAAGTGTGCGGGCATAGGCGGTTGCCTTATCCTCGAGATGCACCGCGCGGAGCAGCTCCATCGATCGCCGCTTTGCCTTAGGCACGCCGTACAGCCCGGCCTGGATCTCCAGCGTCTCGAACGGGGTGAAGAAGGGGTCGAACAGGATCTCCTGGTTGACGATCCCGATCGAGGCCTTGGCGTTGCGCGGATGCTGGTCGATGTCGAAGCCCCAGATCGTGGCGCTCCCGCTGGTCTTGTTGACCAGGCCGGCAAGGATATTGATCAGCGTCGACTTGCCCGCGCCGTTCGGCCCGAGCAGCCCGAAGATCTGCCCCCGCGGAACCTCGAAGGAAACGTCGTCGAGCGCGCGCTTGCCGCCCTTATAGGTCTTGCACAGGCCTTCGATGGCGATGGCGGCTTCGGTCATGCTCGGCCCTTAAGCGCGCCCTGCGCGCGCGCCAACCCCTCTCGCATTGGGGTATCGAAAGGAAGAATTGCCCATGCTCATCCTCCTTGCTATCCGCCCCTCTCATGATCGCCCCGCCAGAAACCCTTCGAGTCAGCCACCGCCGCGTCGCCTGTGACGGCGCGACCGACATTCCCGGCGGTGCCGCGCTCGGCCATCCGCGCGTGTTCCTCGAGATCGACGAGCATGGCTATGTCGATTGCGGCTATTGCGACAGGCGCTTCGTGCTGATCGGCGGACCCGCCGATGGTGTCGATCAATCGACGCTTCCCGATCATCCGGCTGGCGCGAGCGTCTAACCTTCTTATATTGCGGGGCATGACCAGCCTCTCAGACCCCCGCTCGTTTCTCTATCACGATGGCCAGCTCGATCCCGCCGAGGCGCAACGCCTCACGGCGTCGGCGCTCGCCAGGGCCGATGATGGCGAGCTCTACCTCCAGTACCGCAAGGCCGAAGCCTTCGGCTTCGACGACGGCCGGCTGAAGACCGCTTCCTACGACACGCATTCGGGCTTTGGTCTCCGCGCCGTGTCGGGCGAGACGACCGCCTTCGCGCATGCCAATGAGCTGAGCGCCGCCGCGATCAATCGCGCCGCCGAGACGATGGCGCTGATCGATCCCTCGGCATCGGCCAAGGCATCGCCGCCGCGCGCGACCAACCGCCATCTCTACACTGATGCCGATCCGCTCGATCTCGTGCCCTTCGCCGACAAGGTGAACCTCTGCCAGACGATCGACGCTGCCGCCCGAGCGCGCGATCCGCGCGTCGCGCAGGTCTCGGTGTCGCTGTCGGGCACCTGGAGCGTGGTCGAGATCGTCCGTGCCGACGGCTTCGTCGCGACCGATATCCGCCCGCTCGTCCGCCTCAACGTCTCGATCGTGGTCGAGCAGAATGGCCGGCGCGAAACCGGCAATTTCGGGCTCGGCGGCCGCTATCTCTACGACACGCTGATGCAGCCGGAAACGTGGAACCGCGCGATCGACGAGGCTTTGGCCCAGGCCCTGGTCAATCTCGATTCGGTCGCTGCGCCCGCCGGCGAGATGACCGTGCTGCTCGGCCCGGGCTGGCCCGGCATCCTGCTGCACGAGGCGATCGGCCACGGCCTGGAGGGCGATTTCAACCGCAAGGGCACCAGCGCCTTTTCCGGCCGCGTCGGCGAACGCGTCGCCGCGCCCGGCGTCACGGTGGTTGACGACGGCTCGATCGCAGATCGGCGCGGCTCGCTGTCGATCGACGATGAAGGCACGCCGACCCAGGAGAATATCCTGATCGAGGACGGCATCCTCAAGGGCTATATCCAGGATCGGCTCAACGCGCGGCTGATGGGCGTCGCCCCCACCGGCAATGGCCGCCGCGAAAGCTTCGCCCATGCCCCGATGCCGCGCATGACCAACACTTTCATGCGCGCCGGCAAGGACGATCCCGCCGAGCTGCTGAGTCGCGTCAAGAACGGCATCTTCGCCAAGAGCTTCGGCGGCGGTCAGGTCGATATCGTCTCGGGCAAGTTCGTCTTCTCCTGCACCGAGGCCTATCTGATCGAGAACGGCAAGCTCGGCGCCCCGATCAAGGGCGCGACCCTGATCGGCGACGGCCCCAGCGTGCTGACCAAGGTGACCGGCATCGGCAATGATTTCGCGCTCGACGAAGGTGTCGGCATGTGCGGCAAGGGGGGGCAGAGCGTGCCGGCGGGCGTCGGGCAGCCGACTTTGCTGGTGAGCGGGCTGACGGTGGGCGGCACGGCGGTGTGAGCGCTGCGTGGCGGCGCATCGAAGCGGCGCTGCGCACCTGGCCGGATCGGGCAGGCTGGAATTTCACCTTGGGCGCGGCCCTGCCCGGGTTGGCGCTGATCGGCGTGATTGCCTGGGTGGGCGGGCTGGCGCATTTTCATCCCGTCCCCCTCGGCATGGTATGGCTTCGAACGGCTTTGCTCGTGATCGTCATCCCGTCGCTCGCCGAGGAGCTTGTTTTTCGCGGCCTGCTCGTGCCGCGGCCGGATCAGGACTTTCCGGCCTGGCGCGCGATCGCCACGATTGCGCTGTTCGTCGGCTGGCACCCGTTTCAGGCATTGACCTTCGGCCCGCCCTGGTCGGCGCTTTTCCTTGCTCCGCCATTCCTGGGCGCCGTGGTCGTGCTGGGTGTGACGCTGACGGCGATCTATCGAAAGACAGGAAGCGTCTGGCCGTGCGTGGCCGTCCATTGGGTCCTGGTCGCGTCGTGGAAGCTACTCTTTAGCGGCCCCTTCAGCTAAACCGGCATGCGGCCCGAAAGGATCCAGCAATGACGGCATCGGTCTTTATCGGCACCAGCGTCGACGGCTTCATCGCGCGCCTGGATGGTGGCCTCGATTGGCTGCCGGCGGGCGGCGGCGAGCCGCATGGCTATGACGAGTTCATGGCGAGCGTCGATGCGCTGGTCGTCGGCCGCAACACCTTCGAGATCGTCCTTGGCTTCGATCCCTGGCCCTATCACGACAAGCGGGTCGTGGTGCTGAGCAGCGGCCCGCTCGATCTGGCCGAGGTCAGGGGCGGCAAGGTCGAGCAGATGGCCGGAACGCCGGCTGAAATCGTTGCGCAACTCGCGGCCAGCGGCGCGCATCATCTCTATATAGATGGCGGCATCACGATTCAGCGCTTCCTCGCCGCCGGACTGATCGATCGCCTGATCGTCACCCGCGTCCCCGTCCTGATCGGCGAGGGCGTGCCGCTGTTCGGCAGCCTGCCGGGCGATGTCCGGCTCGATCATCTCGCGACCCGCTCTTATCCCAGCGGTCTGGTCCAGAGCGAATACCGCATCGCCCCGAAAACGCCGGAGTGAAGACGATGGCTGCGCCCGAACCCTGGCCCGAGCTCGACTGGAACCAGTGGCGCGAAACCGCGATCGGCCTCCAGCTTCGCGCCCAGATCGTCGGCAAGGTCCGGCTCGGGCTGACGCCGTGGCTCAACCATAGCTGGCACGTGCCGCTCTATCTCACCGCGCGCGGCTGGACGACCTCGTCGATCGCCTGCGGCGACCGCGTCCTCCAGATCGATTTCGACCTGATCGCCGGTTGGGTCGTCCTCGCAACCAGCGATGGCGGCGTGAAGACGATCACGCTCGAGGCCGGCAGCATCGCCGCCTTCGACGCCGCGGTTCTGGCCGCGCTCGACGATCTTGGCGTCACGGCGTCGGTCGACGGCACACCCAGCGAGATGCCCGGTGCGCTCCCCTTCGCGGAGGATCACGCCGAGCGGCCGTACGACGCGGACGCCGCCCGCCGCTTCTGGCGCGCGCTGATCCAGGTGCAGCGCGTGTTCGGCAAATTCCGCACCGGCTTTCTCGGCAAGGCCAGCCCGGTGCACTTCTTCTGGGGCAGCTTTGACCTCGCCTCGACGCGCTTCTCCGGCCGGGTGGCACCGCGCCATCCCGGTGGCTTGCCGGGCCTGCCCGACGCGGTGACCTGCGAGGCGTACAGCCATGAGGAAGCGAGCATCGGCTTCTGGCCGGGCAGCGACGCCTATCCGCACGCCGCCTTCTATGCCTATGTCTATCCCGCGCCGGCCGGTTACGCCGAGGCGAGGGTCGAACCGGTCGCCGCTGCCTATGACACGGTGATGGGCGAGTTTCTGCTGCCTTATGACGCGGTGCGCACTGCCGCAGACCCCGATGCCGCGCTGCTCGCCTTTTGCCGCTCGACCTATGACGCGGCAGCCGATCTCGGCAACTGGGATCGGGCCAGCCTGGAATGCCCGCTCGGCCGGCCACGCGTGCCGCGCGCCGTATGACCGACGATCTCGCCGCCTATCTCGCGCGGATCGGTCTTGCCGGCCCGGTGATACCCGACCGCGCGACGCTGGCGCGGATCATCGCGGCGCATACCGCGTCGATCCCGTTCGAGGGGATCGACGGCATGCTCGGCAAGCCGGTGACGCTCGACCATGAGGTGCTGATGACCAAGCTGGTCCACGGGCAGCGCGGCGGCTTCTGTTTCGAGCAGAACCGGCTGCTGTGCGCGATGCTCGAGCAGATCGGCTTTGCCGTGACGGCGCTGGGCGCGCGGGTGATGTGGAACGCGCCGCCCGAGGCGGTGACGCCGCTGACCCACATGCTGTTGCGCATCGACCTGGCCGAGGGGCCGGTGATCGTCGACGCCGGGTTCGGCGGCAACACGCCGACCGGCCCGCTCGACCTGACCGCCGACCGCGCCCAGACGACGCCGCACGAGCGATACCGCCTGACCCGCGCCGGCGATTATTGGGTGCAGGCGGTGTCGATCGCCGGCGAATGGCGGCCGACCTATCGCTTCACGCTGGAGCCGCAGCACCGCGCCGATCACGAGCTGGGCAGCTGGTACATGTCGACCAATCCGAAGTCGCACTTCGTGTTCGGCCTGACCTGCGCGCTCGCCCTGCCCGACCGCCGACTGGCGTTGCGCAACTTCGACTTCGCCATCCATTATCTGGGCGGTGAAACCGAACGGCGCCAGCTCCCCGATGCGACGGCGGTGCGCGAGGTGGTGGAGAACCAGATCGGCATCCGCCTGCCCGACCGGGATGCGTTCGTAAGGCGCGTCGAACAGGGTATCGCCTGAGGCAACCCCGCGATAAGCTGGCGGCATGGCCGATTTTTACGAAGCGATCACCGACGAACACCGCGCCTTCATCGCGAAGCAGCCCGTGTTCTTCGTCGCCACTGCTGCCGAAGGCGCGCGGATCAACCTCAGCCCCAAGGGCATGGACGCCTTCCGCGTGCTAGGCCCCAACCGCGCCGCCTATCTCGATCTCGGCGGCTCGGGCAACGAGACCCAGGCGCATCTCGCCGCCGACGGGCGCATCACGATCATGTTCTGCGCCTTCGACAATCCGGCGCTGATCATGCGGCTCTATGGCCGGGGTAGCTTCGTCGTCGCCGGCGAGCCCGGCTTTGACGCGTTCGCCGCGCATTTCCCGGCGCTGCCCGGCCGGCGCCAGATCTTCGACATCGCCGTGGACAGTGTCCAGACGAGCGGCGGCTGGGGCGTGCCGCGCATGACGCTGGAGAAGGATCGGCTGACGCTGGCCAAGTACCACGCCCAGCAGCCGCCCGAAGATCGCCTCGCGAAGATCACCGACCGAACGCGCAGTATCGACGGCCTGCCGGTGCGCGTGCAGCAGGTCATGCCCTCATTCGACCCGCTGCCTTCATGAGCCTGGTCGAAGTGGGACGCTTTGCCCGCAATGAAGCGAACATCGTGATCGGACGGCTCGAATCCGAAGGCATTATGGCGATCGCCTTCGATGAGGGCGCGAGCATCGCCGATGGCAGCCAGTTCTTCATTCCGGTACGCGTGATGGTCGATGACGAGGACGCGGACGCCGCGCGGAAAATCATCACCGCCGCTGCCTGAGAATCGGGCAGCACCTTCGCAACTGCACAAAAATTTACCTCGCGCTAACTTTCGGGCACGCTTTTGCGCGCCCTCAACGCCTGTGTGACGCATTTGTTTCGCAACTGGCACGGCCATTGCTGAGCAGACTCCCGCAACAACGAAAGGGGGCGCGGGTGAAGTTAGTCATCGCCATCATCAAGCCATTCAAGCTCGACGAGG
>NZ_JAQGLC010000058.1 GCF_028293085.1 Sphingomonas bacterium
GCGACGAGGGCCATGATGTGCGCGATCTCGGGGCCCATTCGGACGCCCGGGTCGACTATCCCGATTATGGCTATGCGCTTGCCGAGGCGATCGCAGCGGGCGAGGCCGAGCGCGGCATCGCCCTGTGCGGTTCGGGCATCGGCATTTCCATCGCGGTCAACCGCCACCCCGCCGCGCGCTGCGCGCTGGTCGGCGAGCCGCTGTCGGCAGCGCTCGCGCGCGAGCATAATGACGCGAACATCCTCGCCATGGGCGCCCGCCTGACCGGCGAGGACATGGCCAAGGCCTGTATCACCGCTTTTCTGGCCACGCCATTTGCCGGCGGCCGCCACGGGCCGCGCGTCGAAAAGCTCGGCGCCCCCGCTTTCGCAAAGGAACCCGCATGAGCACCAACCCCCGCACCCTGAACGATGTCCAGCCCGACGGCTTCTTCACCCGCGGCCTTGCCGAGGCCGATCCGGCGGTGTTCGGCGGCGTTACCCATGAGCTGAAGCGCGAGCAGACCCAGATCGAGCTGATCGCGAGCGAGAACATCGGTTCGAAAGCGGTGTTGCAGGCGCAAGGGTCGGTCTTCACCAACAAATATGCCGAGGGCTATCCCGGCAAGCGCTATTATCAGGGCTGCGCGCCGTCGGACGAAGTCGAGACGCTGGCGCTCGAGCGCGCGAAGAAGCTGTTCGATTGCGGCTTCGCCAATGTCCAGCCGCATTCGGGCGCGCAGGCCAACGGCGCGGTGATGCTGGCGCTGGTGAAACCCGGCGAGACGATCATGGGCCTCAGCCTCGATGCCGGCGGCCACCTGACCCACGGCGCGAAGGCCGCGATGTCCGGCAAATGGTTCAACGCCGTCTCGTACGGCGTCGATCCGGTCACGCACCTGATCGATTTCGACCAGGTCGCCAGCCTCGCCCGCGAGCACAAGCCCAAGCTGATCATCGCCGGCGGCTCGGCCTATCCGCGCCAGATCGATTTCGCGAAGTTCCGCGCGATCGCCGACGAGGTCGGGGCGATCTTCATGGTCGACATGGCGCATTTCGCCGGGATCGTCGCGGGCGGCCTGCACCCCTCGCCTCTGCCCCACGCCCATGTCGTGACGACGACCACGCACAAGACGCTGCGCGGCCCGCGCGGCGGCATGGTGCTGACCAATGACGAGGCGATTGCCAAGAAGATCAACTCGGCCGTGTTCCCGGGCCTGCAGGGCGGCCCGCTGGTCCACGTCATCGCCGCCAAGGCGGTCGCGTTCGGCGAAGCGCTGCGCCCTGAATATAAGAGCTATATCGCCGCGGTCGTCGAGAATGCGAAGGTCCTCGCGGCGACGCTCAAGGAGCGCGGGGCGGAAGTGGTCTCGGGCGGCACCGACACGCATCTCGCGCTGATCGACCTGTCGCCTCTGGGCGTGACCGGCAAGGACGCCGACGAGGCGCTCGAGCGCGCCGGCATCACCTGCAACAAGAACGGCATCCCCAATGATCCGCTGCCGCCGACCAAGACCAGCGGCATCCGGGTCGGCTCGCCCGCCGGCACGACGCGCGGCTTCGGCCCCGCCGAGTTCCGCGAGATCGGCAATATGGTCGCCGATGTGCTCGACGGCCTGCGCAAGAATGGCGAGCAGGGCGACGGCCAGGTGGAGGCCGCGGTGCGCGAGCGCGTGCTGGCGCTCTGCGCACGATTCCCGATCTACCCCGAAGGAGTATGATGCGATGAGATGCCCGGTCTGCGATGCCGGCGCGCTGAACGGCGCCCGTTTCTGTTCCCGCTGCGGTGCGTCGATGACGGAGCCGGCGGGAAGCCGGCCAACCGCAGCCGATGCCGATCTCCATGCGGCACGCGTGTTCGCCGATGATGCGGCGCAGCGCCAGGCGGCTGCCCCGCGCGGCTCGCTCGGCGGCAGCATGGCCAAGGGCGCCGCGATCGGCGCGGTGGTCGCGATCCCGGTGCCGTTTATCGGGCCGCTCGCCGGCGCCGTGGTTGGTGCCACCATCGCCGCCTGCAAGAATCTGGCGAAGGACTAATCGTTGCGCTGCCCTTTTTGCGGACATGAAGACAGCCAGGTAAAGGATAGCCGCCCGACCGACGACGGCGCCGCGATCCGCCGCCGCCGCCAGTGCGAAGGCTGTGCGGCCCGCTTCACCACGTTCGAACGCATCCAGCTGCGCGAGCTCTATGTGATGAAGAGCGAGGACAAGCGCGAGCCGTTCGACCGCGAGAAATTGCTCCGCTCGGTTTCGATCGCGGCGCGCAAACGGCCGATCGACGCGGTCCGGATCGAGAAGCTCGTTTCCGGCATCCAGCGCCAGCTCGAGACCCAGGGCGAGAACGAGATACCCTCGAAACGCATCGGCGAGATGGTGATGGAGGGGCTGAAGGGCCTGGATTCGGTCGCCTATATCCGCTTCGCCAGCGTCTATAAGGACTTCCGCGAGGCCCGGGATTTCGAGGAGTTCGCCGGCAATGTGAACGAGGTGGGCAAGGGGTGAGCGCCGATCCGGCTCTTCTTCCCGTCATCGTCCTGGTCCGCCCGCAACTCGGCGAGAATATCGGCAAGGCGGCGCGCGCCATGCTCAATTTCGGGCTGGCGGAGATGCGGCTCGTCACCCCGCGCGACGGATGGCCCAATCCGTCCGCCGGCCCGGCGGCCTCGGGCGCGGACATCGTGCTCGAACGCGCCGAGCTATTCGACAGCGTCGCCGCCGCCGTGGCGGATTGCACGCATGTCTATGCCACCACGGTGCGAAAACGCGGGATCACCAAGCCGGTCGTGACGCCCGAACAGGCCGGACACGCGATCCATGCCGCGCCCGGCCGCTCTGCGATCCTGTTCGGACCCGAGCGCTCGGGTCTGGAGACCGACGACGTCGCGCTTGCCCGCACGATCATCACCGTGCCGATCAACCCCGAGTTCGGATCGCTGAACCTCGCCCAGGCGGTGATCCTGATCGCCTATGAATGGTCGAAGGGCATGAGCCTGGCCTCGCCGCCCGAGACCGAGATTCATCCGCCCGCGCCGCAGGAGCAGCTCGAAGGCATGATCGCGCAACTGGGCGAGATGCTCGAGCAGACCGGCTATTTCCATCTGCCCGATCGCGAGCCGGTCGTCCGGCGGACGCTGCGCACCCTGCTGACCAAGCCGGGCTGGTCCGAGCAGGAAGTGCGCACCTTTCGCGGGGTACTGAGCGCGCTCGCCGGCAAGCGGCCCCGCAAGCGATCCTAGCGCCGCTCGAACGCGGCCATCTCGTAAGCGATCGAGGCCTCGACCAACCGGTCCCACAATTCGGTGATCGCCGCCGCAGGCAAGCCCGCCGCCTCCGCGGCGGCGCGGGCATTGGCGATCACCGCCACCTTGCGCGCCTCGTCCCGGACCGCGGCGCGCTCCGTCTTGATACGGGCGGCGGCATCCATATAGGCAAAGCGGCGCGGGAGTAGCGCGACGATTTCCCGGTCGACCTGGTGCACCCCAGCACGCACCTCTGCCATGGTGGAACAATCGACACCGCGCAGGATGTCATCAATCATGCCGCCCATAGCGTCGCCGCGATACGTGTCCAGCGCGGCAGCTGCGATAGAAAAACGGCCGTTCCGGAACTAGTGATGTCGGCAATTAATCGTCGCTTTCTGGGGTCTTGCGAGAATCCACTCGGGAAGCTAATTCCGTGCAGATGCTGCGATGCGGCAGCCATCGACTCGATTCCGAATTGGGGGAAACTTCTGATGCGCGCCGTTGTTACGCTTGCTATTGCCTTTGCCTTGTCCTCGTTCGCTCTCACGCCGTCTGTCGCCACGGACAAGAAGCCCGAGGATCCCAACAAGAAGATCTGCCGCCGCTATGCGACGACCGGATCCATTCTGGGCGGCAAGATGGAATGCCACACCCGCGCCGAGTGGGCATCGATCGATCAGGTGAACGCCGATGCATCGCGCAGGGCGGTGAGCCGTGTGACCCTCAACCCAGCCGAGCGTTGAGCTGGGGTTGACCGCGGCGGCGCTTTCTGCAAGAGCGCGCGCCTTCGCAAAAGGCCCCGCACTCCGGTGAAGCGGTGGCCCTGCCGGACCTTTCCAAGGATCCGATGGAGCGATGACCGGATATTGATCGGCGCCTTCGGGCGCCGGTTTCGTTGTTGGCACTTGCAAGGAATATCACATGTCGAAGCGCTCCAGCGCCAAGTACAAGCTCGATCGCCGTATGGGCGAGAATATCTGGGGGCGGCCCAAGTCCCCGGTGAACAAGCGCGAATACGGCCCCGGCCAGCACGGCCAGCGCCGCAAGGGCAAGGTCTCCGATTTCGGCATCCAGCTGCGCGCCAAGCAGAAGCTCAAGGGCTATTATGGCGACGTGACCGAGAAGCAGTTCCGGGCCTGCTATCATGAAGCCGCCCGGATGACGGGCGATACCGGCCAGAACCTGATCGGCCTGCTCGAGCAGCGCCTCGACATGATCGTCTATCGCGCCAAGTTCGCGCCGACCGTGTTCGCCGCACGCCAGCTCGTCAGCCATGGCCACATCAAGGTCAACGGCGTGAAGTGCAACATCGCGTCACGCCGCGTGTTCCCGGGCATGGAGATCACGCTCGGCGCCAAGGCGCAGGAGATGGCGCTGGTGATGGAGGCGCAGAGCCTCGCCGAGCGCGACATCCCCGATTATGTCGCGCCCGACGGCACCGCGAAGGTGACCTTCACCCGCGTGCCGACGCTCGACGAAGTCCCCTATCCGGTGAAGATGGAGCCGAACCTGGTCGTCGAGTTCTACTCGCGCTGATCGACCAGCCGTTTTGCTGAGGGTTTGAAGGGCGGTCCGAAAGGGCCGCCCTTTTTTCGTTAAAGGGCACGCTGATTTTCTTCAATCCTTCGCCCAAGAACGGCGGTCGAACCCGGCCGCCTTTCGATGGCTGGTCGATCGGCCGAGCGACATAGTGCCGTCATCGGCATCGAGCCGGGCCAGGGCGTGGTCCGTATCGGCGCGCCAGAACGGGAGCATCCCGGCGCGCGGATTCGCCTGCTTTAATTCGCCGCGACAGTCAGGTTCATCGAGGTGCGCAGGAACGTATCGATCTTGTCGAGCATTTCGGTGCGGACCTGATCGTCGTCGAGTTGGTGATCGAGTCCCTTATACTCGACCAGCTCGACATTGCCGTCCGCCGCCTTCAATCGCGATGCCATGGTCCGCGATTGTTCGATCGCCACATTCAGATCCAGATCGCCATGGAACAGGATCACCGGTACCTTAATACGCCCCGCATTGCGGGCAGGTGACCCTTCGATGACATGCGGCCCCTTGCCGATCTGCGCTTCAACAATCTTGTAGTCCGTATAGCCGATTTCCCGATCGACCAGCATCTGGAGGTCGGTGACCGGTGCCACGGCCGCAACCGCCTTGAACAGGCCGGGATCGAGAACCGCAGATTGCAGCGCGGCATAGCCGCCATAGGACCAGCCTACGATCGCCATCTTGTCCTGTGCGGCGATCCCCTGCTTGACGAGCCAGCGACCACCATCGTCGACGTCACCGATCGCGGTCTTCCACGACTTGAACCCGTTCTGCTGGAACCACGCCGCGCCGTAGCCGGTCGAGCCGCGATAATTGGGTTGGAGCACCGCGTAGCCGCGATTGGCGAAGAACTGGGGCAGCCAGTCGAACTGCCATTCGTCGCGGGCATCCGGCCCGCCGCGCGGCAGCACGATCGCGGGCAGATTCTTGCCGTCGCTGCCCGGGGGCAGGGTCAGATAGCCCGGAATCATCGTCCCGTCGGCGGCGGGGAAAGTGACCGGGCCGACCGTTGCGAGCTTGGTCTGGTCCAGCTGCGGGGGACCGCCATCACTTCCGTCAGGCTCTTGGTCGTCTTGTTGAACAGATAATAGCGCCCCGGATCCATGTCGCTTCCGGCCCAGAGCAGCAGGATATTCTCGTCGGCGCTGGCGTCCTGGAAGCTCACCATCGGATGGCCCGGCAACGCCCTGGACAACGACGCGGCGAGGGACTTGAGTGACGGATCGAAGAAGACGGCATGGCGCTTCTCGCCCGCATAGCTGGCACCGACGACGCGGCCCTGGCGCCCGATCCGGATAAGCCCGTCGACATCGGCATCCGGGCGCTCGAAGATCAGGTCGGTCTTCATGCTGCCATCGAGCGCGATCTTGTAGAGCGCGGTGCGGCCGCCCTTGTTCTCGAGGCCGTAGACGACGTCCAGATCGGGATCGACGGCCAATGGCTCGGTGGACAGGCCGCCCCCATAGGTGGCGATACTGAGCGGCAGCCATTCCTGACCATCCCGCTTGCGATAGGTGAAGGTGGTCCGGTTGCCTTTATAGCCGTTGCTCGTGCTGGGCTGGACAGCCATGATCCGCACCGTGCCACGTCCATCGGCAATATAGTCGATCCCGCCATATTTGGGTGGCTCGACCGCCTTGCGCTCCAGGGTTTTGGTATCCACCAGATAGACCGCCTGGCCTTCGTTGCTGTTCTTGAGGATATAGCCGGTGCTGTGATTGGGCAGATGGTATTCGGAGATCAGCACCGCGCCCTTATTGTCGCCCTGCCAATCGATGACGTTCCCGCCATTGCCGGCGACGCCCAGCAATTCCGTGCTGCTGCGCTCGCTCAGGATTTTCATGTCCGAGCCGTCGGCGTTCAGCGTGATGATGCGCGTGTAGCCGGTGAGCTCGCCACCGACGGTCTGAAAAACGGCGATCCCGCAGATCAGCCGCGTACCGGTCGCCCAACGGCAATAATCGAGGCGATCGGGCGATCCGGTCGACGACAGGATCGGCTTCAGCTCCGGCGCACCGGCCAGGCTCACCACGTACAATGCCGAACCGCGGCCTTCGGTCGGCTGGACGATTGCGATCGACTTGCCGTCGGGTGAAAGGCTGATGTCCTCCACCATCTGGCGCGCGCCGAATTGGGCGGCGGCATCGCTTGCGCCAGCCGCAGGTTGGGCAGCGATACCCGCAACCGCGAGCATCGTCGCCAAAACCCAGATTTTCATGCGCCCAACCCCGATTTCAAGATGTTACGACCCAATAGCGACATGACCGATCGGGGCCAACGAGACTCGGCCGAAATGGTTGTTTCCCGGATTTCGCCTTCGGATCACTTCCCCATCGACGCCTTCAGAAAGGCGTCCATCTTGTCGAGCATCCCGGCGCGGACGCTGCTGTCGTCGAGATAATGGTCGAGATTGTGGAACTCGACAAGCTCGGCCTTCTTACCCGCCGATTTCAGCCGCGACGCCATCATGCGCGATTCGCCGATGCCGACATTCTGGTCGCGATCCCCATGGAACATCAGCACCGGGGCAGTGATGCGATCGACATTCTGCGCGGGCGATCCCTCGCGGACATGGGCGCCGCGGCCGATAAAGGCGTCGACGATCGCGTGGTTGGTGAAATTCTCCGATTCGGAACGAAGCGTCTCCAGATCGGTCACCGGCGCGACCGCGACGATCGCCTTGAACAGGGTCGGATCCAGCACCGCCGATTGCAGCGCGGCATAGCCACCATAGGACCAGCCGACGATGCCGAGCTTCGCCGGATCGGCGATCCCCTGTTTGACCAGCCAGCGTCCGCCATCATTGACGTCGCCGATCGCGACCTTCCAAGATTTGAAGCCGTTCTGCTGGAACCAGGCCGAGCCATAGCCGGTCGATCCCCGGAAATTGGGCTGGAGCACCGCATAGCCGCGATTGGCGAAGAACTGGGCGAGCCAGTCGAATCCCCATTCGTCCCGGTCCCCGGGCCCGCCATGCGGCATCACGATCGCGGGCAGGTTCTTGCCGTCGCTGCCGGGCGGGAGCGTCAGGTAGCCGGGAATCTGCGTGCCGTCCGCGGCGGGAAAGCTGACCGGCTTGACCGCTGCCAATATGGTCTTGGCCAGCAGTGGTCGCGTCGGCAGCAGTTCGGCCAATTGCCGGGTCGCCTTGTCGAACAGATAATAACGCCCCGGGTCGACATCGCTTCCCGCGAACATCAGCAGCTTGCTCTCGTCTGCGCTCGCATCGACGAAGCTGACCAGCGGCAGACCGGGCAGGGCCCTGGAAAGCGACGCCGAAAGCTTTTTGAGCTCGGGGTCGAAGAATTCGGTCTGGCGGCGCTCGGTGGCATAGCTGGCGCCGACCACCCGGCTCTGCCGTCCGATCCGGATCAGGCCGTCGACATCCACGTCAGGGCGTCCCAGCACCAGCTCGCGCTTCATGCTGCCGTCCAGCGCGATCGAATAGAGCGCGCTGTGATCCCCGTTGGCGTCGAAGCCGTACACGACGTTGCGATCGCGATCGACGGCGTAGGGATCGAAGCCGTCATCCATTCCGGCATCGTTCTTCACGCTGCTGAGCGGCAGCCAGTCCCGGCTTCCCTGCTTGCGGTAGAAATAGTTGATGATTGCCTTGTCGTAGCCCGTACTCGCCTTGGGCCGCACGCCCATGATCCGCACGGTGCCGTGACCGTCCGAGATATATTCAGCCGCATCGAGCTTGGGAGTCTCGACCGTGCTCCGCTTGAGACTGTTGGTGTCGACGCGGTCGACGCCGAAGCCCTTGCGCGAATCCCCGAGCAGGGTGCCCGTGGTCTGTTCCGGCACATAATCGTGCGTCATCAGCACCGATCCGCCGGTATCGTCGGCGAGCCAGTCGATCACATTGCCACCCTGGCTGGTGAAGCCGAGCGCCTTGTCCGATTCGCGGGCACTGACGAGCTTCAGATTCTTGCCGTCCGAATCGATTCCGACCAGCCGCGTGAAGCCGATGGTGCCGGCGTCGCTCGGGACGATCATATACATGCCGCAGACCAGGCGCGTGTCGGTCGACCAGCGGCAATAGCTCAGCCGGTCGGGATCGCCGGTTGAGGTCAGGATCGGCTTGGGCTTGCCGTCGGCCATGTTGACGACGAACAGTGCGGCGCCGCGCGCAGCCATCGGCTGGATATAGGCGATGCTTTTGCCGTCGGGCGAGAGGCTGATCTGCTGCACGTCCTCGCGTATGCCGAAGCGCACCGCGACATCGCTTTGGGCATGGAGCGGCGCGACCACGACAGTCGCCAACAGTGCGGCCAAAAGGCGCTTCGGCATCGATTCCCCCCCAATCCCAGTATGATGCGAGTTGATACCGTGGCGACGAGGCGAAGGGAATGCGCATTCGCTCGGTTGCGCCCGCGGATTGCTGCTGCCAGAAGGTCGCCGCTTTCGAAAACGATCGGACCCAGTCGATGCGCGTTGCCCTGATCCTTGGCCTGTCCCTTGTCGCCAGTGTCGCTGCCGCGCAGGATTCGCCCCGGCCGGCCCCCCGCCCCAACATCGCCGTGCAGACGCTGAAGGACGTGACGAAGACGCTGTCGGCCGACGATTTCGAGGGGCGCGAGCCCGGGACCCCCGCCGAGGACAAGACCGCCGCCTATATCGTCGAGCGCTTTAAGGCGGCCGGCCTCAAGCCCGGCAATCACGGCAAATGGTTCCAGGACGTGCCGCTCGTCGAGATCGCGTCGCGGGACGTCAGCCCGATGACCTTCATCGGCGGCAAAACGCCGGTCGCGCTCGACTATCGCAAGGACATGGTGATCGCGACCTATCGGGTCACGCCGAGCATCGCGGTGAAGGACAGCGACGTCGTCTTCATCGGCTATGGCATCAACGCGCCGGAGCGCGGCTGGAACGACTATGCCGGCGTGGACGTGAAGGGGAAGACCGTCGTCATCCTGGTCAACGATCCCGACTGGCAGACGCCGGGCAAGGAAGGCCTCTTCGAAGGCCGGGCGATGACTTATTATGGCCGCTGGACCTACAAGTTCGAGGAGGCGGCCCGCCAGGGCGCCGCGGCAGCGATCATCGTTCACGATACCGAGCCCGCCGCCTATGGCTGGGGGGTGGTGCAATCGAGCTGGACCGGGCCGCAGCATGAGCTCGACGAGAAGGGCGACCATCTCGACCAGTCGCAGGCGATCGGCTGGATGCAGCTCGACAAGGCGAAGGAACTCTTCGCGAGCGCCGGCCAGGATTTCGGCGCGCTGGCCGAGGCGGCCAAAACCAGGGGCTTCAAGGCAGTGCCGCTCGGGGTGAAGGCGTCGGTGAGCTTCGCCAACACGATCCGGCGCCAGGCGTCGAAGAATGTGATCGGTATATTGCCCGGCACCACAGCGCCGGACGATTATGTCCTCTATACCGCCCATTGGGATCATCTCGGGCATTGCGACGCGGTAAATGGCGACGACATCTGCAACGGCGCGCTCGACAATGCCTCGGGCGTGGCCGGGCTCGTGGCGCTCGCCGAGGCGCAGGCCAAGGCTGGACCAGCGAAAAGGTCCATCGTCTTCATGTCCGTGACCGCCGAGGAATCGGGCCTGCTCGGATCGCGTTACTATGCGGAGAATCCGGTCTACCCGCTCGCGCACACCGTCGGCGGCGTAAACATGGACGTGCTGAGTGTGGCCGGGCCGGCGAAAGACTTCGTCATCACCGGTGCCGGCAAATCCGAGCTTGAGGATCTGGTTGCGCCGCTCGTCGGGGCCGAAGGCCGGGTGATCAAGCCCGAGCCACATCCGGAGCGTGGCGGCTATTTCCGGTCGGACCATTTCAGCTTCGCCAAGCTCGGCGTGCCGATGCTCGACGGCGGATCGGGCCAGGATCTGGTCAAGGGCGGCGAAGCAGCGGGTGAGGCTGCGGCGAAGGATTATAACGAGCGCCGCTATCACAAGCCACAGGACGAATATGATTCCGATTGGGACTGGTCGGGCGCGGTGCTCGATCTGACGCTCTATTATCAGCTCGGCCGCCAGCTCGCCCAGGGCGGCTGGCCCAATTGGTATCCGACCGCCGAATTCCGGGCGATCCGCGACAAGAGCCGCGCAGAGGCGAAGTAACGATGAACCGCATCACCCCTCCCGCCGAATGGGCGCCGCACAAGGCAGTGTGGATCGGTTTTCCGAGCCACCCGGAACTGTGGGAAGACGATCTCGAGCCCGCACGTGTCGAAGTCACGGCTTTTGTCCGCGCGGTGCATGCCGGCGGGCGCGGCGAGCGTGTCCTGCTGGTCGCCGCGGATGAGGAAGCCGCACGGGCGGCAAAGACGATGGCGGGCGACTCCGCGCAGATCGTGGTCGAGCCGTTCGGCGACATCTGGCTGCGCGATACGGCGGCGATCGTCACCGGTGACGGCCGTGCGAGGGACTTCCTGTTCAATGGTTGGGGCGGGAAATATGACCTGCTCGGCGACGAGGATATCGGCCTGCGCCTCGCCGCACGGCGCCACATCCACGCCGAGACCTGCGGCTGGGTGCTCGAAGGCGGTGCGATCGACGGCGACGGGACGGGCCTGGTCGTCACCACCGAGCAATGCCTGCTCAATCACAATCGCAATCCTGCCTTGTCGCGTACCGATATCGAGGCCCGGCTGGCAGAGGACCTTGGCTATACCAATGTGATCTGGCTCGGCGATGGGCTGATGCACGATCATACCGACGGCCATGTCGACAATCTTGCGCGCGTCGTGGCGCCGGGGCGGCTCGCCATCCCAGAGCCCGATGACAATGATCCCAACTGGCTGGTCTATCAGCATGCCGCGCGCGACGCCGCCCGCCACGATGTGGAGATCATCCGCCTGCCCTCGCCCGGCCGCGTGTTGCGCAACGAGGAGATCGTGCCGGCCAGCTATATGAACTTCTATATCGGCAATGCTGCAGTGGTGGTGCCGCAATATGGGGCGGCCAACGATGCGGCGGCGGTCGCTGCGATCCAGGCGCTGTTCCCGGACCGGCAGGCGATCGGCCTTCATGCCGACTCGATCCTGACCGGCGGCGGCAGCTTCCACTGCATCAGCCAGCAGATTCCCGCCTGACGCCCCAGCCTTGGGGGGTGCCGTTTCCGCCCGAAAGTCGCTAAGGGGCCGCGCATGACCGAACTCACCGTCGCCGCGCTCCAGCTCGCCTTTTCGAACGATATCGACGCGAATATCGCGCACGTCTCCGAACTCGTGCGCGAGGCGGCCTCCAGGGGTGCGCAGGTGATCCTGCCGCCCGAATTGTTCGAGGGCGAATATTTCTGCCGCGTCGAGGACGAGGCGCTGTTCGCGAATGCCAAGCCGGTCGGCGAGCACAAGGCGGTGCGTGCGATGCAGAAGCTCGCGGGCGAGCTCGGGGTGACCATTCCGACCAGCTTCTTCGAGGCGGACGGGCCGGGCTATGAGGAGAAATTCTATTTCCGCCCCGGCAATACCGGCTTCA
>NZ_JAQGLC010000075.1 GCF_028293085.1 Sphingomonas bacterium
GCGATGGCGCCGGTTTGGGGGCCGGCCGTTGCGCTCGCCGCTGCCAGCATCAGCGCCGGCGTGCCGATCGCGGCGATGAGGAAGCGACCGCGGCGGCTTGGCAGGGTGGCGACACGGCCATCGGGCAGAATCGTCGCGCGCAGGCAGGCCGGGGTCGCGCCGCTCCGGAGAAGGGTTTCGGCTTCCTCGGGAGTGTAGTTGCGGAGGTCGTGGACCTTCTTGTCGCAGGCCGCACATAATCTTCCGCGACCGTCCGGCCGCATTGCCTCCCAATCTTCGCGACAGGGCTCGGGAAACAGGATTTCGGTGTTCGCCATGGTGCACCTCCTGACGGGAGAGTGCGGGCGGACTTTGCCGGCGTCAAGCAAAAAGAGATGATATTACGTCCCGCTCCATTGGCGTTTGACAAACCAGTTTACAAAACAAACTCGAAACTGTATCTGGCTTCGGAAACCAGGAGACTTGCATGACCGACAATCAGAACAGGCTGCACGCGCTCGACGCCGTGCGCGCGGGTGCGTTGTTGCTGGGCATCGCGTTCCACGCATCCGTATCGTTCCTCCCCGGCCCGCAAATCTGGCCGGTTGTCGATGTGGATCGCAGTCCGGCTCTTGCCGTTCTCTTCTTCGTCCTTCACCTCTTCCGCATGGCGGCGTTTTTCTTCATCGCGGGTTATTTCGGGCGCATGGCGCTCGTGCGACGGGGCCTGGGCGGCTTTGTCCGCGATCGGCTGAAACGCATTGCCCTGCCGCTTGTCGTGGGATGGCCGATCATGATGGCGGCGATCATCGCGGTGATCGTCTGGGCGGCGGTCAAGGCCAATGGGGGAGTGGCGCCGCCGGCGCCGGCAACCCCGCCGCTCTCCATGCAGACCTTTCCGCTGACGCATCTGTGGTTTCTCTACGTGCTCTTGTGGCTCTATGCCGGAGCATTGTGCCTGACCGGCATGGTCCGGGTGATCGATCGGTCCGGCCGGTTGCGCGGGATCGTCGATCGCCTGCTTGCCCTGCTCGAACGGAGTCGCCTGGCGCCGCTCGTCCTCGCCGCCCCGATCGCGCTCGCCTTCCTCGCCAATCCTGAATGGCGCTTGTGGTTCGGCGTCCCGACGCCTGACACCGGCCTGGTGCCCAACGGCATCGCGCTGACCGCCTATGGCATCGCCTTTGGCTATGGCTGGCTGCTGCAACGCAATCCGGAATTGCTGCAGGCATGGGCATCCCGCTGGCGGTCCAACCTGGTGCCGGCCGTGCTTCTCACTATCCTGTGCATCGCGATCGCTGGCGCAACGCCCGATCTGGGCGCGGCACCCCGGTGGACGGGGCGGACGATCCTCTATGCCGCGGCCTATGCGCTTGCCATATGGTGCTGGACGATCGGGCTGGTCGGCGCGGCGCTGCGGTTTCTGGCGCGACCCAATGGCGCGGTGCGCTATGTGGCGGACGCTTCCTATTGGCTGTATCTGATCCACTTGCCGATCGTGATGGCCGTGCAAGCGGCGTTCAGCCAGCTTGGCTGGCCGGCGCCGGTCAAATACATCCTGATCCTGCTCATCACCGTGCCGATGATGCTCGGCAGCTATGCAGTGCTGGTCCGCCATAGCTGGATCGGGGCATGGCTCAACGGCCGCCGCGTCCCGCGGCAGGCGGGCGGGCGCGGTAGCCCGGCCACCGCAGCATGACCAATCCGGAGCAACGCCTCATGTCGGATTCCCATGGTCCGCAGGAAGACCTCGCCTATCTGAAGCGGTTGGTGGCGGAACCGCATGATCGCCCGCTCCAGGCTGCTGCCGCGCTTCTATGGGGTGGTGGCCTTTATGGTGCGCAATGTTTCGTCCAGTGGCTGCAGGCGATTGGCCGGGTGAATTTGTCGCCGCTGGCCGGCCTCGCGGTGGGGCTGGGGCCGACGATCGTCTTCCTGATCGTGTTGACGATCCTGGTGAAACGCGATGGCGCGGCCTTTCCCAAGGGCGGAGCTGCCGCCCGGGCAGCGAACGGCGCCTTCGCCGCGATCGGGCTGACCAATCTGGCGATGATCATGGTGTTCGGGTTCAATGCCTGGCGGCGGGCGGATTTCCTGATCTGGGAACTCTATCCGGCGGTGGTCTTCGCGTTACAGGGGGCGGCCTGGATTACCGTCTATACCATCCGCCGGCAGGGCTGGGCGCTCGTGGTGGGGCTGGGCTGGCTGGTCAGTTCGGTCCTTCTCGGCCTCCTGATCGGCACCAGCACCTATGTACTTGTCGCCGCGGTCGCGCTGATCCTGCTGATGGCCTTGCCCGGGCTGGTCATCCTGCGCCGCGCGGGCTGAACCTGGGAATGCCCGATTTCGATATCGCGAAGCTCGACGACGTCATCCATGGCCGGTTGCGGCTCGGGATCATGGCTTATCTGGCCGATGCCGAGGTCGCCGACTTCACGGAGCTGAAGACGAGGCTCGACGCGACCCAGGGCAATCTGTCGATCCATCTGCGCAAGCTGGAAGACGCCGGCTATATCGCGATCGACAAGAGCTTCTTCAATCGCAAGCCGCTGACGCGGGCGCGCATCACCCCGGCAGGCCGATTGGCTTTCGCGGCGTATCTGGAGGCGATCGGCAAGCTCATCGGCCCATGACGACCGCCGTGAACTGGGGCACGGGACTCGCGATCGCGCCCGCGCCCTGAATTCCGAGGATGCCCTTATCGTGCCATCCGCCACGGCGAGCGATCGCCCCAGCTGCGCAGCGCCGTCGCGGTCCAGGCGGTGCTTTTATCCTTATGGCAGACATTGCAGGCATTGGGGATCTTCATCGCGTCGGTTTCGGCGGGCGTGACGAAGCGGAAGGTGTGGCTGGACACGTTCACGTCGCCGATCGTCTGCTCGATCTTCGGCATGTGGCAGGAAACGCACTCGCTGCCCGGGCTGCCCGGCTTGTGATGGGTGTGCGCGGCGATCGAGACAGCGTGCGGACCATTTTGGGTGTTCGGGCCGTGGCATGCCATGCAGACCTGTCCGACCGGCTGGCGCAGCTGCGCCTGGTTGGGCGTGCCATGCACGTCGTGACAGGAAAAGCAGGTGACGCCGCGTTCGTACATCAGGCTCTGGACGAAATCATTGCCCTGCATCCGGTTCTTGTGGCCGGTGCCATCGGGAAAATGGGTGAAGCTGAGCTTGCCGAGCTCGTTCGGCTCGAGCCTCCACATATCGGCCAGACGCTGGCCGACGCGGAAGCCGACCGGCCAGTCATAATATTTGCCCGCGATCGGACTCTTCAGCGGCTGGCCTTGCGAATGGCACTGGATGCAGGTGTCGTTGGCGCGGACATAATCGAGCCGCGCCGGGTTCACGACATTCGCCGTCCGCGGATGCGCGACATGGTCCGAGCCCGGCCCGTGACACATTTCGCACCCGACATTCCATTCAGTCGGCTTGCTCGTCGCGATGTTGTAATTGACCGAGTGGCAGCCGTCGCACAGCGGGCCGGTCGGTCGCTGCGAATTGTCGCCGGGATCGGGATAATGCGGGGTCCACCAATCGGCAGTGTCGGGCACGTGATAGGCGAGCCACTTCTTGTGGGTGATGTCCCATTGCGCGGGCAGCGGGACATAGGTGTCGCCCGCCTTCTTGAAATAGCGCTGTTTCCAGATGCTGCCATAGACGAACGCGACGTCCGAGGGCGCGAACTTCACCAGCGGATCGGGCTTGCTGAAATCGGCGACGATCGCGCCCGGATGGGCTTTCGGATCGCGGACGACATTGGCCATCGGCGTCTTCGTCCAGCGCGCATAGATCTCCTGGTGACAGCTCCTGCAACTGGCCGAACCGACATAATGCGCAGTCGAGGATGCGCTGCCGGTCGTCGGCTGATCCATCGCGGCAGTGATCGGCAAATGGCGGAGATAGGTGACGAGCTGCCAGACCTGGCGATCAGGCAGATTCCAGGCGGGCATCGCCGTGTTCCGGATGCCGTTGCGGATATGGTAGAAAATCTCGCCGTCGCGCATCGTCGGCACCAGCGCGCGGAGCGCGGGCGGGCGCGGCCAGGTACCGGCGCCGATTTCCGTCCGGCCGCCACCGTCATAGGCATGGCAGGCAGCGCATTTGGCGACGAACAGGTCGCGGCCGGCAGCGATGCTGGCGGGGTCCCGGCCGAGCGGATTGGTCGTTCCCTTCGCACCGGCGGGCACGCTGTGGCGGAGCAGCCAGGTCGCGACGCCGGTTTCGACCGCGGGCGGATCCCCGCGCGCGCTGGACAGACCCGGAAGTTCCACGAACCAGCCGAACGCCGCCAGCGCGACGACCAGGGCAAGTAAAGCGAGCCAGGCGAGAGAGCGACGGCTCAGGCGCGGGCGGAGCAGTGGCACATCGTTCATGGACGCTTCCCCGGTCTGGCAGGAACGGCGTGGAAGGCCGGAACGATCATCGGGCGATCATCCGGCGCGGCGATGGAAGGCAGGCGATCGGTGACAGGCAAGCAGCGTCCTCCCGAGGGGCGTGGACGCGATTCTTCAGCCTGTCGCCTCGTGGGGAGATCGCTTTCCCCATGCGCCCAAGAAGCGCGAGGCCGGCTTCGCTGTCAAGGGTTTGTGAGGGCGATTATGAGAGCCGTGGCTCGGTCAGATGAAGCCAGACGCCGAATGCCATCAGGCTGCCCGCGACGGCGAGCGCCGTGGTGAAGGGTTCGCGCAGGATGGCAATCCCGATCACCGCGCCGATAAAGGGCGCGGTCGAGAAATAGGCGCCGGTCCGCGCCGCGCCGACCTCCCGCAAGGCCAGCACGAAAAGGACGAGGCTCAGCCCATAGCCGAAAAAACCGACGGCCGCCGTTGCGCCGAGCGCGGCCGGGCCGGGCATGCGCCCGCCGATCGCCAGCCCGAGCCCCACATTCACGCCGCCCGCGACGACGCCCTTGATCGCCGCAAGGGTCACGGCATCGACATGCGAGATTTTCGAGGTGCAATTATTGTCTATCGCCCAGGCGAGACATGCCCCGATAACAGCGATGCCGCCGATCAGGCCAGCATGACCGGAAGGGCCGTGAAGCGCGAGCAGGACGGCACCGGCAAAGATCGCGGCCATACCGATCCCGATCCGGCGGTTGAACGGCTCGCGAAACACGATCCAGGCCAGAAGCGCGGTAAAGACGCCCTCCAGGGTCAGCAGCAGCGACGCAGCGGAGCCAGTGGTGCCCGTGAGGCCGATCATCAGCAACGCCGGGCCGATCGCGCCGCCGAACAGGATCGTGCAGGCAAGCCAGGGTACATCGCGACGCGTCAGCCGCACGCCGGCATCGCCGCGCATCAGCTTCAGGATCGTCAGGCCGATGCCGGAACCGAGATAGAGCAAGCCGGCGAGCAGGAGCGGGCGGACCTCGCCGACGATCAGCTTCGCCGCCGGGGTGGACAATCCGAACAGCAACGCCGCCGCCATCGCAAAAAGGCCGCCGCGCCGCACGTCGCGAAGGACGAACTTTCTGGTCATCGCCTGCTGCTAGCCCAAGTCGACCCTGGCCGCGAGGTTCATCGTCCGAAGTCGGTTCGACGCCCGGCGGAAAGCCGTGCCAGGCTATTGACAGAGACCACCTCCCGCGGCTTTTAGGAGCCATGGGGATCGCGATCACCCCATGAGGCGGCAGGCTGAAGTATCGCGTCCCCACCGACCTCGAGGACGCCTTATGCCTGCATTCAACAGCATTCCCATCGACAAGCTCGCCCGCCTGATCGGCACAGCGCGGTGCCCGGCGATCATCGACATCCGCACCGATGCGGAATTCGCCGCTTTTCCCCGAACCGTCCCTGGCGCCAAACGTCGAAGCCTCGCCGCCACGGCGGACTGGGCGCCTGACTTCGCCGGCGCCGCCACAGTCGTGCTGTGCGAGGATGGCGGCACCGCCGGACAGGGCGTCGCGGCATGGCTGCGCCAGGCCGGCGCAAGCGCCGAAATCGTCGAAGGCGGGGCCGCCTCGTGGAGGAAGGCGGGATTGCCGACGGTGGACGAGGCTGCGGTGCCCCCCCGAGACCTTATGGGGCGGACCTTGTGGGTCACGCGCGCGCGGCCGAAGATCGATCGCATCGCCTGCCCCTGGCTGATCCGGCGCTTCGTCGATTCCGCCGCGATGTTC
>NZ_JAQGLC010000089.1 GCF_028293085.1 Sphingomonas bacterium
AATTGCCGTTGGGCGAGAGGCGCACGCCGGTGCGATCGGCGCCGATCACGCCGGCGACGCGTTCGGTCACCTCGCGCAGCAGGCGCACGCGATTCTCCGGATGCCCGCCATAATCGTCCGTGCGGAAATTCGAATTGTCGCGCAGGAACTGGTCGATCAGATAGCCGTTCGCGGCATGAATCTGGACCCCGTCAAAGCCCGCCGCGATCGCGTTCTTCGTCGCGCGCTCATAATCGTCGAGCAGGCCGGGAAATTCGTCGGCGCGCAGCGGGCGTGCCTCCTCATAATCCTGCTTGCCGTCATAGGTGTGCGCCTGGCCCGGCGCGGTGGTGGCCGAGGAGGACACCGGCTGGGCGCCGCCAATGCTCGAATGGACGATCCGGCCCATATGCCAGAGCTGCGCCACGATCCGCCCGCCCGCCGCGTGAACCGCGGCGACGACCGGCTTCCACGCTTCGGTCTGCTCGTCGGTCCACAGGCCGGGCGCGAAAGGCCAGCCCAGGCCCTGGCGCGAAATACCCGTCGCCTCGGTGATGATCAGGCCCGCGCCGGCGCGTTGCGCGTAATAATCGCCCATCAGCGGCTGCGGCACATGCTCGCGCGTGGAGCGGCCGCGGGTGAGCGGCGCCATCAGGACGCGGTTGGGTGCATGGATCGCGCCGAGCTGGATCGGATCGAAGAGGCTGGGCATGAAGAAGCGTTTCCTTTTGCTACCTGACGGGCCGGAGATAGCGCGCTAAGGGGCCGCATGCACCAGTCCGATGCGCCAAGAAAAACTGTCGTACCGCAAAGGCACGGAGCTCATCCACTGGCCTTTGCCGCGCTGATCGCGGCGAATGTGATGCTCGCCTTCGGCTCCTGGTTCGTCCGGATGGCGGATACCGGGCCGGTCGCCTCGGCCTTCTGGCGGATCGCGCTGGCGACGCCGATCCTGCTCGCCATCGCGGTCGCGGGCGGGTGGCGGCCGGTGCGGGTCGGCAGGACCATGTGGCTCCTGTTCGCTCTGGCTGGCCTCTGCTTTGCCGCCGATCTCGGCAGCTGGCATATCGGCATCCTCAAGACGACGCTGGCGAACGCCACGTTGTTCGGCAATTCGGCGATCCTGTTCTTCCCGGTTTACGGCTTTCTCGCGATGCGCGCCTGGCCGTCGCGGACCCAGGGGATCGCGCTGGCGCTGGCGGCGGTGGGCGCGGCGCTGTTGATGGGGCGGTCCTATCAGCTCGATCCGCGCCATCTGGTCGGCGACATGCTGTGCCTGCTCGCGGGGCTGCTCTACACCTTCTACTTCATCTTCATGGCGCGGATCCGCGAGACCATGGCGCCCTTCCCGGCGCTGGCGATGGCGACCGGCGGCAGCATCGTGCCGCTGCTCGCGCTCGCCTTGCTGATGGGCGACCGGATCTGGCCGCACGACTGGACGCCGATCCTCGCGCTGGTGCTGGTCAGCCAGGTGATCGGCCAGACCTTGCTGATCTATGCGCTCGGGCAATTGTCCCCGCTGGTCGTCGGCATTGCGCTGCTGGTGCAGCCGGTGGTCGCGGGGGCGGTCGGGTGGATCGTCTATGACGAGCGGCTCGGCCTGGCCGACCTGGTCGGCGCAGTGCTGGTGGCGGTCGCGCTGGTGCTGGTCCGCGAGCGCGAGCCGGCCATGCTTGCGCCCGCCGACACCGAGCCTAGATAGGACGCAGGGAGACTTTTCCGATGGCCGTGCTGCCCCAGGATCCGACGCTTGACGAGATTCGCGAGGGCCTCGCCCCGCTGATCGCCGCCAATGCCGCGTTCGACGGCTGGAGCGACGCCGCGCGCGATGCCGCGGCCGATATGGCGGGCGTCGACCGGGACGTGGCCTCGGTCGCCTTTCCGGGCGGCGCGGTCGACATGATCGACGCCTGGTTTGCGCATGTCGATTCGGCCATGGCGGCGGCGCTTCCGGCCGAGCGGCTGGCGACGATGAAGATCCGCGCGAAGATCACCGCGCTGGTCGAGGCGCGGCTGGCCGAGCTGGCGCCGCACCGCGAAACGCTGCGCCGGGCGCTGGCGATTCTCGCCATGCCGCAGAATATGGTGGGCGGGGCGAAGCTCGGCTGGCGCGCCGCCGACCTGATGTGGCGCGCGGCCGGCGACACCGCGACCGACTATAATCATTATACCAAGCGGACGATCCTGACCGGCGTCTATGCGGCGACCATCACCGTGTTCCTCGACGACGAAAGCGAGGGCTGGGCCGACACCCGCGCCTTTCTCGGGCGCCGGATCGAGGGGATCATGCACTTCGAAAAGGCCAAAGCGGGCTTCCTGTCGCGGACCGAGCATCTGCCGAGCCTGTCGCGCTTCATCGGCCGGCTGCGCTATCCGGTGGTCTGATCGACCGTCCGCCGCAAAAGCGACGCAACAGTTATTGATAATCAATCGCAACGGCCGTATGTCGGCTTTGTGCAAATGCCTCTCAGCCTCGAATCGCTGCCGCAACGCCAGCGGGCCACCGTCGCCCAGATCGATTGGGCCGGGCTGAGCGTGCCCGAGGCACGCCGCCTGCGCGAGCTCGGCTTCGACGAGGGCGTCGGCGTCGAAGTGTTGCACCGCGCAACTTTGGGCAAGGGCCCGATCGCCTGCCGCATCGGGCGGATGACCGTTGCACTGCGCCGCGCCGTCGCGGGCGCGATCCACGTTTCCCCCGTCGCCGGCTAGATTGGTCGGCCCCAAATTGATCAGGCAATGAACGCCGCGCCGCTGGTGGCGCTGGTCGGCAATCCCAATGCCGGCAAGAGCGCGTTGTTCAACGCCCTGACCGGCGCGCGGCAAAAGGTCGGCAATTATCCCGGCGTGACGGTCGAGCGACATTCGGGGCGGCTGGCGCTGCTCGACGGCCGGCCGGTCGAGCTGGTCGATCTGCCCGGCGCCTATAGCCTCGATCCTTCCAGCCCCGACGAGCGGGTGACGCGCGACGTGGTGACGGGCGCCCAGGTCGGCGAGCGCCTGCCCGATGCGCTGGTCGTGGTCGTCGACGCCGCGAATCTCGACAATCACCTGCGCTTCACGCTCCAGCTGATCGCGCTGGGGCTGCCGGTAGTGGTCGCGCTCAACATGTTCGACCTGGCCGAGCGCGACGGGCTCAAGCTCGATCCCGAATTGCTCGCGCGCGAGCTTGGCGTGCCGGTGGTGCCGACCGTCGCCGTCCGGCGGCGCGGGCTTGACGATCTCAAGGCGCGGCTGGGCGAGGTGCTGGGGCATGGCGAGGCGAAGAAGCTGCGCCCGAGCGACGGCAGCGTGCAGGACGACATCGTCACGCTCCAGCGCCGCGCCCGCGCGATCGCGGTGGCGGCGACCCTGTCCGAGACGCCGGTACGGCGCTGGACGCATACGCTCGACGCGGTCGCGCTGCATCCGGTGGCCGGCCTGATCCTGCTCTTCGCGATCCTGTTCCTGATGTTCCAGGCGGTGTTCAGCTGGGCGACGGTGCCGGCCGACCTGATCGGTGACGGCTTCGCCTGGCTGCAGACCGCGGTGAAGGCATGGATGCCCGATTCGATCCTGCGATCGCTGATCACCGACGGCGTGATCGCGGGCGTCGGCGCGGTGATCGTGTTCCTGCCGCAGATCCTGATCCTGTTCCTGTTCATCCTGGTGCTCGAGGCATCGGGCTATATGGTCCGCGCCGCCTTCCTGATGGACCGCATCATGGCTAGCGTCGGCCTGTCGGGACGCGCGTTCATCCCGCTGCTCTCGTCCTTCGCCTGCGCGATCCCCGGCATCATGGCGACCCGGACGATCGAGGACGAGAAGGACCGGCTGACCACCATCCTGATCGCGCCGCTGATGACCTGTTCCGCGCGATTGCCGGTCTATACGCTCGTCATCGGCGCCTTCATCCCCAACACCAGGGTGCTGCCGCTGGTCGGCCTGCAGGGGCTGGTGATGTTCGGCCTGTACGTGATGGGCGTGGTGGGCGCGTTCGTCGTCGCTTTGGTGCTGCGCCGCACCGTGACCAAGGGCGCCTCGTCGGGCTTCATGATGGAGATGCCCAAATATCAATGGCCGCGGCCACGCGACGTGTTGCTGGGCCTGTGGGCCCGCGCGGAAATCTTCCTCAAGCGCGCCGGCACGATCATCGCGACGACGACGGTGATCCTCTGGGCGCTGCTCAGCTTCCCGCAGCCGCCCAAGGGCAGCCCCGTCTCGCCGATCAACTATTCGATCGCCGGGCGGATCGCGAACGGTGTCGCGGTGGTGGTCAAGCCGATCGGCTTCAACCGCGACATCGCGCTGGCGCTGATCCCGGCGATGGCGGCACGCGAAGTGGCGGTCGCGGCGATCGGCACCGTCTATGCGATCGACAATCCCGACAGCGATGCCGGCGGCAAGGCGATGGCGCAGAATCTGCGCGGGCGCTGGAGCCTGCCGACCGCGCTCGCCTTCCTAATGTGGTTCGTCTTCGCGCCGCAATGCATCTCGACCATCGCGGTCACCCGCCGCGAAACCAATGGATGGAAATGGCCGGCGTTCATGGTTGGCTATTTGTTCGCGCTCGCCTACATCGCAGCAGGGGCGACCTATTGGGGCGCCATGGCACTCGGCTTGTAGGAAATAAATATGGCGGGCAGCGTCAACAAGGTCATTCTCGTCGGCAATCTCGGGCGCGATCCGGAGAGCCGCTCCTTCCAGAATGGCGGCAAGGTGGTGAATCTGCGCATCGCCACGTCCGACACCTGGAAGGACAAGAACACCGGCGAGCGCAAGGAAAAGACTGAATGGCATTCGGTCGCGATCTTCAATGAAGGGCTCGCGAACGTCGCCGAGCGCTATCTGCGCAAGGGCAGCAAGGTCTATATCGAGGGCGCGCTCCAGACCCGTAAGTGGCAGGACGCCCAGGGCCAGGACAAATATTCGACCGAGATCGTGCTGCAGGGCT
>NZ_JAQGLC010000269.1 GCF_028293085.1 Sphingomonas bacterium
TCGAAGCATGATGCGTGACGATTTGCGCGGCGGTCCAGTACATGTTGGTTGCCTGGCCGCGGCTGAGGCGATGCGGCGGCAGTCGCTGTTCGCGCATCGCCTTGGTCGAGAGATGGGCTTCGAGCTCGATCGCGAGCGCGCCTTCGCGCTGATCGGCGGCGTCCAGCAGATAGGGCAGCGGCTCCGGATCGCCCTCCGGGCGCCGTGGTTGCGCGGTGCGAAAGGGCGCCAGCGCTTCCGATGTCACCACCCAGGGCGAGATCGTCGTGTGGAAATTCTTCGCCAGGAACGGGCCGAGCGGCTGATATTCCCAGGCCTGAAAATCGCGTGCGGACCAGTCGTTGAGAAGGCAGAAGCCGGCGATGTGCTCGCTTGCCTCGCCGATCGGGATTGCGTGGCCGAGACTATTGCCGCGGCCGATCCATACGCCCATTTCGAGCTCGTGATCGAGGCGGAGCGTCGGGCCGAATATTGGAGCATCGGCGTCGGGCAATTTACGCTGGCCGTTGGGGCGCATCACCGGCACATCCGATGGCCGTACCGACGAGGCGCGGCCATGATATCCGATCGGTACCCATTTGTAATTGGGGAGGAGCGGGTTGTCCGGCCGGAACAGCCGGCCGATATTGTTGGCGTGATGGATGCCGACATAGAAGTCGGTATAGTCGCCGATCGCGGCCGGCAGGTGCAGCGTGCAGCCCGCGGCCTCGACCAGCAACGGTTCGACTGCCGGGCGATGGGCAGGATCCGACAGCAGCTCGGAAATCCGTCGGCGCAACGCCGATCGCGCGTCCAATGGCAATGCGAACAGCATGTTCAGGTTCCTGCCGCGCAACGCTTCGGGCGCAGGCAGGAGATTCTCGTCGGAGGCACGCCTCAGGCACAGGATGTGGTCGCCGATCGCGACACCCAGGCGCCGTTCGCCGTCCCGGGAATCGAAGACGCCATAAGGCAGGTTCTGGATCGGAAATTGCGCGTGTCCGGTCGCGCTCTCGACCCAGCTCGTTCGTGCCGGATCATGGGTTTCGTCGATCGGAAAGTTGGTCATCGCGGCAGTTCCGCCTTCCGGAAATCGGACCAGACATCGTCATAGTCGAGCTGTGCGAGCGGGGTTTCGGTCGCGAAATGAGTGGGCCGGATCACCGATCGGGTCTCGAACATGAACGCCATCGTGTCCTCGATCCTGTGCGGCGCCAGCGTCGCGGCGATCGCTTTTTCGTAGCTCGCCTGGTCGGGCCCATGGCCGGACATCTGGTTGTGCAGCGAAGCGCCGCCCGGGGCGAAGCCGCCTTCCTTGGCGTCATAGGCGCCGTGGATCAGGCCCATGAACTCGCTCATCACATTGCGGTGAAACCACGGGGGGCGGAATGTATCCTCCGCCACCATCCACCGCGGCGGAAAGATCACGAAATCGCAATTGGCGGTTCCGGGCGTGTCGGTCGGCGACGTCAGGACGGTGAAGATCGAGGGATCGGGGTGATCGAAGCTCACCGTGTTGATCGTGTTGAAGCGCCGCAGGTCATAGCGGTACGGGGCGAGGTTGCCGTGCCAGCCGACGACGTCGAACGGCGAGTGCGACAGCGTCGTCGTCCACAGGCTCCCCTGGAATTTCTGCACGAGCTCGACCGGCGCGTCGCTATCCTCGAACCAGGCGGACGGCGTCTCGAAATCGCGCGAATTGGCGAGACCATTCGAGCCGATCGGGCCAAGGTCCGGCAGCCGGAACAGCGCGCCGTAATTCTCGCAGACATAGCCGCGGATCGGCCCCTCGATCAGCTCGACGCGAAACCGGACGCCGCGCGGTACGACGGCGATCTGCTGCGGCGCCAGAACAAGGACCCCCATCTCCGTCACCAGCCGCAGCGAGCCCTGCTCGGCGACGATCAGCAGTTCGCCATCGGCGCTGAAAAAAGCCCGGCCCTCCATCGACGCATTGGCGGCATAGAGATGGATGCCGATGCCCGTGCCGTCCGCGACACTGCCATTGCCGGCATAGGTCACCAGGCCGTCGACGAAGTCGGTCCGGTCGGCCGGAATCGGCAATGGGTCCCAGCGCATCCGGTTCGGCGACGGCGGCACTTCATCGAAGGGGCCCGAGCGCAGGAACGTCGCGCGAGGATAGGGAGCGAACGCGCCGTGGTTCGCGGTGGGGCGGAGGCGATAGAGCCAGGACCGACTATTCTCGCGCCGCGGGGCGGTGAATGCCGTCCCGGAAAGCTGCTCGGCGTAGAGGCCGAAAGGCGGCCTTTGCGGGCTGTTGCGCCCGATCGGCAGCGCCCCGGCTACGGCCTCGGTCGCGAAATGATTGCCGAAGCCCGACATCATCTGCGGTGGCATGTCAGTCATTCCCATCTCCCGGCATCCGGATTCGCTGCGCTCTGACGACGCCGCCGATCGCGCCACGGCGAATTGTGTCGAGTCCGGGCGAGGTGAGGCGTCCATGATCATGAGCGGTGCCGTTCCGATATAGTATCCGATGAAACTACTTTGCCGCCTGCGCGAGATAGTGTCAATTGTAACTAGTTTCCCGTTGGACCGCTGGGCTTCGAAGAATCGCCTCGCATCGGAGGGCGCCGGTCATATGTCCCTTGCAAGGACCGCCGCGTCGCTTGATGGTGCCCTGAAACATGCCCCGGATTCCGAGAACCACCCTGAGCGAAACGGCGTCGCCCCTATCCGAGCCGGACAAAGGGCGGACGCTGCTCGTGGTGGACGATGAAGCCGCCATCCGATCGCTGCTCGCCGAGAGCCTCGGCCGGCATGGCTATCGCGTCGAAACGGCGGCCAATCCGCGCGAGATGGACGCCGTGCTCGCCCGCGTGCCGGTCGAACTGATCATTCTCGACATCATGATGCCGGGCGAGGACGGGATATCGGTCTGCCGGCGCATTGCCCGGCGGAATGGCCCGCCGATCATCCTTCTCAGCGCGCTCGGCGACGAGGCGGATCGCATTCTCGGGCTCGAGATCGGCGCCAGCCACTATCTTCCCAAGCCGTGCAGTCCGCGCGAGATCCTGGCGACCGTGCGCGCGGCCCTGCGACAGACCGATATTGCGCAGACCGACGAACGCCGCGCCTTCACCTTTGCCGGCTGGCGCATTGATTTCATCACGCGCGAGCTGTTTGACCCAGAGGGCGTGCTCATCGATCTGACCGATGGAGAGTTTGCGGTCCTGCGCGCCTTTGTGGAGCGCCCCCGCCGCGTGTTGACGCGCGAGGTGCTGCTCGACGCGGCACGAGGCCCGGACAACGAGGCCTATGACCGGGCGATCGATGTCCAGGTGAGCAGGCTGCGTCGAAAGCTGCGAGCGCCCGATGACGAGGTCATCCGGACGGTGCGCAACGAGGGGTATCTCTTCGTCCCGCGGGTGATCCGGGCGTGAGCCCGGCTTCACGCCCGCGCGAATGGCCCCTCTTCCTGCGCATTTTCGCGTTGATGCTGCTGATGGTTCTGCTGGTTCAGACGCTGAACTTCGCGCTCGTGCTGCTGATGCCGCTTCCGACGCCGAGGGTGCAATCGGTTGCCCGCGTCGCTGCCGCATTGAGAACCGGCGCCGATCCCGGCGGTACGCTGAAAATCTCCGTTCGACCTGACGAACCGCGCCAGTCGCCGGTCGGGCGCGATCTTCGTCTCGCCCATCGCATGGCGATCGCCCTGGCGCTTCCGCGCGGTTCGATTCGCGTCGAGTCGCAGGGCCCCAGCCCCTTCGGTGTCGCCGGGTCATTCGAGCGGGCCCGCGAACGCCAGCGCGACATGCCGCCCTTCCTGCGCGATGGCGCGGACGACGACTTGATTTTCGGCGCGTTCACCGTGTCCGCGAAGCTCGGTGACGGTCGCTGGCGCAGGGTGGAACCCGTCTCGAACGGGTTCGAACCATGGCGATGGCGCGCGCTGCTCTGGCTCATCGTCGCCATCGTCGTCGCTGCTCCCTTTGCGTGGTTTCTTGCCCGGCGGCTGGTCCGGCCGATCCGACTATTTGCGTCCGCAGCCGAACGGTTGGGCCGGGATCCGCGGGCAACGCCCCTGCCGCTCGCTGGCCCGCCGGAACTTGCCGAGGCCGCGGTGGCGTTCAACGAGATGCAGGCGCGGCTCAACCATTATGTCGAGGGTCGCACGACGATGATCGGCGCGATCGCGCACGATCTCCGCACGCCGCTGATGCGCCTGACGATGCGGCTCGAGCACGCCCCCCCGGAGCTTCGGATCGCGGCCGAGGGTGACATCGAGGAAATGGACCAGCGGATCGCAGCGGCCATGGCATTCGTCCGCGATACCACGCAGCCCGCACGCCGGCAGACGCTCGATCTTCGCTCGCTTGCCGAAAGCGTGACCGACGACCTTGCCGATCGCGGCGCCCCGGTCACGCTCGAGCCCGGCGAGGCCCTGATCGTGCAGGGGGACGCGCCCGGGCTCAAGGCCTTGCTCGCCAACCTGATCAGCAATGCGGTCAATTATGGCGGAGGCGCCCAGGTCCGGTGCCGCGTCGACGGCGCATCAGCGATCATCGAAGTAACCGATGCCGGGCCGGGGATGGAAGCGGATGACCTCGCGAGCGCGTTCGAGCCCTTTTTTCGCGCCGAACGGTCGCGCGGTAGGGAGACCGGCGGCATCGGGCTGGGTCTGGCCAGCGTGCGCGCTGTCGCACGGGCCCATGGCGGTGAGGCGACACTCGAGAATGGCCGCGAAGGCGGCCTCATTGCCCGGGTCACGCTACCGCTCTGACACGCGGAAACATCCCAGAAACGATCCTGCAGTCTAACGCGCGACTCACCGACGAAACACGAGGTCGTATGCGTATCATTTTGTTGACCTGCCTTGCTCTTGCGGCAACCGGTTGCGCGAGCGACCGGCCGCGCTTTCGCGGACCGCCCGAGGGCATGGGCCGCGGCGGTCCGGGCATGAGGCCCGACGGCCCTCCCGGCCGCCTGTTCATCAGCCCGATGGGTGAGCCGTTCCGGACCGAGCGGGGCCAGGGCGATCCGGAAGACCTCTGGTTTCAGGGCGCCGACACGAACGGCGACGGAAATCTGACCCCCGTCGAGTTCGCGCACGACGCCGCACGCTTTTTCGCGGTTCTCGATCGCAACCATGACGGTGAGATCGATCCCGACGATATCGAATATTACGAGACCGTGCTTGCG
>NZ_JAQGLC010000271.1 GCF_028293085.1 Sphingomonas bacterium
TGGTCGATCCGCTGGGGCGCCGACACGGTCATGGACCTCTCCACCGGCCGCAACATCCACGACACCCGGGAATGGATCATCCGCAACAGCCCCGTGCCGATCGGCACCGTCCCCATCTACCAGGCGCTCGAAAAGGTCGGCGGCATCGCCGAGGATCTGACGTGGGAGATCTTCCGCGATACCCTGATCGAGCAGGCCGAACAGGGCGTGGATTACTTCACCATCCATGCCGGCGTCCGCCTCGCCTACATCCCGATGACGGCGAAGCGCGTCACCGGCATCGTCAGCCGCGGCGGCTCGATCATGGCGAAATGGTGCCTCAGCCACCACAAGGAGAGCTTCCTCTACGAACGTTTCGACGAGATCACCGAGATCATGAAGGCGTACGACATCGCCTACAGCCTCGGCGATGGCCTGCGCCCCGGCAGCATCGCCGACGCAAACGACGAAGCACAGTTCAGCGAGCTCTACACGCTCGGCGAGCTCACGCACCGCGCCTGGGCGCAGGACGTCCAGGTCATGATCGAAGGCCCCGGCCATGTGCCGATGCACAAGATCAAGGAGAATATGGACAAGCAGCTCGAGGTCTGCGGCGAGGCGCCCTTCTACACGCTCGGGCCGCTCACCACCGATATCGCGCCGGGATACGATCACATCACCAGCGGCATCGGTGCCGCGATGATCGGCTGGTACGGCACGGCGATGCTTTGCTACGTCACGCCGAAGGAGCATCTCGGCCTGCCCGACCGCGACGATGTGAAGGTCGGCGTCGTCACCTACAAGCTCGCCGCCCACGCCGCCGATCTCGCCAAGGGCCACCCGGCCTCGAAGATGCGCGACGACGCGCTGAGCCGCGCAAGGTTCGAGTTCCGCTGGCGCGATCAGTTCAACCTCAGCCTCGATCCCGACACGGCCGAGCAATATCACGACCAGACGCTTCCGGCGGAAGGCGCCAAGACAGCGCATTTCTGCTCGATGTGCGGCCCGAAATTCTGCTCGATGAAGATCACCCAGGAAGTGCGGGATTTCGCGGCGAAGCAGAATAGCGGCGTGGACAGCTTCCTCGCCGCGACGCCGGCGCAGGAGGGCGACGCGGAGCGCGCGCGTTTCGCGAACGGCGAGGCCGAAAAGGGCATGGACGAGATGAGCGAGAAGTTCCGCGAGAAGGGTGGGGAGATCTACCTGCCGGCGGAGTAAGGGGCGGCAGACCGACGGACGATGTCGCGGCACATGCCGGAGTCCGGCGGGGCTGACGCCGATCTTTGCGTTCAATTCGCTATGACGCGGCGAGTTCGGTCAGATCATCCGGTCGATTGACGTTCGGGATCGGCGCCTCGACCTCGATCTCGATCGCGCCAATCCGCTTTGCCCAACGGATGATCGAACGCTCCGGCGACTGTTCCAGATGGGCCGCCAGCTCGCTGGCACGGTCCGCTGGCCAGCACCCGAGAACCGGCATCCCGCGGACGCAGGCCGGCGCTCCAGCGGCCAGCAGGCGGATGAAGACTGACGCCGGGACGACAGGCGTGTCGCAGGCGATCGTGACAATCGTGGAGAAGCCGAAGTCGCTGGCGTGCCGCATGGCACCGCAAATCCCGCCCAGCGGGCCGAGATCGCTGCGCGGCCAATCGGGTACGGTCGGGAAGCCCATGGCGGCACGATTGCCGCCGGAGACAACCACCAGGTCACAATGGGGGGCGAGCGCATCCGCTGCGTGCGACAGCAGCGGCCGGCCGCGCCACAAGGCGGTGGCTTTGTCCGTTCCAAAGCGCCGCGACATCCCGCCGGCGAGAACCGCACCGAGAATCATGGCTCCCCGTCTCGTCCCGCGACCGAGAGGATGGCGTCCGGTCGGGCGAGTACCACCAGCCTCAGGCCGCAGGATTGAGCGCGCGCGATCGCAAGGTCGGTCGCGGCCGAGATCGTCACCAATGCGGCGCAGCCGCTAAGGGCCGCCTTCTCGACCAGTTCATAGGAACAGCGCGACGACAGCAAGGCGAAGCCGCCTTGCCACTGGGTGGCCGACCTCGCCATGGCGCCGATCAGCTTGTCGAAGGCATTATGTCGCCCCACGTCCTCCCGCACGTCCAGGATCGATCCATCCGCCGAACATCGGGCTGCTGCGTGGACCGCACCGGTTGCGCGATTGAGCGCCTGGTGGTCGTTCAGGCGATCCAGCGCAGCGAAGATCGCGTGGTCCGGGATGCCCTGCACGGCCATCACCTGAGGGAGCGGCCTCAGAGCGTGCTCGAGATTGTCGATCCCGCAAAGACCGCACGAGGAATCAGATACGCGGTGGCGGACCCGGTCAACCACTCTGGCGGCATTCGCGGCGGGGAGCTGTACCCGAAGGACGACGCCGGTGGGTGCTTCATGCGTGTCGATCGCCAGAACATCCCGAGTATCTTCGATGAGCCGCTCGCTCAAGGCAAAGCCGACCGCGAAATCTTCCAGATCCTGCGGGCTTGCCATCATGACGGCATAGCCGATGCCGTTAAATTCGATTGCGACGGGCTTCTCCACCGCAACCTCGCGGGTTACCGCACTGCGATCGCCATCTCTGGCAATCCGTTCAAACAGGCGGGGTACGGAGCGCTTCATCGATCTTCCACATCGGACGAATGATGTCCGCACCCGGCAGGGCTGGCGCCGCGAACGGCGAAGCGGCCAACAGGGCGCCGTTGGCCATGTTTCAACCGGCCTGCCCGACACAGGGCGTCTCGCCGCCACAGTGCCAGTGCGTTTCCGGCGATTCGCGCCGCGACACGACCTCTCACCCGTCCGACGGGTGGGCGGGCGATTGCTGGACTGCGGCGGATTCCCGCGCCTGCGACCTGTCGTCCGCCCGGCCAACCAAGCCTTCACGAACAACAGTTGCGGTGGCCAGGTCCGCCGGGGATGCACGCCGCAACCGCACCGGGACGGATTTGTAGGACGGGGTCAGACTGGCTGGATCGCAATATTCGAGCGCGATCAACGGCTGCGTCTCGGGATAATAGGCGCCGCAACAGCCATCCGGCAGATCGTAGCGGACGATCATGAGGGCGCGCACGACGCGGTCGGGGTGAGCATGAGTCAGTGCCGTCTCGACATCGACCATATCGCCCTCGGCAAAGCCGAGGCGCGCCATGTCGCGAACATTCAGGAACAGGACGTCGCGCCGCCCGAACACCCCCCGATAGCGATCGTCGAGCCCATAGATGGTGGTGTTGTACTGATCGTGCGCGCGCAGGCTGGTAAGGCGCAATATGTCGGGCTGCCCGGCGTCGAAATCGTCATCGCCATGCGGAAAAATCAGGAAATTGGCCTTGCCGCTTTCCGTCTTCCACACTCGCTCGGCAGCGGAATTGGGCAGGTGGAAACCACCGGGTTTGCGGATGCGGTCATTATAGGCCTCGAAATCGGGGAAGACCGCCTCGATCTTGTCGCGGATCAGGGCATAGTCGCCGGCGAGCGCTTCCCAGTCTACCGGAACCTTGTCGCCCAGGGTCGCACGGGCAAGCCTGGCGACAATCCAGGGCTCCGATCGCACCATGTCACTCGGCGGCGTGAGAAAGCCGCGCGAGGCATGGACCATCGACATCGAATCCTCGACCGTGACTGACTGGACGCCGGTCGCCTGCTCGTCGAGCTCGGTACGGCCGAGCACGGGCAGGATATAAGTCGTCCTGCCGGTGAGCAGATGCGTGCGGTTGAGCTTGGTCGCGAGCGAAACGGACAGATCGAGATTGCGGAAAGCTGCAAAGCATGCCGCTGGATCGGGACCCGCGACCGCCAGGTTGCCGCCAAGGCTGATGATGGCCTTCGAGGTTCCGTCCCGCATCGCGGCGATCGCGTCGACAACCGAATGGCCATGGGCGCGCGGCTGAACGAAGCCGAAGACCGATTCCATCCGATCGAGAAACGCCTCGGTCGGGATTTCGGTGATCCCGACGGTGCGGTCGCCCTGGACGTTGCTGTGGCCGCGCAACGGGCAAATGCCCGCGCCGGGGCGGCCGATATTGCCTTTCAGCAGGAGCAGGTTGGCGATCTGCTGGACATTGGAGGTGCCGGTGCGATGCTGGGTGATCCCCATGCCATAACAGACGATCGTTGCGTCGGCCGCGGCATAGGCCCTGGCGACCTGTTCGAGATCGGCCTGGGCCAGGCCGCTGTCGCGTTCGATCTCCGCCCATGAAATAGCGTCGAGGTCAGCGGCGAAGGCGTCGAAACCGAGGGTGTGCCCCCCGATGAAGCTGTGATCGAGCACCGGGGCGGTATCCGCGGCCCTGGCAGCGCGGTCCATGTCGATCAAGGCCTTGCAGATGCCTTTCAACGCCGGGGCATCGCCGCCGACCTTCACCTGGAAATAAGCAGAGGCGATCGGCGTCGAGCTCATCGTCACCATCTCGATCGGCTCCTGCGGGGCTTGGAATCGCTCGAGCGCGCGCTCCTTCAAGGGATTGAGCACGATGATTGTCGCCCCGCGCTTCGCTGCGTCGTGCAGCGACGTCATCATCCGCGGGTGATTGGTACCTGGATTGTGCCCCATCGACAGGATGAGATCGGCGTGGTCGAAATCTTCGAGGCTGACCGTGCCCTTGCCGATGCCGATCGACTTCGGCAGGCCGACCGATGTCGCTTCGTGGCACATGTTCGAGCAGTCGGGGAAGTTGTTGGTGCCGAACGCGCGCGCATAGAGCTGGAACAGGAAAGCGGCTTCGTTGGAGGCCCGTCCCGAAGTGTAGAATTCCGCCTGGTCCGGATGATCGAGCGCTGCCATCCTGGCGCCGATATCGGTGATCGCCTCTTCCCAATCGACGGCCTCATAATGGTCGGTTGCCGCATTGTACCGCAATGGATGGGTGAGGCGCCCCTGGCCTTCAAGCCAATGGTCAGGTTGCTGCCACAGGTCGGCGACTTTATGGTCGGCAAAGAAGCGCGGATCGACGCGCTTGGCCGTCGATTCCCATGCGACCGCCTTCGCACCATTCTCGCAAAATTCGAAGGCCGAGGTGTGCTTGGGGTCGGGCCAGGCGCAACCTGGACAGTCGAAGCCATCGGGCTGGTTGTTCTTCAACAGCGTCTTGCTGCCCCGGACTACCACCTGTTGGCGCTTCAGGGCGACCGCGACCGCCTTCAAGGCACCCCAGCCGCCCGCTGGTTCGTGATAATCCCTGATTCCGTCCGGGCGTTTATCGGTCATGCGAGGGACCTTGTCTAAAAATACCTGCCGCGTCGTGAGGACAATGGCGGATTACCAGCAATGTTCATCTCATGCCAAGGTCTCGGCCCCGCCGCCCACGCCGCCGATCTCGCCAAGGGCCACCCGGCCTCGAAGATGCGCGACGACGCGCTGAGCCGCGCAAGGTTCGAGTTCCGCTGGCGCGATCAGTTCAATCTCAGCCTCGATCCAGATACGGCGGAGCAATATCACGACCAGACGCTCCCGGCCGAAGGCGCCAAGACCGCGCATTTCTGCTCGATGTGTGGCCCGAAATTCTGCTCGATGAAGATCACGCAGGAAGTGCGCGATTTCGCGGCGAAGCAGAATAACGGCGCGGACAGCTTCCTGGCCGCGACGCCTGCTCAGGAGGGCGATGCAGCACGTCTGCGCTTCGCCAATGGCGAGGCCGAAAAGGGCATGGATGAGATGAGCGAGAAGTTCCGGCAGACCGGTGGGGAGATTTATCTGCCGGCCGCCGAGTAACGGACGCTCGCTCTTCGCCTAAATTTGGCTGACGGGCAGGTACGCCTCCCCGGTCTCGTCGGCGTGTCGCCATACGCGCTCGAGGATCGGGGAAATACCTTCTGAGCTGACCAAAGCCCGCATAATGTGCGCGCCGTCTATGCAAACGAATTTGAGCGCCCCCTTAGCGTTCATCCCCCGAATTGCGTCAGGCGAATATCCGTTTACAGACACATATATACCTCTCGTGTCAGCGCTCTTCCCGTCTATTTTGTAGTTGAAGGCTCCAAACTCGGCGCCTGCGACCGGGTCCTTCACCCACTTGGCTTCAACCAAGCAGGTCCGGCTACGCCACGCGAACGAGCCATCAATCTGTTCGCCCAGAAGTTTAAAAGAACGGCGCGGATCGAGCTCCTCAAAATCAAATAGGTCGTTCAGAAACGTCTCTAGGAGATAGCCTCGTCGCTGTGAGTTGGCTTCCATCATGAGGTTGCTGAAGCGATCTCGGAGTCCATCACGCTTCGCTTGCACCTCAGCCCTTTGCGACTCACGCACTCTCTCGCTGCTCCGAATAGAGTTGGCTCGATCATCCCGCTCTTGTTTCCGCCTTTGCTCCTGCTCCGAGCGATCATTTTGAATCGCGGACTTCATACTATCGAGGGCAAGGACGGCTTTCGGAGTAGCGTCTGGAAAACTTGATTTCGTCATTGATGTGATCAGCGACGCAACAACGCTAGCACCTGCGTCTGTCAGCGCGCTCAGATTGGCTAGAACCTCTTGGGCCACCAAGCGCTTGGGTGCTTTATCGTAACGGCCGCCGGCATTTCTGGCTTCCGCCTGTTTCCGTGCATCCATCAGCACCTCGTTGGTGACTCCGGAACGGAGTAAGAATGCATCCAGCTGAGAATGGTACGTAAACCCCTCGCTCAGGATGTCCTCCACCAGCGCTAAGGTTGCTGCGTCAAATGGCATAGCACTCACCTGCGCTCTTCATCGCGGAATATTCTGGCTTGGAAACGGGCGGCTTGCGCTGCATACTGTGATTGGAGGCTGCTGGAGTCTTGGATTTTGGACATCCAACTCCAGCAGCTCCCGGTCCTGCCTCTCGGCACTCTGGCCCCTTTTGGAAGGGGGCCAAATTCATTCTGCGTTGGCTGGCGTCGCCATCGCCAGCATCACGTTCGCAATCTTTCTCGCCTCTTGTTCCGTGAGGTCGTACGGCAAACCGTGTATCAACACGGTCAAATCGTGACGCAGTGGGATAGGAAGAGTGGCCGTACTCACAGGAGGCGCTGCCCTCGGTGTTGCGACAGTGTCTCCCCCCTGCTCCTTGGGGCGCGAGGCGAGTCTGGCTGCGCCTGCCTTGCCGATTTTTAGGTGCTTCGTCGCATTTGGCGCTCGAGGCTGAAAGTCCATTGGATTTTCTAAATACCGTAAGAATTCTTCGATCGAATTCTTAACGCGCGCTCGGTACGTGCGAAGACTCTCCGGGGTATATCGTTTTCCGTGCAGATTCTGGAATCTTCGAAGCAAAAGATCCAAGTCAAGGGTTGAGACATCTTTTGCCTCTTCATCTTTAAGTATACCCAAAACCTGATTTACGGCCGCCTTCCGGGCCTCGGCTGTTGCTGGCCTCATCATTCCCTTATTTTTGCAATAGTCCAGAAACGCTGAAAGGTTCTCTCTTGAGCGGCTGCCATCCATCGGTTTCGAGCCTCCTTCAATTTACGGAATATCACGGTCAATACCGATTGCAAGCGAAAAAGATATAAAGACAGTGTCTCTGTATCCGTACGTCTCAATCACAAAAGATGCAGCAGAAACGCCTTTCGCTCCAACGGGGCGCCCGAAGTGGAAACTATTATTATGAAATCTCAAGGTGTTAGTTATGCACGACAGCGAGCATTCCGCGCGCGTCTCTCAGGTCGGCGCAAACTGTCTCGGAAAGGGGCGGCTGCTGACGCGAGAGACAGCGTCGCTAATCAAGGCGGATAATCGAATAGCGATAGTCGCGTAGTCGTAGCAGGAGTGAGCACGTTCCGCGGAACGCTGAGCTCCTTGAGCCTGTATCCTAACGCCGCCGCTTCCAATCCAGCGACACCGCAACCCGCTTGCTCCAACTCCCATTCCACTCCGTCCGAAGCCCATGTGCCTCGAGATGCGTGACGATGTCCCGCGCAACCGCGAGCGCAGCCTCCTCACCCTCCTCGCAGGCGCCGTAATTCAGACATAGGCCGTGCCCCTCCACAGCGGATTCCGTGTCCTGCACATGATAGAAGGCATAGCCGCGCGTCGGCCCGCCGGCTTCATGCACCGCCTCGATCTCGTCCCATATTTCAGCGGCGCCGCAGGTGCCGCAACAGGTGAAGTGCTGGCGCGCAATGACGCCCGTCGCTTCCAGCGCCGCAAAGGCGTCGTCCAGCCGGTCGCAATCCGTCCGCGCCGGCCAGCCGCGTTGCGCTTCCTTGTGGTCGATCAGCGCCTCGCGCAGCAGCCGTTGCGCTTCACCGCGCAGCACGGCCGGATCGATCTCGTCCTCGAGGGAGTCGATCGCCCGCGTCAGGATGGCATCCTCGTCGTAGAAGCCGCTGCCGACGTCGAGCCGGATCGAATCGAGCAGCCAGCCGATCTGCTCGTTCGGATCGGGTTCGACCGCCGGCGGGGTCTCGATCCGCACCACCTCGGTCCTGCGCCCGAAGATACGTTCAAACAGGGATGTCATTCGGCCTTCCCGACAGTTCAACGCACCCTCGCGGCATAGCCCGCCCGGCGGCCCCGTCCCAAGCCCAAACATGACCCCAAGCCCAAACGTGACAAAGGCGCCGCGCCCCATCGAGCGCGTGCGCCTTGCTACGTCCCGTCTCCCGATCCCGGCCTGACGCAGCAGGCCGGTCGGGAGGCGTCCTGTCAGACCAGAGTCACCTCGACATCGACATTGCCACGCGTTGCCTTCGAATAAGGGCAGATCTGGTGCGCGGCATCGACCAGCGCGCGCGCGGTCTCCGCATCGATGCCCGGCACGCTGACATTCAGGCGCGCGCTGAGGGAGAAGCCGTCATCGCCGAGCGACAGGTCGATCTCGGCATCGACTGCCGGGGTCGTCGGCAGCGCGATCTTGCGCTGGTTGGCAGTGAACTCGATCGCGCCGATGAAGCAGGCCGACCAGGCGGCGGCGAAGAGCTGTTCCGCGGCCGGATGCGGCGCGGCCAGCTTGAGATCGAGAAAGCCGTCGCTGCTGCGCGTGGCGCCGTCGCGGCCGCCGGTGGTGTGGGTCTTGCCGGTGAAGAGAAGCTTCTGAGTCATGATGATGGTCCTTTGTCTGAGATTGTATCGTATCCGATCTAATCGGGTACGAGCCAAATAGGCAGGGAGGGAAAGCGAGTCAACCCCCTTCCGATTTAATCGGATACGATCTATATACAGGCGGTCAACGAGACCCGAGGTTTCCCTATGCCCGTTCTCCCTGTGTCCGATCTCCCTGCGTCCGCTTCCTCCCCCGCCGATCGCGAAGGGCCGAAGCTGTCGAATTTCCTGTGCTTCGCGGTCTATTCGGCGAACCTCGCCTTTGGCCGCGCGTACAAGCCGCTGCTCGACGAGCTCGGCCTGACCTATACCCAATATATCGCCCTCGTGGCGCTGGGCGAGGAGGACGACCAGACGGTCGGGGCGCTCGGCGAGAAGCTGTTCCTCGAATCCAACACGCTGACGCCGATCCTCAAAAAGCTCGAAGCGGGCGGCTATATCGGGCGGCAGCGCGACCCCGCCGACGAACGCCAGGTACGGCTGAAGCTGACGCCCGCCGGCCGCGACCTGATCGCGCAGGTTCCCGGGGCGGCGCTGTTCGAGGCGACCGGGCTCGGCGACGAGTTTCCCGTGATGCAGCAGGCCGTGGCCACGCTCCGCGACAACCTCCTGCGCGCCGGGCAGAGCAAAAGCTAGCGGAGGCAGGATTTGCGGGGGACATTATACCGCTTCGCAATGCCGCACCGCCTCAGGCGACTCCACGCACCCGCCCAAGGCCGGCCCGCCCGAGCTCAAGCCCCCTCAATAATGATACCGACACTGCGCAATCTCCAGTGCCCGCGCCTCGCCGCTGCCGATCACCCGGTATACCAGCCGATGCTCGCGCGTGATCCACCGCGACCACCAGCCGCTCAGCAGGCCGCTCAACGCCTCGGGCTTGCCGGTCCCATTGAACGGATCGCGCAGGCACTCCTGCAACAGCGCGTTCAGGCGTCGAAACACCGTCCCGTCTTCCAGCCGCCACGCCTCATAATCGGCCGCGGCATCGGGCGCGAAGGCGATCCTCACGGCTCGATCGCTTCAGGCGCTTCGCCCGTGGCGATGGTCAACTGCTCGATGCTGCGCACCAGGCGTTCCCTATTGGCGGGCGACTGCAGCAGATAGAGCGTCTCCTCGATCGAGGCCCATTCGCCGGCCGAGACCATCACGACAGCCTCCGCCGCCTGTCGCGTGATCATCACCGGTGCGCGGTCCTGGACCACCCGGTCCATGACCGCCCTCAGATTGGCCCGCATGTCCGTCAGGCTGAGCGTGCGCATGATCCTCCCTCTCGTCAGCAATCTGTACAGATTTCTGTACAGATCCGAAATGTCAGCGACTGGCATGACATTTTCAACAGCCGCGAAAGCTAGTCCCCGCGGATCGGGCTTGATTCAATCGCCCTTGCGGCCGCGCTATCGACACCGGCATGGCGGCTCTCACCGCTTCTTTCCCATCGTCGGCAAAGCATTCCGCCTCCGTCACGAATCCGCTAGGCCGTGCCGGCGCAGCGGTGTAAAATCACCCTGACTCGGGGGAGATCACGCATGATACTCGGCCTTTCGGTAGCGGCATTCACCCAGCTCCACGTCCTCATCAGCCTTGTCGGTATCGCGGCCGGCCTGGTCTTTCTGGCCGGATTGCTCGCCGGCCGCTGGCTGGGCCTCTGGAACCAGATCTTCCTCGTCTTCACGATCCTCACCAGCGTCACCGGCTTCTTCTTCCATTCGAAGATGATCGGCCCGCCGCATGTCGTCGGCGTCATCTCGCTGGTCGATCTCGCGGTCGCTTTGGTGGCGCTGTACGGCTTCCGGCGCGCCGGGCTGTGGCGGCCGGTCTACACGATCACCGCGGTCGTCGCGCTCTATCTCAATGTCTTCGTTCTGATCGTACAGCTGTTCCAGAAGGTCGCGTTCCTCAACGCCTTCGCGCCGACCGGCTCCGAGCCGCCCTTCGCCATCGCGCAGGGGCTGGCCCTGATCGCCTTTGCCGTCGCCGGCTATGTCGCGGTGCGCCGCCCGGTCGGACCGGTCTGAATTCCCGTAGCGGCGCGCCGACATGGGCTATCGTAGCGCTGGCCCTGCGGCGGATTCGGGCGTTGCGGTGACCAGGCGCCCGATCCCCGGCCAGACGATCGCGCTGGCCCTGATCGCCGCATGGGCCCCGTTCGTGAGCGGCTGCGCCGCGACCATCGACCCCGGCCGTCCTTCATCTTCTGGCCAGCTTGCGGCCAGCGGGATCGGGCAAGCGGCCATGGCGCCCGATGCGGCGCAAGCCGCCCCGCCTTCGGCTCCCGATCGCCAATGGCTTGTCGGCGCCGAGAATCTCACCGGCACGGTCCTGTTCTTCAACACGGCCAAGGGCTTTGGCTTCATCCGGCGCGACGATGGCGGCAATGACCTGTTCGTCAACACCGCGGCCGTGAAGGACGCCGGCCTGCCGACGCTGAGCGCAGGCGACCGGCTCCTTTTCTCCATGGAGGTCGATCGGCGCGGCAAGCCATCGGCAGGGCATCTCAGGATGCAGCCACGCTGACCGGCGCTCTCGTTCAGATCGTGGCGCCGTCACAGGAGCGAAACGCCTTCGCCTGACGCACCGAGCGCAGACCATGGCCATCTGCCGGCACCGCGGGCCCGACGTCATTCGCTGCGGGCAGCATGAAGGCGCTGTCGAGCGCCGCACGGTCGATCCCGTCGGGCGCCATGGTGCAGGGAAACTTGCTCCTCAATCCGTGAAGCGCGGCCGCCTGGGCGAGGGTCCGCTCCTTCAGCCGCTGGCCGACCGACGCGCGGATCGGCATTCCCGCGACGATCTTGATCCAGCTGTTCCAGCTGATGCCGAGGCGCCGCATCACCTCGGCCTGCGAGCCGACCAGTGGCTCCAGATCCTCCACCAGGTCGCGGTTGACGATGCACATTCCCGTTGATTGCTGCACGATATCACTCCTCGAAGAGGCCGACGATCTGGCGGTTGCCCGCTGGATCGCCGTCCGGCGCGCGGCAGCGGATCATGTTCCCTGAAAAACAGTCACGATCGCCGCCAATGGATAGAACCCATCGGCCAACCTCTCTGGACACTGCGCGTACCCGCGTCTTTTTATGCAATCGAAAGTCGGATGATGCGTGCGGCGGGGCCAATATGAATCGAATAGCCTCGGCGGCATGCCTCCTCTGCCGGTCTATCGTGCCCGCCAACGCACCAGCTTTTCCCAAGGCTCCCGAACCGCGATTACAGCGCTCCCGATACCAGAACGGGCGTGGCGGTTCTCATCAAATCATCACGTTTTTCGCAGTTGCCGCGGTTTATTCGAGCATGAATAGGCGAACATTGAAGGATTCCTGCATCAGGTTCGCGGGGCATAGCGGAAAGCGATTCGCCCCCACTGGCGGTCGTCCGCGCCCGATTCAGCTTATGGCCGTGCCGGGCGGGCGATGAAGCGCCCGGAATGATCGGGCGCCGCACGCTGATGATCGCGGCCGGCCGTCAACAGCAACCGCATAACAATGCCCGCGGCTTGCCCCGACATCGCGGTTGCCGCCTCAGTCTTCGTCTGCCATGTTTCCCAAACCACAGCCTATTCCAGCGATGTGGTGCGGAGGGGGCTCGGCATGTTCTTTATTTCCTGGGGATCCAAGGGTGCGTTCGCGCATGTCGGCTCGGCCGGCATCCTGCATTGCAATCGCTGCGATCACGATGCGCCCTTTGCGAAGATGATCGCCTATCGCATCCGCCACATTTACTGGATCTTTCGCTGGATCACGGATCGGACGCCTTATCTGTCGTGCGGCAATTGCGGCGCGGAGCATCTCGCCGATCACGATGCTTATGATGCGCAGGAAGTGCGCGCCGCTATTCCGTTCTGGGATCGCCGCGGTTGGACGGTCGGCCTTGGTGCGATCGGCAGCGTCTTCGCGCTTGGCTCGATCGCGGCGGCGGCGGATAGCGCGGCGGACAGCGGCTATGTCCAGGCGCCCCATGTCGGCGACGTCTATGAAACCAACATCGCCCAGCTGCTCAAGAACCCCGAGGCACCGATGATGCTGAGCGCCATGCGGGTCACCGGCGTGAAGGGCGAGGCGGTCGAGCTGCAGGTCGCGAACACCTATTATACCGATTGGCGCGGCGTCGATCGCGATCTCGACAATGGCAAGGCAGCCGCACCCGATTATTACGCCCAGGACCGGCTCGTCATCCCGGTCGCGAACCTGAAGCGCATGCGCGACGAGGGCGTGATCCACGATATCCGCCGCTGAAACTTGCCTGTGGAAGTGGCGGCATCCCGTATTGACTCGCCGGGGATGAAAGGGATGATCGCCGCATTCTGTCCGGGAGAATGCAGGATGCCGCGCACCCAATTGACCGAGCATTTCTTTCTCGACGAATTCCTCGTGTCGGATACCGCCGAAAAACGGGGCATCCCCAATACGCCGACCAAGGAGCATCTCGCCAATATCGAGAATTTCCTCGCGCCGGGCTTGGAGAAGGCCCGCGCGATCCTCGATGGCCGCGCGATCGTGATCACCTCGGCCTATCGCAACCCGAAGATCAACAAGATCGTCGGCGGCACCGCGACCTCGGCGCACCCCAAGGGCTATGCCGCCGATATCCGCGTGGCCGGGCTCACCCATTTCGCGGTCGCGCGCGTGCTGGCCGCGAGCGGTCTCAAATTCGATCAGCTCATCCTCGAGATCAGCCGCAACATCGTCCATCTCTCCTTCGATCCGAAGCAGCGCGGCCAGGTGCTGACCCAGGCCAAGGGCCCCGGCACCGAGATCGTCACCGGCCTGCCGGATTAGCGCCGGGCGCCCGACCGGCGCGGGCACCCACGCATCCCCTTTCTCATCGCTGCGACAGCCTGTATCGCCGCCGCGATGCTCCAATCTCTCGCCCATATCGCCCTGGTCGTCCGCGATTATGACGAGGCGATCGCTTTCTATGTCGGCAAGCTCGGCTTCACTTTGGTCGAGGACAGCTACCAGCCCGCCCAGGACAAAAGATGGGTGCTGGTCGCCCCGCCCGGCACGTCTCCGGGCGGCGCCTCGCTCCTCCTCGCCCGCGCCGCGACGCCGGAACAGGCTGCGTTCGTCGGCAACCAGGCGGGCGGTCGCGTCTTCCTGTTCCTCGCGACCGACGATCTCGCGCGCGATCACGCCGCGATGGTCGCGAACGGCATCCGTTTCGTGCGCGAGCCCAAAGTTGAAGACTATGGCACCGTCGCGGTGTTCGAGGACCTGTACGGCAATCTTTGGGATCTGATCCAGTTCGCTGACGGCCGCTGACCGGGCGCCCGCAAAAAAGGGGCGCCCGTTGCCGGACGCCCCTCCTTTTGCAACCGAGTCCGAAGGATCAGAAGCGAACGCCGACCCCGGCCGCCACATGGCGACGCTGCAGGTTGACGCCGTAGAAATCGCCATAGTCGCCATAGTTGAACTCGACGAGGCCATAGACATGCTCGCTGAAGTTCACGTCGACGCCGAGCGCGCCCTGGACGCCGCTCTTGCTGTCCGAGCCGCTGCCGAACGCGGTGTTGGCGGTGAAGCTGATATTGGCATAGCCGCCCTTGGCATAGACCAGCACCTTCGGCGCGACGATCACGCCGACGCGCAGGCCGGCACCGAGATTGCCCTTTTCTTTCAGGCAGTCGGGGCCGTCGCACAGCTTGACGCTGGAGAATTCATAGGCGGCATAAGGGCCGACCACGACCGCATTGCCGACCTTGGCATCGAAGCCGACTTCGCCGCCATAGGAAGCGGCGCTGCCGATCTTGTAGATCTGGCCGTTGCCGCTGATGGTCGGCGTCTCATAACCGATGCGGGCCTCGGCGCGGACGCCGTTGAAGCCCGGTGCGGCCTCGTCCTGTGCGAAGGCCACACCCGGGACGCACGCCAGCGCCGCGGCGAGCGCGATAAAAAATTTCATTATTTCCCCCGTATTGATATAAGTTAGGCTTAAAGATGCTCAATGACATGTGATTGATATCATTGGCGGAGGGCTCCCTAAATCGCGAAATGGGGCTCGTCCAATGGATTTTACATCCACTTTCGATGCAGTTTGCGCCCTGGCTCAAATCCACCCTGGCGCATGGACCAGTTCGAGCTTGATCCCGTCCGGATCCTCGAAGAACACCGCATAATAGTCGCCCGAATAGTCGGGATAATGCGCCGGCGGATCGAGCACCCTGATCCCCTGCTCGACCAGCAAGGCGTGCAGCCGGTCTACCTCCTCGCGGCTCGATGCGCGCCAGGCGAGATGGTGCAGGCCCGGCGCGTAGCGCCGGTGCGCATGGCTGGCGAGCGCGGGATCGCAGGCCCTCAGTCCCAGCGACGCGCCGTGCCCGTCCGGTCCCAGATCCCATTCGCAACCCTCGGGCCTGTCCCTGACCATCGCGTAGCCGAGAAAATCGAGCACCGGGCCATAGACCGCCTTCGACGCTGCCAGGTCTCTGACATTCAGGTCGATATGATGGAATCCGCCGCGATTGATCTTGCCCATGCCGTTTCTCCGTCCGGTCCTGCCAATGAACCATTGGCGGTCCATGGCGTTTCACCTGCCAGATGGGCGGGGCTTAGGAGAAGATCATGCGCCTTGCTCTCACCGTCGCCGCCCTGACGCTGTCCAGCGCCGCCCTCGCCCAGACCACCCCGCCCCCGCCGGGCATCGGCGTGGACCGCGTCACGCTCCACCCGGGCGAGACCAAATCCTTCACGCTCGCACCGGGCAAGGATCATCAATTGCTCGTCCCGACCGATCCGGCGCATCCGGCGGCCAAGGCGATCACCGTTCGCTACGAGGCGGGCGCGACGGGTTCGCGCATCACCGCCACCAGCGGCCTCGGCTACACCGTCGGCTTCACCGTCCTGGCCGATCCCGATGGTGACGGCGGCTTCGAACCGGCCGGCGACATCGCCAACCTGGCCGGCAACGGCACGCCGGTCTCGCGCAGCTGGCCGGCCAGTCTCGGCACGATCAATGTCGGCGATTTCACCGGCGGCCCACACGGCGATCATCCGCATCCGGCGTCGGGCCAATAGCGCTTAGAGCAGGACCTTCTTCGCGCGGGCGAGGTGGATTTTCGCATCGTCCAGCCCGTTGGTGCCGCCGTTGACGAGCTTGCGGACCTTGACGAGGTCGTCGGCGTCGGCTGCGGCATTGATCGCACGCGACGTCCAGAAAAGGCAGGCGAGCCGCACCGACATGCCCGGATCGGCGGCGAGATCGGGCATGGTCAGCAACGGCACGCCGCTTTCCGCTTCGCGCGCGGTGTAGTTGGTACGCCCGGTCAGCTGGATCAGCCCGCGCCCGCGGAAATCCCAGCCGTCGCCGGTCGAGGCCGGGCCATTGCCCATCCGGTCGCTATACACCTTCAGTGCAAGCGGCTCGGGATTCATCACGAAGCCCTTGGTCGATTTCTCGGTAGGGAAGACCTTGGGGAAGATCGCCATCAGCTGCGCCGCCGAATAGCTCAGATTCTCCTCGAGATTCTTGTACCCTTGCGTCTCGGTCGCGGTCTGGGCGAGGAAGTGGGCGAGCCGCAACTCGCTGGTGATCCCTGCGCCGGCCAGATTGGCCGCGCACCCCGTCCCGATCGCCAGCCCCCGGGCGCCGAGATCCTTCCTCGCCATGTAGCTGAACAGCGCGGCATAGGTGTTCGGCCCGAGCGCGCCGTCGATCGGCTTGTGGTAGAAGCCCGCATCGGTCAGCCGCTGCTGCAGTCGCTTGACGTCCATCCCCGCCTCTCCGTCGCATTCCGGCCGGATGGTCGCTGATTGGCGCCCGAAGTTCAATTCTTCCGAGTCGCGGGCTCGACTCTCTGAAATCGCCCGAACAAAATGGGAACATCATCAATCGATTCGGAGGATCGAATGGCCAGCTATAATCTCTTTTTCGGTTTGCTGCCGCCGGCGGAAACAATCCCCTATCTCACGGACGAGCAGTCCCGCTTGGATCTGATGAACCCTGTTCGGGCAAAGGGTCTACACGCCACGATGGTCTCGGTGACCGCGCCGACCGACCGCCTCCGCGAGACTATTGAACGATGTCGCCGTCTGGGCAACGCCGTCGAGGCAAGACCCTTCAGGATGCTGCTCGAGGAGGTGACGTCGGGAGAGCATTGGGTCCTCGCCCGGCCGGTCGAGCGCATGGCGGGCTTCAACCGGTGCCAGCGCGAAATAGCGAAGCTCGCACCGCGCCTCGGCCTCGGGCGTCCGCTGAACAACCTGGGTCGTCCCCATGTCACCTTGTCCTATCGCACGCGGACGGTCTCGACGCAGTGGATGCCGCCGCTTGGCTGGCCAGTTACCGAGTTCTGCCTGATCCTGAGCTTTGTCGGCGAGGGCCGATACGAGATCGAAGGATGCTGGCCGCTGCTTGCGTGATCCCCTCAGGCGGTTGCCGGCAGCGCCCAGTCGATCGGCTTCTGCCCATGGCTCTCAAGGAACGCATTGGCCTTGGAGAAGGGCCGCGAGCCGAGAAAGCCGGCATGCGCCGATAGCGGGGAAGGGTGCGCGGATTTCAGCACCAGATGCCGGCCGCCCCGGTCGACGCTGTCGACGAACGCCGCTTTCTTCTGCGCATAGCTGCCCCACAGCATGAACACGACCGGCTCGAGCCGCGCGTTGATCAGGCGGATCACCGCATCGGTGAACTTCTCCCAGCCGCGGTCGCGGTGCGAGGCGGCCAGGCCCATCTGCACCGTCAGCACTGCGTTGAGCAGCAACACGCCCTGCTGCGCCCA
>NZ_JAQGLC010000171.1 GCF_028293085.1 Sphingomonas bacterium
TGACCTCGGTGGTCGCCGCCGAGCTGAGCTCGATCTTCGCCTTTTCGGCGCCTTCCTTGAGGCGCTGGAGAGCGAGCTTGTCCTTGGTCAGGTCGATGCCCTCGGCCTTGCGGAAATCTTCCGCGAGGAAGCGCAGCAGCTTGTCGTCGAAATCCTCGCCGCCGAGGAAAGTGTCGCCGTTGGTGGCCTTCACCTCGAACACGCCGTCACCGATCTCGAGGATCGAGATGTCGAAGGTGCCGCCGCCGAGATCATAGACCGCGATCGTCTTGCCGTCCTGCTTGTCGAGGCCGTACGCCAGCGCAGCAGCCGTCGGCTCGTTGATGATGCGGAGCACCTCGAGGCCGGCGATCTGGCCGGCATCCTTGGTCGCCTGGCGCTGGGCGTCGTTGAAATAGGCGGGAACGGTCACGACCGCCTGAGTCACCGTCTCGCCGAGATAGGCCTCGGCGGTTTCCTTCATCTTCTGCAGCGTGAACGCGCTGATCTGCGACGGCGAATAATCCTTGCCGCCGGCCTGCACCCATGCGTCGCCGTTCGGGCCCTTCACGATGTGATAGGGCACCAGTTCGGTGTCCTTCTTGGTGATCGGATCGTCGAAGCGACGCCCGATCAGGCGCTTCACCGCGAACACGGTGTTTTCCGGGTTGGTCACCGCCTGGCGCTTGGCCGGCTGTCCGACCAGACGCTCGCCATCCTTGGCGAACGCGACGATCGAGGGCGTGGTGCGCGCGCCCTCCGCATTCTCAATCACCTTGGGCTTGCCGCCTTCCATCACGGAAACGCAGCTGTTGGTCGTGCCCAGATCGATACCGATTACTTTAGCCATGGTCCTCTTCGGCCCCCGTCTTCAAAAAAATTGCCTCTCTGCCGTGTCCCCTGACTGGGCGACGCGACACTTACTGCTGGCGATATAGGGGGGCTTTCGCTTGCCGCAAGATTTTCGACTCCTTAGAGAGCCCGCAAGATTTCCCGAAGCGGGAGAATATGATGCGTATCGTTGCGATCCTGGCGGCCTTGCTGGCCCTCTCCGCGTGCCAGGCGCCCAGGGAAATATATGTCAGCGACGGCTATGTGCGGCTCGCCGCGGTACCGCGCGGGCCCGCCGTCGCCTATTTCACGCTGCATGGCGGCGCGACCGACGCGACGCTGATCAGCGTCTCCAGTGACGTGTCGATCAGATCGGAAATGCACGAATCGATGCAGTCGGGTTCGATGGCGTCGATGAAACCGATCGACCAGGTCGCCCTCCCCGCCGCGAGCGAGGTCGCGTTCGCGCCGCGCGGCAAGCATGTGATGCTGTTCGACATGAACCCCGGGATCAAGCCGGGCGGCGTGGTGCCCCTGCTCTTCACCTTCGCCGACGGCCTGCGCGTCCATTACAAGGCCGGCGCGATCGGCGCGGGCGATCCCGCGCCCAAGGATTGAGGCCCGATCGGGCAGGCCGCCTTCTGACCGAAGGCGAAATCGCGCTGGCGCGCAGCGTGTTCGGCGAGGCGATCGATTATGCCCCGGTCCGAATCATCCGGCGCAAATGGGCGTTCTTCCAGCCGCGCGGGACGGTGATGGCACCGACCGGATCGATCCATTTCCATCCGGAGTGCACCCGCTACCGCGCGGATTTCGCGGCGGGCAATCTGGACGACCAGGGGCTGTTCATCCACGAGATGGTGCATGTCTGGCAGCATCAGAAGGGCATTATCCTGCCGATCGCGCGGCATCCCTTCTGCCGGTACGATTATGCGATCCGGCCGGGCCTGCCGCTCCACCGCTACGGGATCGAGCAGCAAGCGGAGATCGTGCGGCACGCATTCCTGATGCGGCAGGGCGCACAGGTGATCGGCGCGCCGGACCTGGCGCGATATGAAGAGATTCTGCCGTTCGGGGGAGCCTGAATCAGGCCGCCAGTTCCTGCTTCGCCTCGGCGGCGGATTCCAGCGTCAGTACCGCAACGGCACCCATGCCTGGACCTTCGCTCTCCAGCCTGAGCGAACCCTGCATCGCGCTCATCGAATTGGCGCACCAGTGCAGGCCGAGGCCGCCCGATTTGTGCTTGCGCGTGGAGAAGCCGCGCTGGAAGAAAGTCGGCGTGCGATCCTTCGCAAAGCCTTCGCCGTCATCCCGGATCGCGATACAGGTCTGGCCGTTCGCCTCATGGATGGTCACGCCGATGCAGCCGCCGCCCAGGCCGGTCGCGCCGATCGCCTCGGCCGCGTTGGCGAAAAGATTGCCGATCACCTGGCTGAGAATCAGGCGGCTGCCCATCACCCGATGCGGCCGCGCGGGGAAGCTGAACGCGATCGACAGCTCGCCCGAATAGCGTGCGATGGTCGCGTTCTTGGCGATGATCTCGGTCACGTCGCACGGCTCCAGCTCGGGGCGATCGTGTGCGGCCTGTTGCTGTTCGCCGATGATCTCGAGGACATGGCTCATCGCCTCGCGACCGACCTGGAGCTGGCGGCGGCGTTCCTCGCGGTCCCGGCCCTCCGCCTCGATCGCCGCGGCGACGAAGGCGGCGAGCTTTTCGCGGCGGGGTTGGGGCATGTCGTCCTTGGCCAGCTCGGCGATGGCGCGGTCGAGCGTCCCGCGGTCGACCGGCGGGGCCTGCGCGATGCCGTGGCTCAGGATCGTGCTGATCGGGTTGAGGGCGTTGCGGACATTGTGCATCACCGCGACCGCGCTTTCGCTGCGGCCGAGCGCGAAGCTCTGCACCTCGAGCTGCTCGCGCAAATCCTTCAACTGGCGGAGCATCGCGTTGAAGCTGCGGCCGAGCGAGCCGATCTCGTCCTGGCGCACCGCCTCGTCGGGCAGCAGCCCGAGCGCGCCCGAGGTACGGACCACCTGCATGTGATTTTCGACGCGGCGCAGCGGCTTGAGCACCAGCCGGGCGATCATCCGCCTAAGCATCAGCAGCACGACGAGCAGCAACAAGGTCGATCCGGCAACGGCGAGGATCAACATCCGCCGGCCCAGCACCGAGATGTCGCGCGGCACGGTGAAGGCGGCGCTGGCGATGGCGTGGCCGCCGGGGCCGAAGATCGGCACCGCGATCAGCATCGTGTTGCTGCCCGGCGTGATCCGGTTGGCATCGGACAGGATGGTGAGATCGAGCCGCGCGGTCAGCTGCAACAGCCCGGAAAGCTGGGCCGAGGTGATCCGCCGCGCCATCAGCACATAGCCGCGCGGCGTGCCGCTGCCGTCGCTGCGCCTGACCTGGGCAACGCCCACCGCCGCCACCGCCGGGCCGAGCCGCACGAAGAAGCTCGCCGAGTTGCGCGCGCCCAGCAATTTCCTGAAATCGATCCGGCCGATCTGCGCGATCAGCGCGGCGCGCATCGCCGGGCTGTCGCGGTTGCCGTCGCGCCACCGCGCAATGACGATGCGGCCGTCATTGCCGACATAGGCCATGCCGCTGACGTCGAGATTCGCCATCGCGAGCGGCGAGAAGGATTCCTCCTCGAACGCGGCGGTCTGGTGCGCCATATAGTCGTAGCTGGAATTCCAGTCGCCATAGTCGCGCACCGCGCTTTCCACCTTCGACGCATATTCGCCGAGCGCCGCGCGCGTGCGTTCGACATGCGCCTCGACCGATTTCGATTCGAGCTGGTTGAAGCTGGGGACGATGACGCTGGCGAGCAGCAACGTCAGCGCAGCGGAGCCGATCAGCCCCACCACGGTCAGGATCAGGACGAGCTTCGCGCCGAGCGACCTGGGGTTGCGCAGCGCGCCGATCCGCCCGCCTGCGGCGCGGATGACGGGTGCCATCAGCCGGTCGTCCCGTTACCCATTTCCGGTTCGAGATATTCGTCCTCGGTTTCCGAAGGATCGACCATGAAGCGCGCGTCGGCGATCTCGCGGGCGATATCGGCGCTGACGGGGCGCGAGAAATAATAGCCCTGCATATGCGACACGCCGGCGATGCGGAGCACCTGGACCTGTGCCTCGGTCTCCACGCCCTCCGCGATCACCCCGAGCCCGAGCGCGCGGCCGAGGTGGATGATCGAATGGACGATCGCGGCACTTTCGCGCTCGCGGCCCATGCCGTCGATGAAGCTGCGGTCGATCTTCAGGCAATCGAGCGCGAACTTGCGAATATTGTAGAGGCTCGAATAGCCCGTGCCGAAATCGTCGAGCGCGATGCGGAAACCCATCTGGCGCAGCTTGTAGAGCGTGTCGGCGGCGCGATCGGCATCGTCGAAGATCGCCGTTTCGGTGATCTCGATCTGCACGCGGTTGGGCTCGACGCCCGCGCGCTGGACGCATTCCAGGACGTGGCCGACGAAATTGTGCCGGCGGAACTGGCGCGGCGAGAAATTGACCGAGACATATTGGCCCGGCCATTGCTTCAGCACCTGGAGCGATTCGCCGAGTACCCAGTCGCCCAGCTCGTGGATCAGGTTCGATTCCTCGGCGATAGGAATGAACAAAGCCGGGCTGATCGGGCCGAATTCCTCGGTATTCCAGCGCAGCAGCGCCTCGAAACCGACGACTTCCAGCCCTTCGCGCGCGATGATCGGCTGATAGACGAGGCTGAGTTCGCCCTTCTCGATCGACTCGCTGAGGCCGCCCTCGATGCGGCGGCGGAACTTGATGCTCTCGTCCATGCTTTCGTCGAACGCACGGACCACGCCGCGGCCCGAATGCTTGGCGGCGTTGAGCGCAAGGTCGGCGCGGCGCATCACGTCGACCGGATCATTCTCGTCTTCGGCATCGACATAGACGAGACCGACCGACGCGCCGCCCTGGACCGAATGGCCGAAGATCTTGAAGCTGGCCGAGCAGGCCTTGATCAGGCGCTCGCACGCCATGCATGCGGCTTCCTCACCGGGCGAATCGAACAACAGGCCGAACTCGTCGCCGCCAAGGCGCGCGACCATGCCGCCCTCGGGAACGCATTGCTGCAGAATCGCACAAATCTGGCGGAGCAATTCGTCGCCGGCGAGATGACCGAGCGTGTCGTTGACCAGCTTGAAGCGATCGAGATCGATCATCGCGGTGGCGAAGCCTTCCGACCCGCGCACCTTGTCCGCGAGCGTGCGGAGATAGGCGAGGCGGTTGGGCGCCTCGGTCAGCGAATCATGGTTGGCGATATGGACCGCCTTGCTCTCGTTGGCGGCCAGCTCGAGGCCCTGCTCTTCCAGGATCACGATCTTCTCGGCCAGCGCGGCGCGGGTCGCGGCCAGCTCGCGGTCGACCTGCCAGCGATGCGCCAGCGCGGTCGCGGTCTGGGTGACCTCGGCAACCTCGAACGGCTTGGCGATGTAGAAGATCTTGTCGGCTGGGCCGGCGGCCTTGCTGATCTCGATCGGCGAGAAATCGGAATAGCCTGTGACGATCACCAAATTGATTTCGGGATCGAGCGCGCGGATGCGGATCGCGGTTTCCTTGCCGTCGATGCCCGGCGGCATGCGCACGTCGATAAAGGCAACCGCATATGGGTTGCCGTCGCGGATCGCCGCCTCGATCGCGGCGACGCCGTCCAGCCCCTGCATCGCATGGGTCAGCTCGAAATCCATCGCGGCGTCGGAAGCGGCCGGGACATCGTCGTCGCCGAACAGTTCGGCAGCCATCGCGTCGAGCGCACCGCCGGCAGCGCTCACCACCGGCGCAAAGCTGCGCCGGTAGGAATCATGCATGGCCGGTTCGTCGTCGACGATCAGGATACGCGTCACAGTGCACCGCCTCTTCTCATGCGGGCGCGTCTGCCCGTTGCAACGGCGTAAGCGGATGCGGTTAAAGCGTCGTAAACGCTGTTGCGGGGCGACGAAGCGCCCGGCTGCCAAGCTCGATCGCGCCGAGCGGCCCCGCCTGGTTGCCGAGCGCGGCGGGGACTACATAGGCCTCGACCGGGTAGAGCCCCGGCGCGGCACCATATCCCCCGAGACTTTCGATCAGCCTGTGCCGGATTCGCGGGAAGAGATGCGGCGTGCCCGTCATTACGCCGCCGCCCATCACGACGCGGCGCGGGATACCAGTCAGCACCAGCGTATGGAGCAATTGAGCCAGCGCATGGGCGACGCCGTCCCAGGCCGGATCGTCCCCCGCCAGCGTCTCGGCACCCTTGCCGGTGCGCGCCCTGATCGCCGGACCTGATGCCAGTCCTTCCAGGCAATCTCCATGGAAGGAGCAGGAACCGGGCCAGTCGTCGCCCGCCAGGCGCACCGGGCGGATATGGCCGAGCTCGGGGTGGGTCAGGCCGTTGGTCGGCTCGCCGTTCATCACCAGCCCGACGCCGATCCCGGTGCCGACAGTGACATAAGCGTGGTTGGTCACATCCTGCGCGGCGCCCCAGCGCCCCTCGCCCAGCGCCGCGCCGGCGACGTCGCTGTCGAAGCCCGTCGGAACGCCGGCGTGGCGGGCGAGCCGGCGGCCGACATCGGTGTTCGACCAGCCCGGCTTGGTGGTCGCGGTGATGAAGCCGTGATTCTCGGCCCGCTGATCGATCGAGACCGGGCCGAAGCTCGCAATGCCGAGTGCGGCAAAGCCCACCCACCGATCGAGCACCGCCTCGATCGCCGCCAGCGTCTCATACGGGGTGGTCGTCGAAATCCGGACCTCGTCGCGGATATCTTCGGGCCCCGACCCCAGGATGCAGATGCATTTGGTGCCGCCGAGCTCGATCCCGGCGATCAGGGGTGCGTTTGGCATGGCGTCGCTATCCGCCCCGCGCGCAAGCGCTGTCAATCTCAGGGTCAGGTACCGATCGGCACATTCTTGCGACAAATGGGGTTTAGGGAGCCCCGGTGTTCGAGTTGGAGTGATTATGCGGCGTATCGGCATCCTTATCCTGGTGGCATCGGGCAGCATCCCGGCAATGGCGGTCGCCCAGACCGCTCCGGCTCCGGCGCCAGCCCCTGCCCCCAGCAAGACACAGACGGACGATCAGTCGGATACCGACGAGCCCGACATCATCGTCCGGGGCCAGCGCAACCTGCCCGGCGCGGTGATCGGCGACATCCCGCCCGAACAACAGCTCGGCCCGGCGGATATCCGCTCCTACGGGGTCAGCTCGGTCTCAGACCTGCTCAACGAGCTGGCGCCGCAAACCACCAGCGGCCGCGGCAGCGGCGGCGCGCCCGTGGTGCTGCTCAACGGCAAGCGCATCTCGAGCTTTTCCGAGATTCGCGACATGCCGACCGAGGCGATCGCCCGCGTCGACATCCTGCCCGAGGAGGTCGCGCTCAAATATGGCTATCGCGCCGATCAGAAGGTCGTGAACATCGTTCTGCGCCGCCGCTTCCGCGCCACCACCGTCGAGCTGGCCGACAAGGTGCCGACCGCGGGCGGGCGCAACAATGCGCAGGGCGAGCTCGATCTGCTCCACATCCGCGGCGATGGCCGCTTCAACGTGCATATGAGCTATCAGGCGAACTCTGCGCTGACGGAGTCCGAGCGCGACATCACAGCGCAGCCGAGCCCGTTCGCAATCGGCGGCAATGTCGTGGAAAATGTCGCGAACGCGACCGATCAGGGTGCCTATCGCACCCTGCTGCCCTCGAGCCGGGATTTCGTCGCCAACACCTCTTACGCGCGGCCGATCTTCGGCAATGTCTCGGCGACGATCAACGGGCGGCTGGAGGTCACCGACAGCATCAGCACCAATGGCCTGCCGAGCGTCGCCTTCGATGTGCCGACGGGCAATCCCTTCTCGCCTTTCGGCACCGATGTGACGGTCGATCGGGCGATTCCCGGCTACCTACCGTTGCGGCAGCAGAATTCGGCGGTCACGGCGCATCTCGGCACCAGCTTCAACGGATCGATCAGCCCGAAATGGCGCTGGTCGCTGACCGCCAATTACGATCACAGCGACACCAAGACCTTCACCGAGACGGGGCTCGATACCACCGCCTTCCAGGCGCGGATTACCGCGGGCGATCCGACCGCCAACCCGTTCGGGCCGCTTGTCGGCCTGGGCGCGAGCCCGGCGAACCGCGCCTATGCCACGTCAAACGAGGCGGGCTTCGACGCGCTGTTCAACGGGCCGCTGTTCAAGCTGCCGGCGGGCGACATCTCGACCAGCATCCGGGTGGGTGCGGACACCAACAGTTTCGACACCCGCTCCTACCGGGCCACATTGACTCAGGCCGGATCGGTATCGCGCGGCACCGTCAACGGGCAGGTCAATATCGACGTGCCGATCGCGAGCAAGAACAACAACTTCCTGCCCTTCCTCGGCAAGCTCTCGGGCAATTTCAACATCGCCGAGGATCATTTCTCCGACTTCGGCACGCTGGAAACGATCGGCTATGGCGCGAACTGGGCGCCGATCGACGCCATCCGCATCATCGCCTCGCACACCGACCAGGACCAGGCGCCGAGCCCGCAGCAACTCGGCAATCCGGTGATCACCACGCCGAACGTACGCGTGTTCGACTATATCCTGGGTACTACGGCCAGTGTTACGACGCTGACGGGCGGGAATCCGGGACTGATCGCCGACAATAATCACGTGACCAAGATCGGCCTGACCCTGAAGCCCTGGTCGCAGAAGGATTTCACCTTCACCGCCAGCTACGTGACCAGCCGCACCGACGATCCGATCGCCGCCTTTCCAAGCGCGACCGCCGCGATCGAGGCGGCTTTCCCGAGCCGTTTCACCCGTGATTCGTCGGGGGCACTCACCCGGATCGACATGCGGCCGATCAATTTCGCCGAAAGCGACCGGTCCGAGCTACGCTGGGGAATCAATTTCTCCAAGCCGCTGAAATCGAAGATCCAGAAGGAAATGGAAGCGTTCCGCGCCGGCACGGGCCCCAACCCGCTTGCCGGCCTGCAATTGCCGCGCGACTTCCGGCGGCGCGGCGGTGCCAACGGCACCACGCCCGACGGCAGCGCGCAGAATGGCGGCACGCCGCCTGCCGGCGGCCAGAATGGCGGGGCGCCCGCCGCGAACGGACAGGATGGCGCTGCCACGGCGGCAGGCGGCGCGCCGGCCGGTGACGGCGCGCGTGGCGGCAGGCCTGGCGGCGGATTCGGCGGTCGTGGCGGCGGATTCGGCGGCGGCGGCGGCGGCGGGGGTCGCGGCGGCTTCGGCGGTGGCGGGCAAGGCGGCGGACGGCTGCAATTCGCCTTCTACCATACCTGGCATTTCACGGACGAGGTGCTGGTGCAGAATGGCGGACCGCGGCTCGACCTGCTCAACGGCGACGCGATCGGCGGCAGCGGCGGCCAGTCGCGCCACGAGTTCGAGGCCCAGGCGGGCTATACCAACAACGGCACCGGCTTCCGATTCTCGGGCAATTACAAGACCGGCACGCGCGTCAACGGCGGGACGCCGGGCGCGCCCGAGCCGCTCGATTTCTCGGGGCTCGGCACGATCGACTTTCGCCTGTTCGCCGATCTCGGGCAAAAGCTGGACCTGATCAAGAAACACCCCTGGATGCGCGGCACCCGGATCACGCTCAGCGTCGGCAACATCTTCGACAGCCGGCAGCGCGTGACCGACGCCAACGGCGAGACGCCGATCAGCTATCAGCCCGACTATCTCGATCCGCTCGGCCGGACGGTGCGGCTGAGCATCCGGAAGCTGTTCTTCTAGGACGCCGGCGCGCGATAGGCGGCATCGTCCCGATTCATCCGCTGCGAGGCCCGGCGTCGGTTTCGACCTCATCGCTGATCCAGTCCGCGAAGTGCCGCATGGCCGGCGTTTCGTGGCGAGACATCAGGCGAGTCAGCCAATAGCTGCCGATATCGACCTGGATCAAAAAGGGCTGGACCAATCGCTCCGCCACGAGATCGTCGAAGAACATCGAGGGCGGCGCCAACGCGACGCCCAGCCCGGCTATCGCCGCCGCGACCATCGGCATCGAGCTGTCGAACACCGGTCCGCGCAGCGGTGGCGTCGCGACGCCGGCGACCTCGAACCAGCGCGGCCATTCGTCGGCGCGATAGGAGCGCAGCAGCGTCTCGCCGGCGAGCGCCTGGGGGCTATGCAGCTTCGCCGCGACGGCCGGCGCGCATAGCGGGCTGAGCGGCGCCGGCATGATCGGCTCTGCATGCAGGCCGTGCCACGCACCGTCGCCGAACCGGATCGCGTAATCGAGTCCCTCCCCGGCAAGGTCGACGCGATTATTGTTGGTCATCAGCCTGAGGTCGATCTGGGGATGCGTCTCGGCGAAGCGGCCCAGGCGCCGCAAGAGCCACCCCGCCGCGAACGTCCCGACCGCGCCGACCGTGAGGACCTCGCGCAGTCTCCCATCGGCATAGCGGTCGAGCGTCGCGCCGATGCGATCGAACGAGTCGCCCAATACCGGCACCAGCGCCAGACCTTCGTCCGTCAACGCCAGCCCGCGCGGCAGCCGGCGGAACAGCTTTATGCCCAGGCTCGCTTCGAGCTGCGCCACCTGCTGGCTGACGGCTCCCTGGCTGACGCACAGTTCGATGGCCGCGCGGGTGAAATTGAGGTGGCGCGCGGCCGCTTCGAAGGCGCGCAGCGCATTGAGCGGAAGCTGGGCGCGATCCATCCTCGATACATCAGCTAATCTGATGGCTCTGTCGAGATATGATGATTTGCGCCCGGCCGTCGCGGCATCTCAAGATGCGGGCCTATATTCGGGAGGGTGGCATGAAATTGTGGGGCCTGTCGGCGGCTGCGCTGGTGTTTGGTATAAGTTCGGCTGTGATCGCGACGAAGGCACCGCGTCTCCCTTTGCGAGCCGAGAACGGGCAAGGCCGGGCTGGGTCGGCTGCTTCAGTCCCCGGGCCCGCCCCCCGTCCGGCCACATTGACGAAGGCCGAAGATGCTCGCGCCAGGCTATGGCAACCTGCAGCGGGGCTGGTCCAGCTCCCGCTTTGGCCGGAAGGGCTGCGGATCCAGCTCCCCGAAACCGCCCTGCCCGAAACCACTGTCGTGAACATCAAAGGCGTCGCAGGCCGTCCCTGGACGGCCGTGCGATATGTCTCCAGGCCGACCATGACCATCTACCCTCCCAAGGGCAGGAATACGGGCGCCGCGATCATGGTGTTCCCGGGTGGCGGATATGAGGTTCTGGCAATCGATCTCGAAGGAAGCGAGATCTGCGACTGGGTCACGGCAGCCGGCATGACCTGCATCTTGCTGAAATATCGGGTCCCGCAGGATTGGCACAAGGACCGGCAGCATGAGCACCCGCCGGCCGTGCAGCTGCCGCTGCAGGATGCACAGCGCGCCATGGGATTGATCCGCCAGCGCGCGACGGCGCTGGACATCGATCCGCACAAGATCGGCGTGATCGGCTTTTCGGCCGGCGGGCACCTGGTCGCGGCGATCAGCAATGCGGACAGCCGCACCTACACGCCCGTGGACGCAGCCGATCGCGAGCCCTCGCGCCCCGACTTCGCCATCGCGCTCTACCCGGGACATCTCTGGTCGGGACAGGGCGTTGGCCTATCCCCCTGGAACGCGATCAGCCGCGATGCGCCGCCGACCTTTCTTCTTCAGAGCATGAACGATCCCGTCGACGACGTGCACAATTCGATCGTCTATGCCCTGGCGCTGCGCGACGCCAAGGTGCCGGTCGAGATGCATCTCTATGCAGAGGGAGGCCATGCCTTCGGCCTGCGCCCGACGCCATTCGTGATCACGACGGAATGGCCGCAGCTCGTGGAGAAGTGGCTACACACGATCAAAGCTCTGTAGGGCGAAGCCGTCTCGGCCGGTTGCGCAGTGCAAGGCTGGGAATTTGGCGAGGCACCTATTCGACCGTCACGCTCTTGGCGAGGTTGCGTGGCTGGTCGACGTCCGTGCCCTTGAAGACCGCCACATGATAGGCCAGCAACTGCACCGGCACCGCATAGACGAGCGGCGCGATCAACGGGTGGACCTTGGGCATTTCGATCGTCGCAATGGTGTTCTCGCCGGCCTGGGCGATGCCGTCGGCGTCGGAGATCAGCACCACCTGCGCGCCCCGCGCCTGGGCCTCCTGCATGTTGCTGACGGTCTTGTCGAACAGCGGGCCGGAGGGGGCGATCACGATCAACGGGACCTGATCGTCGATCAGCGCGATCGGTCCGTGCTTCATCTCGCCCGACGCATAACCTTCGGCGTGAATGTAGCTGATTTCCTTGAGTTTCAGTGCCCCTTCAAGCGCCATCGGATAATCCGGCCCGCGCCCGAGATAGAGCACGTCACGCGCCGCCGCGATCTTCGGCGCCATCGCCTCGATCTCCTCGTCATGCGCGAGCGCGTGGCTCATCGCCTCGGGCACCGCGCGCAAATGGCCGACGATCTCGCGCTCCATCTCATGAGTGAGCTTGCCCTTGGCACGCGCCAGGTTGATCGACAGCGCCGCCATCACCGCGAGCTGGCAGGTAAAGGCCTTGGTCGAGGCAACGCCGATCTCGGGCCCGGCATGAGTCGGCAGCAGCAGATCGACCTCGCGCGCCATCGAGCTGGTCGGCACGTTGATGATCCCCGCCGTGGTCAGCCCCGCCGCCTTCATGTGGCGGAGCGCGGCGAGCGTATCCGCGGTCTCGCCCGATTGCGAGATGACGATGCCGAGCATGTTGGGGGTGAGGACCGGGTCGCGGTAGCGGAACTCGGACGCGACATCGACCTCGACCTGGATGCGCGCGAACTGCTCGATCCAGTATTTGCCGATCATCCCGACATAGGAAGCGGTGCCGCAGGCGACGATCGCGACTCGCTCGACCGAGCCGAGATCGAACTCCATGTCCGGGAGCGCGACCATCTCCTCGAGCGGGCGGAGATAGGAGCGCAGCGTCTGCGCCACGACCACCGGCTGCTCGTAAATCTCCTTGAGCATGAAGTGGCGGTGATTGCCCTTGTCCATCAGCTGGCCCGAGGCGCCCGAATTGACGATCGGCCGCTCGACCGGGTTGTTGTCGCGGTCATAGACCTGCACGCCGGCGCGCTTGATGACGGCCCAGTCGCCCTCCTCGAGATAGGCGATACGCTGCGTCAGCGGCGCGAGCGCAAGGGCGTCCGAGCCGAGATAATTCTCGCCGTCGCCATAGCCGACGGTGAGCGGCGCACCGAGCCGGGCGCCGATCAGCAGGTCGGGATCCGACTTGAACATCACGCCGAGCGCGAAGGCGCCGTGGAGGCGCGGCAGCACGTTCGCCACCGCCTCGCGCGGGGCGAAGCCGCGGCTCAGCTCGCGGTCGATCAGATGCGCGACCACCTCGGTATCGGTCTGGCTCTTGAACTCGCGGCCCTCGGCGATCAGCTCGTCGCGGAGCGGCTTGAAATTCTCGATGATGCCGTTGTGGACCAGCACCACGTCGCCGACGATATGCGGATGGGCATTGTCGACGGTCGGCGCGCCGTGCGTCGCCCAGCGCGTATGAGCGATGCCGCTATCGCCTGGCAGCGGATCCCTGGAAAGCTCCGCGGCCAGGTTGACCAGCTTGCCCGGCGCCCGCCTGCGATCGAACTGGCCATCATGGACGGTGCAGATGCCCGCCGAATCATAGCCGCGATATTCGAGGCGTTTCAGGCCGTCGAGCAGCCGATCAGCGACGGGGCCAGTGCCCAGGATACCGACAATTCCGCACATCTATTCATCTCCGTCGCCGGCACGCCGGCTATTTCTTCGTCGCGGCCTTCTTCGCCGCCATCACCTCGCGGAAGCGCTTCGCCCTGCCCGGCCGTACTTCCTGCTTGCCGCGCGCGATCGCCAGCGCGTCGGCCTCGACATCGGCGGTGATCACCGATCCCGCGCCGACCATCGCGCCTGCGCCGATCGTGACCGGCGCAACCAACGCACTGTTCGATCCGATGAACGCGCCTTCGCCGATGATCGTCCTGTACTTGAAATAGCCATCGTAATTGCAGGTGATCGTGCCCGCGCCGATGTTCGCGCCCGCGCCGATCTCCGCATCGCCGAGATAGGTGAGATGGTTCGCCTTCGCACCGGGGCCGAGCACGGCCTTCTTCATCTCGACGAAATTGCCGACCTTCGATTTCTCGCCCATCACCGCGCCCGGCCGGAGCCGCGCGAACGGGCCGACCTCGGCCCTGGCGCCGATCGTCGCGCCCTCGATATGGCTGAAGCCGTGGATCACCGCGCCGTCGGCGATGCTGACGCCCGGGCCGAAAAAGACATTGGGCTCGATCACCACGTCGCGGCCGACCTGGGTGTCGAAGGCGAACCATACCGTCTCGGGCGCGATCAGCGTCGCGCCCTCGGCCATTGCGCGGGCGCGGCGGCCATGCTGCCAGCTCGCCTCGACGCCGGCGAGCTCGCCACGGCTGTTCACGCCGGCGACCTCCGCCGCATCGGTCTCGATCACCGCCGAACGCCGCCCGTCCTTCGCCGCGAGCATGACGATGTCGGGCAGATAGAATTCCCCCGCGGCATTCTCGTTGCCGACCAGGGCGAGCAACGCGAACAGATCCTCGCCGCGCACTGCCATCAGTCCCGAATTGCACAGGGTCTCGGCGCGCTCCTCGGGCGAGGCGTCCTTATACTCAACCATCTTCACGATGCGGCCACCAGCGTCGGCGATCACCCGGCCATAGGCGCCGGGCTCCGCGGGACGGAAACCGAGCACCACGGTCGCCGGATCGTCCGCGCCGTGCAGCCGCTCGATCATCCGCGCCATCGTCGCGGTCGTGACCAGCGGCACGTCGCCGTACAGAATGAGGATGTCGCCCGCGAAACCGCCGATCGCTTCCTCGGCTTGGTGCACGGCGTGGCCAGTGCCGAGCTGCTCGCCCTGCACCACCGTCATCACGCCGAGCGGCGAGACCGCCGCCTCAACCTGCTCGCGCCCCGCGCCCGTCACGACGACGGTGGGCTCGGGCTTCAGCGCCGCGACGCTGTCGATCAGATGCAGCAGCATCGGCCGACCGGCGATCGGGTGGAGCACCTTGTGCAGGTCTGATTTCATGCGCGTGCCCTTGCCGGCGGCAAGGATGATCGCGGCTAACGCTCGATTGGACATGGGGCCTCCCACAGGAGGTGGCCCTGCCACGTAAGTCTTGCCATTTCCATAGCGCTGCTGGCAGGCACGATCATCATGACGAAGTTTTCATTCGATATCGTCGGTTTCGACCTCGACGGCACCTTCCTCGACACGATCGGGGATCTGACCGCCGCGGTGAACCATGCCCTGGCCGAAGCCGGCCGCACACCCCTGACCATCGCCGAGGTGACACCGATGGTCGGCGGCGGTGCCAAGCACATGCTGGAACTGACCCTGGCGGCGACCGGCGGCTGCACCGAGGAGGAGTTCCGCCGACTCTACAAGCTGTTGCTGGCTTATTACGAAGCGCACATCGCGGTCGAGACGCGCCCATTCCCCGGCGCGGTCGAGGCGATCGACGCGCTCCGGGCGCGAGGCGTGAAGACCGCCATCGTGACCAACAAGTTCGAGAATCTGGCGGAGCGGCTGCTGGACGAGCTGAACCTGCGCGACCGCTTCGACGCGCTGATCGGCGGCGACACGATGGGCAAGGGCTTCGCCAAGCCCCACCGCGCGCCGATCGACGAGATGATCCGGCGCTGCGGCGGCGGCCGCGCAGCGTTCGTCGGCGATTCGATCTACGACATCCAGGCGGCCAAGAACGCCGGTATCCCGAATATCGCGGTCAGCTTCGGCTTCCTGTTGCAACCGGTCGAGGCACTCGACGCCGATGCGGTGATCGACCGCTATGACGAGCTGATCCCCGCGCTGGAGCGGCTTGGATCCCTCGCCTGATCGCCTCGGCTAGTTGACGATCAGCGCGTCCGAATTGATGTTGTAGCCGACCAGCGCGGCCTTTCCGTCGCTGATCTTGTAGACAAAGGTCTCAACCGCGTCGCCACGGGTGTAGCTCGTGGCATAGGTCATCGTGATGTAATGACCACCCGTGTTCATCTGGTCGTTGAAGCCTTGCCGCGTCGCCTTGGTCACCGTGCCGAGCTTGCGATGGACGGCGGCCAAAAGGGCGCTGAGCTTCGCTTCGGGCGCCGCGTTCTTCATTTCCGACGCCGATTCCTGGTAGATCTGCGCGTTCTGGCCGGCATCGAGCATCTTGTGGAAGCGCGTCACGGCCTGGTCCGCGACAGGAAGGTCGGCACCCATCGAACAGCCGCCCAGACCAAACAGCAACGCCGCAGCCAGCAATTTCCTCATCGCGCGATCTCCCCCGGGCAGGCGCCGATGCTGGAGCATCGGGCGGCCCGAGACAATCAGCTTTTTGCCGGGGACTTCCGCCACTTGGTCCACAGATGACGCGCCAGCATCGCGGGCGGCATGCGCAGCCAGTGCGAGCGGACATAGAAACCGAGGCGCGTGACCGGGCGGGTCGCCCTGCCCCAGCCGTCGCGCGCGGTCAGGCGGCGGAGATAGGCGTGGTCGGCCGGGGTCAAGGCCGCGCCATCACCGTACAGCGCCGAAGCGAGCCGCACGGCGCGAGCGATCTCGCGGGAGAGCCCGTGATGCGCGGCGCGCTCATCGAGATGCCGGGTACCGAACTCGGCGACGAGGCAGTGCACGTCCCACAGGTTGCGCATGCCGCCGGCCAGATCGCCATCGGCAAACAGATGCGCCGCGGCGTGGACCAGCATGTCGTTGGGCGCGAGCACGCGCAGGCCGTTCTCCACCGCGACGCTCGCCGCCAGCAGGCCCGCCGCATCGGGCGTGATCCGCGCGGTGAGCGGCAGGATGGTGTGGTGGACGTCGATCATCCGGTCGCGCTCGCGGTGGATCAGCGGGGGCAGCTCGTGCATCCAGCGGCGGTAATAGTCGTCGTCGTAGGGATCGGGCTTCACCCATTCCCATCCGGCGCCGAGCAACGCCGCCTCCACCGCGTCGAGGCTGTCGCGCGGCACGAGGATGTCGAGATCGCCGATCGAGCGCCCCTGCCCCGCCTGCAGGTCGGCCGCGACGAACGCGGTGCCCTTGAGCAGCACCATCGGCACGCCGAGCGGCGCGAGCGCGCGCCGTGCGGCCTCGGCCTCCCACAAGGCGGCGATCCGCCCCTGTGCGGCCGATGCGCGGGCATCGGCGAGCAGGCGCGCCACGCTATAGGGCACCGCCAGCCCCTCGAGCCGATAGGCAAGCGTGCCGATCATCTGTTCGGCGCGCGCCATCGCGATCAGCGCGGTCCACCCCCCCGCGTCGAGCGCGAGCGTATTGCCCGGCGTGCGGAGTGCCCGGGCGAGCAGCCAGCCGTCCTTCACAGCGCCGCCCACAGGGCCTCGACTTGCGCGACGGCGCTGTCGGTGTCGGGATAGTCGATCGCGCGCGCCGGCACGGCCTTCACGATCCGGGTCAGCGCGTCGAAGCCGCGTTCGCCCAGCGCGACATAATTGGTCGATGCCTGGGTGAGCCGGACGAATACCTCGCTCGGCGCGACGTCGCGGGCCGCCGCTTCGAAGCCGAAGCGCGGGAACAGGACGAGCGCGGGCGCGGCAGTGGCGTCCATCGCGCTCACCGCCGTGGCGTTCGGCACGAGGTGGCGGATATCGCCCTTGGGCGTACCCGCCAGCAGCCTCCCGAAACTCCCCTCGGGCACCGCGCGCTCGACGACCCCGATCGCTTCGTTCTTCAGGCTCACGAGCCGAGGAAAGGCGTGAATCAGTCCGGTTTCGGGATCGACCAGCGCGAATTCGTCGCCCATCAGCCGCCAGCCGCGCGCGCCGAGGAGCGCGGCGAGCGTCGATTTGCCCGCACCCGAAATGCCCGTCATCACCAGCGCCCGCCCGTCGCGCTCGACCACCGAGGCGTGGAGCAGCAGATAGCGCCGCTGGCCGAGCGCCATCTGGAGGTTCATCCCCATCTCGGCCGCGAGCAGCCCTTGCGCGAGCGGCAACGGCGCGGCTTCGGGCAAAACGAAATCGCCGCCGATCATCACCGATGGCCGAAGGAAGCGCCGCCACGGCCGCGCCGCGAACAGGCGGACGTTGAAGTCGGGCACGCCGTCATGCGGCTTGGGGTAATCCGCGTAGAGCGATTCCATCTGCGCGATCGGCGCGCGCCAGTCCGATCCGATGCGAAAGCCTATGGGGCCGATCCTGACGGAGAAGACATGCCTCATGCGATCGAGACCAGTCCGGCCGCGACCAGTTCGTCGAGCCGCGCAGCCAGCGCGGCGTCGTCGAGATCGCCGAGTTCATAGTCGGCAGCGAGACGGTCGCTCAGCGCGGCGAAGGTCATGCCCGCTTCGCCGAGCGTCGCCATGATCTCGGGTGCGGGCGCGGTGATCAGATGAGTGATCCCCGAGCTGCGGTGATAGACGGCGAGGAAGGTGTCGAGATGGACGATGCGCAGGCTCTCCGGCCGCGCCATCCGATACAGGGGCAAGATCTCAGCCGCGGGGCATCTGCAGCGAGGCGAAGCAGGTGAAGCCGCTCGTTCCCGATTGCAGGCGGCGGATGTAATTGGTGTAGGCGCGGCTCTGGTCGTAGCTCGTGCCGGGCAGCTGCCCGCCGCCGAGCGCGGTCTTCACGTCCCCGCCCTTGAACGCCTTGCCCGCGGGCGCGAAGGCGCCGGGCGTGCCGGCGGGCACAAGCGTGCCGTCGGCGGCGATATAGCTCCCCGCGCGGCCCGGATCGGGCACGGGTATCTCGCAGGTCACGACGGAAGCGGCGGTCTGCGCCAGCGCCGGCCGGATCGAGACGATCGCGGTCGCACCCACCGCGCCGAGCATCAGCGCGCGGCGGCGGGTCGTGCCCTCGGGGGGCGTAATATCCTGGCTGTCGTCGCTCATCTTATGCCCTCTACCGTCCCAGCCCTTTCACATTCGCAAATGACAGGCAAGCAAGGCTGGCCCGATTAAGGACGAATGGGCTAGGGCGGCGGCCATGGAGACCTCCGTTCTGTATCCAATCGAGTCGGCCGGATCCCTCACCGCCGAGGTGGTGATCGAGGGGATCGTGGAGCCCGTGCTGATCGTGGCCGAGGGCCGCGTCACCCACGCCAATGCGGCCGCGCGCAAGCTCCTCGGCGGCTATATCCTGGGCGAAGATGTGCGGCTGGCGATCCGCCACCCTGCCGCCGCGGAGGCGCTGACCGGCGGCGCGTTGCCGCAAGACAGGCCGATCGACCTTGTCGGGCTGGGCGCGCTCGACCAGCATTGGGAGATGCATGTCGCGCAGGCCGCGGGCGGACAGCGCATCGTCCACCTGATCGATCGCACCGGCCAGGATGCCGCCGAGCGGATGCGGGTGGATTTCGTCGCCAATGCCAGCCACGAGCTGCGCACGCCGCTCGCCTCGATCCTCGGCTATATCGAGACGCTCAGCGACGAGAACGCCGGCGCCGATGCGGATCTGCGCGGGCGCTTCCTCAAGATCATGTTCGACGAATCGCGGCGGATGCAGCGGCTGGTCGAAGACCTGATCTCGCTGAGCCGGATCGAAGCGGAGAAATACCGGCCGTTGCACGACGAGATCGATCTTGGCGCGCTGATCACCGAGGTATGCAGCGAGCTGCGCGGAAATTCGCTCGCGCTCGATCTCGCGACGGACGTTGCACACGTCTCGGGCGACCGGGCGCAGCTGAGCCAGATGCTGCACAATCTGATCGGCAATGCGATCAAATACGGCCATGCCGGTGCTCCCGTCGCGGTACGGCTCTGGCATGACCCGAGCGGCGCGGTGGGAATCTCCGTCTCCGACGAGGGCGAAGGCATTGCTCCGGAGCATATCCCCAGGCTGACCGAGCGCTTCTACCGCGCCGATGCAGGACGGAGCCGCGCGGCCGGCGGTACCGGCCTGGGGCTCGCGATCGTGAAGCACATCGTGGAGCGGCACCGCGGGCGGCTCGATATCGCGAGCACCCTCGGCAAGGGGACGACAATCACGGTGATGCTGCCGCCTTATGGGGCCGATGTCATCAAACGGTAACGCCGCTGACACACAGGGCTGGAGCGCCGCGGCCCGATTCCCGACTATCGGCCGCCGCGACATATGAGGTTGATCAGTGAACGAACACCGCGCCAGGGGCTTCGACGTCGATATCGGCGAATTGCGCGGCCTGATCGCTCAGATGGGCGGACTCGCCGAGCGCGCCATCGCCGAGGCGATCGAGGCGCTGCAACGCCACGATCTCGCGGCCGCGGAGCGGATCGTCGCCGAGGACAAGAAGATCGACGCGCTGGAAAAGCAGGTCGAAGAGCTGGCAGTGCGGATCATCTCACAGCGCGCGCCGGTGGATATCGACCTGCGCGAGGTGGTCGCCGCGCTCAAGATCGCCAGCGTCGTCGAGCGCATCGGCGATTATGCGAAGAATATCGCCCGGCGCGTGCCGTCGATCGACAGCCATGGCGAGATCAAGCCGCTCGCGGTGCTGCCGGCGATGGCACGGCTGGCTGCGGAGCTGGTGCATGACGTGCTCGACGCCTTTGCCGCACGCGACGCCGAGGCGGCGATCGACGTGTGCGCCCGCGACCGCGCCGTGGACGATTATTATAACAGCCTGTTCCGGGTGCTCGTCACGCATATGATGGAGAATCCGAAGACCATCGGCCAGGTCGCCCATCTGTTGTTCATCGCGAAGAATCTGGAACGGGTCGGGGATCATGCGACCAATGTTGCGGAAATGGTCTATTATGCCGCGACCGGCACCCACATGGCCGAGCGTGACCGCGGCGCCCCTGCGACGAGCTGAGGAGTAGATCGATGGCCCGAGCAAAAATGCTTTTAGTTGAAGACGATGCGGCGCTTGCCGAACTGCTCGTCTATCATTTCAAGCGCGAGGATTTCGAGGTCAAGCAGACCCCGGACGGCGAGGAGGCGTTGCTGCTCGCCAAGGAGCAGACCCCCGATATCGTCCTGCTCGACTGGATGGTCGAGGGGCTGTCGGGGATCGAGGTCTGCCGCCGGCTGCGGCGCATGCCCGAGACGGCTAACGTGCCGATCATCATGCTCACCGCACGCGGCGAAGAGGAAGATCGCGTGCGCGGGCTGGAAACCGGCGCGGACGATTATGTGACCAAGCCCTTCTCGCCACGCGAACTGGTGGCGCGAGTCGGCGCGGTGCTGCGCCGGGTGCGCCCGGCGCTGGCGGGCGAGCAGCTCACCTACGGCGATGTCGAGATGGATACGGTCGGCCACAAGGTCCGCCGCGCGGGCGAGGTCGTGCCGCTCGGGCCGACCGAGTTCCGGCTGCTCAAGCATTTCCTCGAGCATCCCGGCTGGGTCTTTTCGCGCGAGCGACTGCTCGACGCGGTGTGGGGACATGATTCAGACATCGAATCGCGCACCGTCGACGTCCATATCCGGCGGCTGCGCAAGGCGATCAACGGCACCAACCGGCCCGACATCATCCGCACGGTGCGCTCGGCCGGCTACGCGCTCGATTCGGGGGCGTAGAAGGCGGATCCTGCGGAGCGATCCGACCGGTTCGACGCTGGCATCTTCCGCGGCAATGTCGAATCAGGACGTGGCGCTCGCCACCAACCGTCACTGGAAAATCTCGGACCTCGAATCGGCTGCGAAACAAGGGAGCAATGCGGCCCCCCGCGCGTTTGGGGCGGGCGCGGCGAAAGCCTGCGCGTGAAAAGCAGGAGACTCCCATGAAGTTGATCCTCTTGGCCGCATTGGCGGTCGCGATGCCGGCACTGGCGCAGGAAACGCCCGCACCGCAGACGACGCCCCAGACGACGGACGCCACCGCGCCCGATCCGGCTGGCGGCTATCAGCCGGCACAACCCGCCATGTCCGGCCCGCCGACGCCCGGCGTGAAACCGACCTTCGTGCAGGCGCCACCACCGGACCAGGCCTTCCCCGCCCCGCCGCCGCTTGCGCATTATCCGATCTGCAAGCGCGGCCAGTTCGACAATTGCCTCGAGCGCAATTCGCCGAAGTAACGCAGGAGATTTTCGATGAAACTGATCCTTCTGGCCGCCCTTGCGGCCACCATGCCGGCGATGGCGCAGGAAACACCCGCGCCGCAGGCGGCTCCGGCCGCCCAGCCCACCGACGCGACCGCCCCTGATCCTGTCGGCGGCTATCAACCCGCCCAGCCGGCAATGTCCGGACCGGCGACGCCGGGCGTCAAGCCAACCTTTGTCCAGGCGCCCCCGCCGGACCAGGCCTTTCCCCCGCCGCCGCCACTCGCGCATTATCCGATCTGCAAGCGCGGCCAGTTCGACAATTGCATGCAGCGCGGCGGCAAATGAGGCGCGAGGCGGGCGATCCGGGAGCGCCCGCCCTTGCCTTGGCGGCATGATAGAATAGGAAGCGCTCCAGCTATTCAGGAGCGCCCGACATGACCATCAGTTTCAAGGACCGCGTCGCGATCGTCACCGGCGCCGGCGGCGGCTTGGGCCGCGCTTACGCGCTGGAGCTGGCGAAGCGCGGCGCGAAAGTCGTGGTCAACGATCTCGGCGGCGCGCGCGACGGCACCGGCCATTCCGATGCCGCGCTGAAGGTGGTCGAGGAGATCGAGGCAGCGGGCGGCGAAGCGATGTCCGACGGCGGCAGCGTCACCGAGTACGACCATATGGTCGAGCTGGTCGCCAAGACGAAGGAGAAATGGGGCGGCGTCCATGTCCTGATCAACAATGCCGGCGTGTTGCGCGACAAGAGCTTCGCGAAGATGGAGCCGGTCGATTTCGAGTTCGTCGTCAAGGTCCACCTGATCGGCTCCGCCAATGTCACCAAGGCGGCATGGGAGACGATGCGCGAGCAGAATTACGGCCGCATCCTGATGACCGCCTCGTCGACCGGCCTGTACGGCAATTTCGGCCAGGCGAATTACGGCGCGGCGAAACTGGGCCTCGCGGGTCTCGCCAAGACGCTCTATCTCGAAGGCGCGAAGCACAACATCAAGGTCAACACGATCGCGCCCGTCGCCGGCACCCGCATGACCGAGGACCTGTTCCCGGCCGAGGGGTTCAAGGCGTTCGCGCCGGAGAAGGTCGTCCCCGCCGCGCTCTACCTCGTTTCCGAAGACGCGCCGACCAACATGATCGTCGGCGCGGGCGCCGGCGTGTTTCAGGCGGCCTATGTCACGCTGACTCAGGGCAAGTTGCTCACCGGCGACGATTTGAGCCCGGAAGGCATTGCCGCGCACTGGGCGGAGATCGTCGATCGCACCGGCGAGCTGACCCCGCAATCGGGCGCCGACCAGACGATGTTGATCCTGAAGAAGCTGCAGGGCGGCTGACGCTGTCTTGGTGTATTGCAATGGCAATACACTCATGATATTCCTTCCCCAACAAACAGGAGGAATGCCATGTACAGCGAAAGCGACCTTGATGACGCAGTGGCGGCGGGGGCCATCTCCCGCGAGGCCGCCGCTGCCCTGCGCAACCATGTTGCCACAACCCACGCCGCGCCGGCGGTGGACGAGGAGCATTTCAAGCTTCTCAGCGGTTTCAACGACATCTTCGTCTCGATCGCCGTCGGCCTCGTGCTCGTCGCGCTGGCCTGGATCGGCAAGTCGATCACCACGCCGCTCGCCGGCGCGTTCGTCGCCATCGCCGCGTGGGGGCTCGCGGAATATTTCACCAGGCAGCGTCGCATGGCCCTGCCGAGCATCCTGCTCCTCGTCGCCTTTGTCGGCGGCGTCGCGGCGACGATCATCGGCGTGCTGGTCGAGCTGGATCCCGACTTCTCGGATCGCACCAACGCGCTGATCGGCGCGGGCATCGGGCTCGTTTCGGCGGGCGCGGCCTGGCTGCACTGGAAACGCTTCATGGTGCCGATCACCGTCGCGGCCGGCGCTGCCGCGCTGGTCGGCGTCGCTGTGGCGGTGACGCTCGCGGCGATCCCGGCGGCGAAGGATTCGATCTATCCGATCCTGCTGGTCGGCGGTGTCGCCGTCTTTGCCCTCGCCATGTGGTGGGACATGTCCGATCGCGAGCGTCGCACGCGTCGCTCGGATGTGGCTTTCTGGCTGCATCTCGCCGCCGCGCCCCTGATCGCGCATCCGGTGTTCCAGATGCTCGGCGTGTTCAACGAGAACATCACGCTCGACACCGCGGCGATCGTGCTCGTGCTCTACCTCGTCTTCGCCTTCGTCGCGCTGGCGGTGGACCGCCGCGCGCTGCTCGTCTCCAGCCTCGCCTATGTCCTGTTCGCCATGTACTCGCTGTTCCATACGGCGGGCGCGGTCGAGCTGGCCTGGGCCTTCACCGCGCTGGTGATCGGCTCCGCGCTGCTGACGCTCTCGGCTTTCTGGCATCCGATGCGCCGTATGGTGGTCGGCCTGCTCGGCGGCCTCGGCGAACGCCTGCCGCCGGTCGGGGCGATGGTCACCGCCTGATCCACGAATCCGCGCAAGCGGACCCTGCCCCCGGCAGCCCAGGCTGTCGGGGGCTTTTTATTGGTCGACGAGCTTCATCAGCCGGCGCTCGATCGGCGCGAGGACCGGCGCAAGCTCATGCCCGCGCTTCAATACCACCCCGGCCTCGTTGATGAGCGCCCACATGCCCTGGCGGTTGCGGAGCGCCGGCTGTTTCTCGATCCGGAATTCGGGCCGCTCGGCGGCGCGGCGAAAGGCGGCGAACACCGCGGCGTCGCGACCCAGTTCGATCGCGTAATCGCGCCAATGGCCGGCGGAGACCATGCGGCCGTAGAGATCGAGGATTCGGGTAAGCTCGATGCGCTCGAAACCGACCTGGCTCGGGCGCCCCTGCAGCGAGGGGAACGGGGTTACGGTGCCCATCAGGCTCCAGCCGCGAAGCCGTCAGGCACGATCACGCACGCCCTCTCGTTTCGGCTCCTGCTCGGCCAGCAGCGCGTCGAGACGTTTGCGCATCGTCTCGAGTTCGCAGCGGAGCAGTTCCACCTTCTGCGTCTGGGGATCGAACATCTCGCTGCACGGCGTGCCATAAGCGAGGAAGCCGGGCGTCTTCTGCCCGCCCTCGACCATCGTCGCGCGTGCCGGGATGCCGACCATCACCGCGCCTTCGGGCACGTCGCGCGTGACCACGGCATTGGCGCCGATGCGCGCACCCTCGCCGACGGTGATCGGCCCGAGCACCTGCGCGCCCGATCCGATGATCGCGCCGTCGAGGATGGTCGGATGGCGCTTGCCCGCGACGCCATTGTCGGGGCTGGTGCCGCCGAGCGTGACGCATTGATAGATCGTGACGTTGTCGCCGATCTCCGCCGTCTCGCCGATTACGACGAAGCCGTGATCGATGAAGAAGTTACGGCCGATCTTCGCACCGGGGTGGATGTCGATCGCCGTCCAGGCGCGCGAGAAATGATTGACCAGCCTGGCGAGGAAATAGAGCCGCGCGCCGTAAAGCCGGTGCGCGAGGCGGTGCCAGAACAGCGCCCACACCCCCGGATAGGTCAGGATCTCCAACCGGGACCGTGGCGCGGGATCGCGCGCCTTGATCGAATCGAGATAGGCGATCATCCGCTCCATCATCTCGTATCCCCTTTTCTAGCGCCCGTATTTAGGCGTTCAATCCGGCGAATTAAAGGACCGTCCTGTCGCTAACTTCGCGGGCATAAACCCTATCTTGCTTGTAGGATTTACCCGGACAGGCGATTTCGGCACAAATCGGTCGCGGAGAGATTGCCTGATGTTCGATGTTTCGCTCGCGACCCTCGAGGCCGTGCTGCCCTTCATTGTGGTCGGCTTCGCCGCCCAGATGATCGACGGCGCGCTCGGCATGGCGTTCGGGGTGATCAACAACACCTTGCTGGTGAGCTTTCTCGGCCTGTCCCCCGCGGTCGCTTCGGCCAGCGTCCATGCGGTCGAAACCTTCACCACCGCCGCGTCGGGCGCCAGCCATATCTTTCACAAGAACGTCAACTGGCGGCTGTTCCGCCGGCTGGTCATTCCCGGCGTGATCGGCGGCGTGCTCGGCGCCTATGTGCTGAGCAGCATCGACGCCTCGGTCGCGAAGCCCTTCGTGATGGCCTATCTCGCCTCGATCGGCCTGTACCTGCTGTACCGCGCCTGGCGGGGCAGGGTCGAGCCGCGCGAGCCGAAGATCATCGAACCGCTCGGCTTCGTTGGCGGCTTTCTCGATGCGGCGGGCGGCGGCGGCTGGGGGCCGGTGGTGACCTCCAACCTGCTGGTCCAAGGGGCGAGCCCGCGCAGCACGATCGGGACGGTCAACACGTCCGAGTTCTTCCTGACCGCGACGATCTCGGCGACCTTCATTGCAACGATGGGCTTTGCCGCCTTCACGCTGCAGACCGTCGGCCTGCTGATCGGTGGGCTGATCGCCGCGCCGTTCGGCGGCCTGCTGGCAAAGCGGGTGCCGGCGCGGCTGCTGATGGCGATGGTCGGGGTGCTGCTGACGGTGACCAGCGCCTATACGATCTGGTCGGCGCTCTCGAAATAACTTAGCTGCTCCCCTCCCGCTTGCGGGAGGGGCCGGGGGTGGGCGCCCGGCTTCCACGGGCGCCACATTTGGGGAGAGCGCGAGCCCACCCCTGTCCCTCCCGCAAGCGGGAGGGGAGAAGGAAGTGTCAGTTCACCGCTGCATGGACCGTGGCGACGGCCTTCATCACCGCGCCGATGCGCACGGCGGTCTGGATCGCCTCGGCCGAGGTGCCGGCCTTTTTCAGCACATTCTCGTGCGCGTCGATGCACATGCCGCAGCCGTTCATCGCGCTGACAGCGAGGCTGAACAGCTCGAAATCGACCTTGTCGATGCCGGGCGCGCCGATCACGTTCATGCGCAGCCTGGCCGGCATGTTGCGATATTCCTGGTTCCCGGCGAGGTGGGTGAAGCGGTAGTAGACATTGTTCATCGCCATCACCGCCGCCGCCGCGCGCGCCGCATTGGCCGCCTCGGGGGAGAGCTTGCCCTCGACCTCCGCCTCGGTCGCGTCGACCAGCGGCTTGTAGCCCGACCCGTGCGCGCAGGTGAGCAGCAGGCCGTATTTCTGCTGATCAGGCAGATGCGCCTCGTTGAGCAGCGAACCGACGTTCAGCCGAATGTCCTTGGCGAAATCGGGCAAGGTGCCCGCGAATTCCTTGAGCGACATGTCTCTTCTTTCTCCCCCCGTTCACGGGAGGGGTCGGGGGAGGGCCTGTAAAGGAGCGAGGGCGCGCCCGACGGGACACGCCCTCGCCTAGCCCCTCCCGCAGGCGGGAGGGGAATTGGGCGTTACGCCGCGATCTTCAGGACGTCGTCGCCCTTGTTCCAGTTGCACGGGCAGAGCTCGTCGGTCTGCAGCGCGTCGAGGACGCGGAGCGTCTCGGCGGGGTTGCGGCCGACGTTCAGGCCGTTGACCTGCACCGCCTGGATCACATTGTCCGGGTCGATGATGAAGGTCGCGCGATAGGCGACATGCTCGTTTGCGTCGAGAATGCCGAGCTGCGACGCCAGCACCGCGCCATTGTCGGCGAGCCACGGGAAATCGGCCGCCGCCAGATCCGGATCCGACTTGCGCCACGCCAGATGGACGTGCGCGGTGTCGGTCGAGGCGCCGATCAGCACGGCGTCGCGATCCGCGAAATCTTCCTTGAG
>NZ_JAQGLC010000175.1 GCF_028293085.1 Sphingomonas bacterium
AAGGCTGCGCTCGACGCCTTCGCCAAGACCTTCGCTTAAGTAAGGGCGCCAGATGGCCAGCCTCAAGGCATTGAAGATCCGCATCGGCTCGGTGAAGTCGACGCAGAAGATCACCAAGGCGATGAAGATGGTCGCCGCCGCGAAGCTGCGCCGGGCGCAGGAGGCGGCGGTCGCCGGTCGCCCCTATGCCGAGCGGCTCGAAAAGGTGATGGCGAGCCTCGCCGCCAAGGTGAGCGTCAGCGAATCCTCGCCGAAGCTGCTTGCCGGCACCGGGAAGGACCAGAACCACCTGCTGATCGTCGCGACGTCCGAGCGCGGCCTCGCCGGCGCGTTCAACTCGAACATCGTCCGAGCCGCGCGCCGCAAGGCCGAGGAGCTGATCCAGGACGGCAAGTCGGTGAAGTTCTATATCGCCGGCAAGAAGGGCCGCGTGCTCAAGCGCTTCTACCCGGGCCTGATCGCCAACGACCATGAGATGGGTCACATCAAGACGGTCGCTTTCGCTGATGCCCGCGCGGTTGCTGACGATGTGATTGCGCGCTTCGAGGCGGGCGAGTTCGACGTGGCGCATCTGTTCTACGCGCGCTTCCAGTCTGCGCTGGTGCAGGAGCCCACCGGCCGGCAGATCATCCCGGTGGCGATCGACCTGAACGCCGCGCCTGTCGACGATGGCGGCGCCGCAGTCGAATACGAGCCCGACGAAGAGTCGATCCTGGCTGATCTGCTGCCACGCAACGTCGCGATCCAGATCTTCCGCGCGCTGCTCGAGAATGCCGCGTCCGAACAGGGCAGCCGCATGACCGCGATGGACAATGCGACGCGCAATGCGGGCGACATGATCAACCGCCTCACCATTCAGTATAACCGCAGCCGCCAGGCCGCGATCACGACCGAACTGGTCGAAATCATCTCCGGCGCCGAAGCGCTCAAGTAAATTCGAAGCAAGGAAGAGACGATGGCAACCGCAGCCCCGACGACCAAGAAGCCCGCCGCCAAGCCGCGCGCGCCCAAGGCAGCCGCCGCCCCGACGGCGACCGCGCCGATCGCGACGACCAACAATGTCGGTCGCGTCAGCCAGGTGATCGGCGCCGTCGTCGACGTCGCGTTCGAGCAGGGCAAGCTGCCGGCGATCCTCTCGGCGCTCGAAACCGACAATAACGGCAACCGCCTCGTCCTCGAGGTCGCCCAGCATCTCGGCGAGAACACCGTCCGCGCGATCGCCATGGACACGACCGAAGGCCTGACGCGCGGCCAGCGCGTCACCGACACCGGATCGCAGATCCGCGTGCCGGTCGGCCCGATGACGCTCGGCCGCATCCTCAACGTCATCGGCGAGCCGATCGACGAGCGCGGTCCGGTCGGCCACACTGACACCATGCCGATCCATGCCCCGGCGCCCTTGTTCGTCGACCAGTCGACCGAGAGCGCGATCCTGGTGACCGGCATCAAGGTGATCGACCTGCTCGCGCCTTACGCCAAGGGCGGCAAGATCGGCCTGTTCGGCGGCGCCGGCGTCGGCAAGACCGTGCTGATCCAGGAGCTGATCAACAACATCGCCAAGGGGCACGGCGGCACCTCGGTGTTCGCGGGCGTCGGCGAGCGTACGCGTGAGGGCAATGATCTCTATCACGAGTTCCTCGACGCGGGCGTCATCGCCAAGGACGCCGACGGCAACCCCACGCCCGAGGGCTCCAAGGTCGCCTTGGTGTTCGGCCAGATGAACGAGCCGCCGGGCGCCCGTGCCCGCGTCGCGCTGTCGGGCCTGACCATCGCCGAATATTTCCGCGACGTCGAAGGCCAGGACGTGCTGTTCTTCGTCGACAACATCTTCCGCTTCACCCAGGCGGGTTCGGAAGTGTCGGCACTGCTCGGCCGCATCCCGTCGGCGGTGGGCTATCAGCCGACCCTGTCGACCGACATGGGCGCGCTGCAGGAGCGCATCACCTCGACCAACAAGGGCTCGATCACCTCGGTGCAGGCGATCTACGTGCCCGCCGACGATCTTACCGATCCGGCGCCGGCAACCTCGTTCGCCCATCTCGACGCGACGACCAACCTCAACCGCGCCATCTCGGAGCTGGGCATCTACCCGGCGGTCGATCCGCTCGACTCCACCTCGCGCGTGCTGACCCCGGCGATCGTCGGCCAAGAGCATTACGACACCGCCCGCCGCGTCCAGGAGACGCTGCAGCGTTACAAGTCGCTCCAGGACATCATCGCCATTCTCGGCATGGACGAGCTGTCCGAAGAGGATAAGAGCATCGTGAGCCGCGCGCGGAAGATCCAGCGCTTCCTGTCGCAGCCCTTCTTCGTCGCGCAGGTCTTCACCGGCATCGAGGGCAAGTTCGTCCAGATCGAGGACACGGTGAAGAGCTTCAAGGCCGTGGTCGAAGGTGAATATGATCACCTGCCCGAGAGCGCTTTCTACATGGTCGGCGGCATCGACGAAGTCGTCGCCAAGGCCGAGAAGATGGCGCAGGAAGCGTAAAGACCTATAAGCTCCCTCCCGCCAAGCGGGAGGGGAGAAGGACCGCAAGATGCTTCACTTCGAACTCGTGACCCCTGAAAAGCTCGTCCGTTCCGAGGACGTGTACATGGTCGTCGTTCCCGGCTCCGAGGGCGATTTCGGCGTGCTCGAGGGGCATGCCCCGGTGATGTCGACCATCCGCGACGGCGCGCTCTCGATCTACCGCACTGAAAAGGGCGAGCCCGAGACGATCGCGATCGAGGGCGGTTTCGCCGAGGTGAGCTCGGCCGGCCTGACCGTGCTTGCGGAGCGCGCGGCCTAAGCTCCGCTACTGCGTGCGCCTGTAGCTCCAGCGCATCGCGTTGCTGCCGTCGATCAGCGAAATCTCCGCGTTCAGTGTTTCGCCGTCAAGCCAATAGCGGATGCGTTGCGGGTAATCGTGCGCCGGATTGGCGAAGACGATTTCCTTCGGCCCCTGCGACACCATCGGAAAGCTCACTCGCGCACCGCCATCCGGTGACGCCCAGTAGGCGAGCTTGCCGTCCGGCCCGGCAAGGATCTGTGTCGCCTCCCAGTCGCGCAGATTCTCCCCGACCCCGCTGCGGCCCGCACCGAGCATGATCCCGCCGCGCGCGCCCATCCAGCATTCCTCGGTCCATTGCGTCCCCGAGGCCTGCTCCCAGCAGCCCGCCATCCATCCCGGTTGAGTGCTTGCAGGATCCGGCCGCGCGGTGGCGGTGCTTCCCGCGATGGCCGCGAGCATCGCCACGGTCGATGATATCAAGCGCATGATCTTTTCCCCTGGGTTACGACAGGCCGTTCCTACCGCACCAAGCACCGGCTGGCTTGAACCGACACGACATGGGATGATCGTCCCATGGACTATGCGGAACTGTCGCTGCCGCGGGAACTGGACGGGCTGGTCGCCGCGGTCTGGACCATCACGAGCGATGGCGATCCGGACGCCTGGATCGAGCAGGATGCGACGCCCGACGGTTGCGTGGAAATCATCCGGCGGCTGCGCGGCCGTTCGGTCTGGGGCAGCGAGCAACCCGCGCTTTTCGCGACTGGTTTGAATCAAATGCCGGTGCGCTTCCGGATGAGCGGGGACGCAGCGTTCGTCGCGATCCGGCTATGGCCCTGGGCCTGGGCGATGCTGGGTGGCCCGCCCTGCCCTGCTTTTGCCGCCAGCTGGATCGCGATCGATGGCGACGACGTTGCCGGTTCGCTGCTCGCCGATACGCAGTCGATCATGGCGAAACTGGTCCAGGCCCTGTCGGAGGCACCGCAACCGCTTGGCGCCCATATTCTCGCCGCGACCAGCGTTGCCGACATCGTCCAGGCCAGTGGCTGCTCGCACCGCACGGTGCAGCGCTGGTTCGAGCGGGTGATCGGCATGCCGCCACGTCGCTATCTGCGGCTGATCCGCTTCCGCCGGACGATGGCCGATTTCGCGGCGCCCGCGGCGACCCTGGCCGAACAGGCGGCAAAAGGCGGCTTTGCCGATCAGGCGCATATGGCACGCGATTTCCGGCTGCTGGCGCGTACCGCGCCGCGCTCGGCGCGCGCCCGAGCCAAGGGGCCGTTCCTCCCGAGCAAGGGCTGAACCGATCCGCGTGCTTTGGTTAGCTAATTGTCAAACCTTGGCCGCTAGGCCTGTCCCTGAGTATGAGGGATCAATTGGCATGAGTGCATTTGGGCGTCGCCCGGGAGTGGCTAACGGGCCCGGAGCCCGTCCCGCGTTCGGCGTCGCGCGCCCGATGCAGGGCGGTACGGCGCCGCGCGAGCCCGAGGGCGGCGAGCAGTTCCCACCCCTGATCAATCTTCCCCTGCCGGGCGAGCCCGAAGCGCCGCCGAGCGGCGGCGGCATGCCGGCCAACCAGGCCGATGCCATGGCGCGGCTTGCCGATCGCCAGAATGCGTCGGGCGATGCGGGCAACAGCCGGGTCGAAGGCTTCGAGGCGTCGATCCACAAGATCAAGGAGCAGGTGCTGCCGCGCCTGCTGGAGCGCGTTGATCCCGAAGCTGCCGCCACGCTCAACAAGGACGAGCTGGCCGAGGAATTCCGGCCGATCATCGGCGAGGTGCTCGCCGAGCTGAAGCTGACGCTCAACCGCCGCGAGCAGTTCGCGCTGGAAAAGGTGCTGGTCGACGAGCTGCTCGGGCTCGGGCCGCTCGAAGAGCTGCTGGCCGATCCGAACATCACCGACATCATGGTCAACGGCCCCGAGCAGACATTCGTCGAGCGCAAGGGCAAGCTCGAGCTGGCGCATATCCAGTTCCGCGACGAGGAGCATCTGTTCCAGATCGCCCAGCGCATCTGCAACTCGGTCGGCCGCCGCGTCGACCAGACCACGCCGCTGGCCGACGCCCGCTTGAAGGACGGCTCGCGCGTCAACGTGATCGTGCCGCCGCTGTCGCTTCGCGGCACCGCGATCTCGATTCGTAAATTCTCCGCCAAGCCGATCACGCTCGACATGATGGCCGGCTTCGGGTCGATGAGCCCGAAAATGGCGACCGCGCTGAAGATTGCGGGCGCGTGCCGGTTCAACGTCGTGATCTCCGGCGGTACCGGCTCGGGCAAGACGACGATGCTCAACGCTTTGTCGAAGATGATAGACCCGGGCGAGCGCGTGCTGACGATCGAGGACGCGGCCGAACTTCGCTTGCAGCAGCCGCATTGGCTCCCGCTCGAAACGCGCCCCGCCAACCTCGAAGGTC
>NZ_JAQGLC010000179.1 GCF_028293085.1 Sphingomonas bacterium
CGGATCTCATGGACGATCCGGTCGCCGACCTGCCACTCGTCGTAAAATCGGCCCGCCATCAGCTCAGTCCTCCAAAGCCCCGGCCCGCGGTCCAGCCGCCATCGGCGGGCAGCACCACGCCCGAGACGTAGCGCGCATAATCCGAGGCGAGAAACAGGCAGACATCGGCGACATCGTCGACCGTGCCCATCCGCCCGAGCGGCACCGCTTTGGCCGAACGCGCCTTGGCCTCGGGCGTGGGGGCGAGGCGTTTCATGCCCTCGGTGCCCTCGATCGGCCCGGGCGAGACTGAGTTCACCCGCACCCCTTCCGGTCCCCATTCGATCGCCAGCGTCTTGGTGATCATGTCGACGCCCGCCTTGGCCGCGCAGACATGGACCTGCATCGCGGTCGCGATGAACGCCTGCGGCGCGGAGATGTTGATGATGCTGGCGCCGGGCTTGGTCAGATGCTCATAGGCGGCGCGCATGACGTGGAAGGTGCCGAGCGTGTCGATCTCGGCGACCGCTCGGAACCCGTTCGAGCTGAGCATCGCGGCGGGAACGGGGAAATTGCCCGCGGCGCCCGACACCAGCACGTCGATCGTGCCGCGCTGGGCGCGGAAATCGTCGATCGCTGCTTTCACCGCGTCATAGTCGCGGACGTCGAGGCTGTAGCCCAATGCGGGCGTATCGCCCGACAGCGCGGCGACCGCAGCATCGACCTTGTCCTGGCTGCGGCTGGCGACGGCGAGTGTCGCCCCGCGCCGCGCGAAGGACTTGGCGATGCCCAGATTGATGCCGCTGGTCCCGCCGAACACCATCACGGTCTTGCCCGTGAAATCGAAGCCATCGGCCATATCCATCCCCTTTTGTCTTGTCGTTCAGAGCTTCAGCTTGAACCCGGCATGGCTCTTGTTCCAGCCCATCTGTTCGTAGAAGCGATGCGCGTCGGTCCGCGTCGACATGGAGGTGAGCTGCGCCATATGGCAGCCGCGCGCGCGGAACAGCGCGACCGCCCATTCGATCATCTGTTTGCCGAGCCCCTGGCCGCGCAAATTGCTGGCGATGCGCACTGCCTCGATCTGCCCGCGCCAGCCGCCGCGAAAGGCGATGCCGGGCAGGAAGCTGAGCTGCATCGTGCCCACGACTTTCCCGTCCAGATCGGCGACGACCTGCATCTGGTTCGGGTCGGCCCGGATCGCCTCGAACGCGGCGAGATAGCGCGGATCGAGCGGCAGGCTCGCATCCTCGCGGCCCTTGCTCTGTTCGTCGTCGTCGAGCAGGCCGACGATGGCCGGCAGGTCGTCGGCGGTGGCGGCGCGGAAGACGACCCCGCTCATGCCGCCCGATCGATCCGGGCGAGCAATGCGCCTTCGCTCACCTGGCTGCCGGTCTCGGCGCTCAGTTCCGCCACCACGCCGTCGAACGGAGCGACCAGGCTATGTTCCATCTTCATCGCCTCGAGCGTGACGAGCTTCTGGCCCTTGGCGACCCTGGCGCCTGCCATGACTTCGACCGCGATAATTCGGCCCGGCATGGGTGAGAGGATCGCGCCGTCGGCGGCGGCGCCCACCGTCGCACCGTAATGCGGCGCCGCAAACAACAGGGGCTGGCCGTCGCGAAAGGTCAGGATGCCATCCGCCACCGGGACGACATATCCGTTCGCGCCCTCGAACGACATCAGGTCGATCGTGCGCCGCTCCGCGCCATGCTGCACCGTGATCGCGCCGCGCTCTTCGCCATTGAGGCGAAAGCCGATCGCCTTGCCCCATGGGTCGGCGCGATCGTCGTCGCGGTGGTAGAAATAGGGCGCATACATCTGGATCGCGGCGACCTTCCAGTCGCTGTCCTGCGCCACCGGTGCGGCGGTCAGGGCATCGCCCTGCGCGGCAATGAAGCCGGTCGTCACGTCGCCCGCGCGGAATTCGGGTGCGGTCAGACAGGCGCGCAGGAACGCGGCATTGGTCCTGACCGGCCAGATGCGAACCTGCAGCAGCGCGTCGGACAGCGCCTCGATCGCCATGTCCCGATCATCGCCCGTGGCGACGATCTTGGCGATCATCGGATCGTAGAAAGGGCTGATCGCATCGCCCTGTTCGACGCCGGTCTCGATGCGGGCGTCATGGGAGAAATCGGCAATTTCGAGCGTGCCGATCGACGGCAGGAACCCCTTTTCGGGATCTTCCGCATAGAGCCGGGCCTCGATCGCCCAGCCGTCAATGCTGAGCTCATCCTGTCGCATGGGCAGCGGCTCCCCGCTCGCCACCCGCAACTGCCACTCGACCAGGTCCTGCCCGGTAATCTCCTCGGTCACCGGATGCTCGACCTGCAGCCGCGTGTTCATCTCCATGAACCAGATGCGGTCGGCGCGCAGGCCCTCGCTAGCATCGGCGATGAACTCGATGGTGCCTGCGCCGACATAGTCGACTGCTTTTGCCGCCTTCACCGCCGCGGCGCAGATCGCTTCCCGCGTGATCTCGTCCATGCCGGGGGCGGGGGCTTCCTCGATCACCTTCTGGTGCCGGCGCTGCAAGCTACAGTCGCGTTCGAACAGATGGACGACATTGCCATGGGCATCGCCGAACACCTGCACCTCGATATGGCGCGGCGAGAGGATGTATTTCTCGATCAGCACCTGGGTGTTGCCGAACGAGGATGCCGCCTCGCGTTGGCAGGAAAGCAACGCGTCGGCGAAGTCGGCAGGATCATCGACCCGCCGCATGCCCTTGCCGCCGCCCCCCGCGACAGCCTTGATCAGCACGGGATAGCCGGTCCTGGCCGCCTCGGCGGCGAGACGGTCCGGTGACTGGTCTTCGCCGAGATAGCCCGGCGTCACCGGCACGCCGGCGGCGATCATCCGCTCCTTGGCGGCATCCTTCAGCCCCATCGCGCGGATGCTGGCGGGGCTGGGACCGACCCAGATGATCCCGGCGTCGATCACAGCCTGGGCGAAATCCGCATTCTCCGACAGGAAGCCGTAACCCGGATGGATCGCCTCGGCACCGGTTGCCTTGGCGGCAGCGATGATCTTCTCGCCGACCAGATAGCTTTCGCGCGCCGGGCTCGGGCCGATATGCACTGCCTCATCGGCCTGGCGGACGTGCAGCGCCTTGGCGTCGGCATCCGAATAGACGGCGACGGTGCGCACGCCCATCGCGCGCGCGGTGCGGATGATCCGGCACGCGATCTCGCCGCGATTGGCGATCAGGAGCGACTTGATCACACGCCCATTCCTTCGCAGCCGACGGTCTCAACCGTCCAGGTAATGTTCTGGATCTTCCAGCGCCCGGCATCGCGCACCAGATCGAAATGCTGGTGCCCGCAATGACGCACCTTGCCGTCGATCGCGAAGGTGTAGCGCCCCCGAACCATGGCCATTTCGCCATCGACCCGCACCGTCGGGTCGATCATCCGCTCCTCATATTTCTCGGGCCCGGGTGTCGCGGCGGCATAGGCGTCCAGCGCGGCATTACGGACTTTCGTCGTGCCGTCCTCCGCGACCATGATCACCGTCGCGGTGCCGGTGGGGCGCAACTGCGCGCGAACGGCAGCTTCGTCGCGCGCCGACACCCCGGCGAGCGCCGCTTCGACGGTCGCCAGGGCCTTGGCCTTGTCGGCTTCGGCAGTCGCGTCAGGGCCCGAGGCGGCGAGCGCGAGGAACAGGAGGAAGGACAAATCAGCCCTCGCAATCAGTGGTCCGTTGCGACCAGGTAACGTTCAGGATCTTCCAGGCGCCTGCCTCGCGGACCAGGTCGAAATGGTTGACGCCGCAATGGTTCGCCTTGCCATCGATCAGGAAGACGAAAGGCGCCCAGACCATCGCGATGTCGCCGTCGATTTCGATCGCAGGGCTGGTGATGCGCTCCTCATATTTCTCTGGCCCGGGCTTGATGCCGGCGGCGAATTCCGCCCAGCTCAGATGGCGGATCGTGTGGGTGCCGTCGGCCTTCGCATTGGCGACGGTGGCGCCGCCCTCGCTGCGAAGCTGCGCCAGGATCGCGGCGGAGTCGCGTGCGGCGAGACCGGCGAACAAGGCGTTGATCGGGGCCATCACTGCCCCCTCGTCGGTGGCGGGAGGTGGCAGGCCGGTGCCCTTGGGCATCGGCTGCATCGGGGTGATCTGGGCAGCAAGCAGGAGAGGGAGGATGACACCGATCATGAAGAGACTCCTGCGGTAAGCGATTTGCACGCGGTCGAGACGGCGACCTTGCCGTCTGCATCGAAGATGAAGGTCTCGATCACTTCGTTGCCGAGCTCGTCACGATAACGGACCGCGACCGACTCATGGCCGCCGAAGGTCTCGAGCAACGTGAAGCGCAAGGCCGGCCGCAACGGCAGCGCTTTCGACCAATAGCTGCGCAGGTCCGTTTTGCCCCGCACCACGCCGTCACCCATCACCCTGGCCGCGACCGGGGAGTTGAAGACGACGTCGTCGGCATAAGGCGACAGGACGCGATCGAGATCGCGCAGGTTCCACGCTTCGATCCACTCGGAGGCAAAGGCTTTTGCGGCACCCTCGTCCATCGTCACATCCGGAACACGCCGAACTGCGCCCGTTCCGGCACAGGCGCGTTCAGCGTCGCGGCAAAGGCCAGGCCGAGCACGTCGCGGGTCTGGGCGGGATCGATGATGCCGTCGTCCCACAGCCGCGCGGTGGCGTGCCAGGGGTTGCCCTCATCCTCATATTTCTGGCGGATCGGCGCCTTGAAGGCCTCGGCCTGTTCCTCGGTCCAGCTTTCGGCATCGCGGTGGACGGTGGCGAGCACCGAGGCGGCCTGCTCGCCGCCCATCACGCTGATCCGGCTGTTGGGCCAGGAGAAGAGGAAGCGTGGGCTATAGGCCCGGCCGCACATGCCGTAATTACCGGCGCCGTAGGACGCTCCCAGCGTGACCGTCAGGTGCGGCACCTTGCTGTTGGATACCGCGTTGATCATCTGCGCACCGGCCTTGATGATGCCGC
>NZ_JAQGLC010000192.1 GCF_028293085.1 Sphingomonas bacterium
GATAATGATCCGACGATCTTCTTCGAGCCCAAGCGCATCTATAACGGCCCGTTCGACGGCCATTGGGACAAGCCGACCCAGAACTGGTCGCTGCATCCCGCGGGCGAGGTGCCGACCGGCTATTACAAGATCGAGCTGGGCAAGGCGAAGATCGTCCGCCCGGGCGAGGCGCTGACTATCCTCGCCTATGGCACGATGGTCCATGTCTGCCTGGCGGTGATCGCCGAGACCGGCGTGGATGCCGAGGTGATCGATCTGCGCACCCTGGTGCCGCTCGATATCGAGACGATCGAGACGTCGGTGAAAAAGACCGGCCGCTGCATGATCGTGCACGAGGCGACCCGCACCAGCGGCTTCGGCGCCGAGCTGTCGGCGCTCGTCCAGGAACGCTGTTTCTACCATCTCGAGGCGCCGATCGAGCGCGTCACCGGCTTCGACACGCCCTATCCGCACAGCCTGGAATGGGCCTATTTCCCGGGACCGGTGCGGATCGGCGAAGCGCTCAAGAAAGTAATGAGGACCTGATGGCACGCTTCACCTTCAAGCTTCCCGATATCGGCGAAGGCATTTCCGAGGCGGAGATCGTCGCGTGGCACGTCGCCGTTGGCGACCGGGTCGAGGAGGACCAGCAGCTCGCCGACATGATGACCGACAAGGCGACAGTGGAGATGGAATCCCCCGTGGCCGGCATTGTGGTGGAACTGGCGGGCGAGGTCGGCGACCAGGTGTCGATCGGCGCTGCCCTGGTGATCATCGAGACCGATGCGGTCGAAGGCGAGGGCGCGATCGAGCCGTCGGCCGAGACGGTGGCCGATGTCGCGCCGGGCGATCTGCCTGAAGAGGCGAAGGCTGAGGAAGTCGAGGAACAGATCGAGGCGGAGACGCCGGGGGCGGAGGCGGTAGACTCCACCCAAATGTTCGTTTCGAGCGAAGTCGAGAAACCGGCCCCGGCATCCGTATCAGCTGTCGCGACTACGCTCGACTCGAGCGGTCAGGTCAAGGCGCCGGTCGCGCAGGCCCGCGTCCTCGCTTCCCCGGCTGTCCGCGCCCGCGCGGCCGATCTCGGCATCGACCTCTCGACCGTGAAGTCGGAAAGCGACCGAATCCGCCACGCCGATCTCGACGCCTTTCTCCGCTACGGCAGCGGGCAGGGCTATCACGCCCCCCACGCCTCGCGCGCCCGGCCGGACGAGGCGGTAAAAGTCATCGGCATGCGCCGCCGCATCGCCGAGAACATGGCCGCCTCCAAGCGCGCCATCCCGCACTTCACCTATGTCGAGGAGATCGACGTCACCGCGCTGGAGGAGATGCGCGCCGATCTCAACGACAATCGCGGCGCCCGCCCCAAGCTCACCCTGCTCCCGCTGCTGATCGTCGCGATCTGCCGGACGATCCCCGATTTCCCGATGATCAATGCCCGTTATGACGACGAGGCCGGCGTGGTCACGCGGCACGGCTCGGTCCATCTCGGCATGGCGACGCAGACCCCCGCCGGCCTGATGGTCCCGGTGATCCGCGACGCACAGGACCTGAATGTCTGGCAGCTTGCCAGCGAGATCGGCCGCCTCGCCGAAGCCGCGCGCACCGGCAAGGCGACATCGTCGGAGCTGTCCGGCTCGACGCTCACCGTCACCTCGCTCGGCCCGCTTGGCGGCATCGCGACGACCCCGGTGATCAACCGGCCCGAGGTCGCGATCATCGGCCCGAACAAGATCGTCGAGCGCCCCATCTTCCGGGGCGATGACATAGTCCGCGCCAAGCTGATGAACCTGTCGATCAGCTGCGATCACCGCGTCGTCGACGGATGGGATGCGGCAAGCTATGTCCAGGCGCTCCGGAAATATCTCGAGACGCCGGTTCTCCTCTTCGCGGACTAAAATATGAATCGCCTCGCCCATGATTCGACGGAGGCGCAGCAGCGCACCCTGATGCTGGGCGTGGTGCTGGCGCTGCCGGTCGCGATCGGGCTGTGGTTCGGGATCGATCGGTTGTTGCCGCCGCTCCCGGGCATGGCGACTCAGACGGCGCGGGCGTTCTTCGCGCTGCACTGCGTGGGCATCGCGGTGCTGCTCGCCTTCCTGCCCGGCATCGAAGCGGTCGCCCATGAACGCCTCGTCACCCCGGCAATCGATCCGCTGGCGGGCCGGGATTCGCCGCGGATGCTGGTCAACCAGCGCTATGTCCAGAACACGATCGAGCAGCTCTGGCTGTTCGCGCCGGGCCTGCTGATGCTCGCCGTCCAGGCGCGCGACGGTGGATCGATGCGCGCGGTGGTGGCGACGACGGCGGTGTGGATCGTCGGGCGCTGGGTGTTCTGGATCGGCTACGCCATCAGTCCGCGTTTCCGCTCGGCCGGGCTGGTCGGCATGTTCCAGAGCCTCATGGTGCTGCTCTATTGCGTCGGCCGCTTCGGCTATCTCTGGCTCGGCACGCCCGGCGCGGTGCTGCTGATCGCGCCCTTCGCCACGATGGAGCTGATCATCGTCGGCAAGCTCCGCTGGAACAGGTGGAAGGCCGAAAGCGAGGCCTGAGGCGTCGGCTCAGTGCACTCGCCGTCCTTCATGGAAGGCCGCGCGCTGCAGCAACAGGTCCAGATCCTCGCGGCTGACGTCGAAGGTTTCGCCGAGATCGGCCAGTGCCAGATCGATCGCCTCGGGATGAAAGCCCGGCTCGCGCGCCGGCTCCACGCCCTGCGTCATGGTCGCGCGATGCGGATAGCTATGGCCGGAGAAACGATGGAAGATCAGCCCGATCGCCACCAGCAGGAACGAGTTGATCGCGACCGGCATGAACGCGAACAGATAGCCCGCATTGAGGATGGCCGGCCCGCCGATCACAGCGGTCAACGCCACCGCGCCGCCGGGTGGATGCAGGCACCGCAGCAGCGACATTGCCAGGATCGCCCCGGCAACCGCGATGCCCGCCACCAGGGCCGAATGGCCGAACAGATGCGCCGTCGTCACGCCGGCCATTGCCGAGACGATATTGCCGCCGAACACCGCCCAGGGCTGCGCCAGCGGACTCGCCGGCACCGCGAACACCAGGACGGCCGATGCCCCGATCGGTGCGGCGAGGAAGGGAAGCGCCGCCGAGCTCTGCGGGAGTCGGGTGCAGACGAACGCCGTCAGCGCGATCCCCAGCAACGCACCGATACAGCCGATCACCCGGTCGCGCAGGCTCGCGCCCGCCAGCAATGGCACGAAGAGTCGCGGAAAAGATCTGCCCTGGCTCATCGGCGCTCCGTTCGGCAGGCGGGTGCCGTGCGGGCGCCTGAGTGTCAGGTGGCGTCGCAATGTCAATATTTCGCGACGGCACCCTCCCGCCTTCTCGCGCGTTCTCCCATGCTAACCAAGACGAGGTCCGCATGTCCGCACCGCTCGCTGAATGGAAGGTCCTGCCTCATGGCAGGCTGACCGAAGCCGCCCCCAACATCCTCACCGTCACCGGCACGATCCACATGCCGATCGGCGATTTCCCGCGACGCATGACGATCGTCCGCCTGCAGGACGGCCGCCTCGTAATCTATAATGCGATCGCGCTCGACGAGGCGCAGATGCGCGAGATCGAGGCGTTCGGCGATCCGGCGTTCCTGATTGTGCCCAATGATCATCACCGCCTGGATGCCGGCATCTGGAAGGAACGCTATCCCGCGCTCCATGTCGTCACGCCCCCGGCCGCGCGCGAAAAGGTCGAGGAGACGGTCGCGGTCGACACGACCAGCGGCGATTTCGGCGACCCCAACGTGACCTGGATCGTCGTGCCCGGCACCCGGTCCGGCGAGGCCGCGCTGCAGGTCGACGGCCTCACCGGCACGACGCTGATCCTCAACGACATCGTCGGCAATATCCGCGGTACGCACGGCTTTGGCGGCTGGCTTCTCCGGATGATGGGCTTTGCCGGAGACGAACCGCACGTCCCCGCGCCGGTGAAGCGGATGATGGTCGGGCACAAGGCCGATCTCGCCGCGCAGCTCCGCGCCTGGGCGGCGCTGCCGAACCTGAAGCGCATCATCGTATCGCACGGCGAGACGATCGAGGACGATCCGGCCGGCACGTTGACTGCGCTCGCGAAGGCACTGGAATAAAGTCTTTGCCGTGACAGCGTCATGCCAGCCTGCCTCCTTATCGTCCCGGAAAGACAGCGCCGCCGGGACGCTCGACGGGAGCATCGCATGAACCTCGGCTTCGTCGGCACGGGTACCATCAGCGCAGCAATCGTCCGCGGCCTCGGCGCGGCATTCGGCGAGGGCTCCACCATCCATCTTTCGCCCCGCGGCGCGGATATCGCGGCGGGGCTGGCACGCCAATTCCCGCATGTGCGCGTCGCCGCCTCCAACCAGGCCGTGCTCGACGCCAGCCAGGTCGTGATGCTCGCGGTCCGTCCACAGATTGCGACGGACGTGATCGGCGATCTGGCCTTCCGCCCCGATCATCATGTGATCAGCCTGATCGCGACCTTCTCGCTTGAAACCCTCGCCGATCTCGTCGCGCCCGCGCGGACGGTCACCAGGGCCGTGCCGCTTCCCGCCGTGGCGCTCGGCCGGGGGCCGACGGCGATCTTTCCGCCCGATCCCGTCGCCGCAGGATTGTTCGATCGGACCGGTTCGTCGATCCAGGTCGACAGCGCCGACAGGTTCGATGCCCTTAGCGCCGCGACCGCGACGATGGCTTCCTATTTCGCCTTCGCCGATTCGATCGCGTGCTGGCTCACCGCCCAGGGCGTCGCGGCGCCGGACAGCCGTCGCTATGTCGCGGCGATCTTCGAAGGGCTCGCGGCAACTGCCGCCGCCGCGTCCGATCAGGGCTTCGCGTCGCTGGCCACCGAACACGCGACCCTGGGCGGCCTCAACGAGCAGTTGCTGAAGCGCCTGGATGGCGGGTTGAACGCCAGCCTCCAGCATGGGCTGGACGAAATCCTGTCGAGGATCCGGGCTGGATCGGCCTCCGGCTGATTCGCTTTCCTGCGATTGGGAAATTAACGAAAAATTAACTAATGTGGATTAACTATTGAAGGGTGGGCGTCCCCCCTCGATTGCCCATGCGGAGCCCCGGTCGCCCCCTCTTGGCCGGGGCTCCTCTGCATCAACGCGGCATCGACCATTTGCCGCGGCAACGCCCGGAACAGCCTCAGGCGGCGGCAGGCTTCGCGCCAGCCGGCTGCCGGGTCAGCAAGGCGATCCCCAGATAGGCGCCCAGCGCCGAGACCACGAAGACGAATGCCGCGCCCACCGTCACCGAGAAGGTGAAGGGCAAGGTGCGGATGCCGACGACATACATGGCGAAGACGAGGATCCCTGTCAGCAGCGACACGCCCAGGTCGCGGGCCCAGCGCCGCCGGTGGCTGCCTTGGAAGCGGAGCACGCCGCCGATCAGCGAGCCGAACAGGCTCGCCATGGCGGTCAGGATCGGCAACTGGAATTCGACCCCGGTCTCGACCTCGGCGACGCCCGGGCTCGATACGATGATCCTCGTCTTGCCCGGCGCTGCGGAGCGCAGCCTGGCGTGGGCGGTCCCCCTGGCGTCGAACACCGCGTCGGCATCGGTGAGATAGCCCGATGGCGAGGCCCTGAACGCGACCGGTCGCCCGGCCAGCGCCTTGGATCCGAGCGACGTCACTTGCACGTCGACATCCTCCAGCCCGAACGCATCGATCGTCGATCGCGATGTCGCGACCCGAAGTTCGGGCGCGACCGACAAGGTGACGGGCACGCCGTTCGGGTCGAACGAGGACACGACATGGACGATCACTTCGTCGAGCGGGGATCGGGTCGCGATGGCGAACGATTTGAACGGCGGGCTCACCCGGTCGACGACGATCTCGGCGGGCGTGGCCATGCCTTCTTCGAGCACCTGGAAGGTGATCGGATCGCCCAGCTTCCCCCCGGCGCCGCCAAGGTTGGCAATGTCCGCCACGCCGACCCGGATCGTGGTCGCGAACAGGCCGTCGCTGCCGCGCGCGAGGCTGCCGCCGGGCAGGACGAACGCCTTCAGCTGGGCTTCCGGGCCGGCGGGCGACTGCTGGCGGACAATGCCCTTGAAGAGGCCGGGATTGCCGCCCGACGCCCGGACGAGCGGCAACAGCTTGATCCGCGACGCGACGATGCGCTCGTCGGCGGGCGTGAGCGAGGTTACCACCGACTCGCCCTTTATGGGGCTCGCGACCTGCACCAGCGGCACCGCAGCCATGAGGGCCGGGCTCGATACCCGGTCCGGCACGACCTTGGCCGGTGCGACGCGGACTTGCCGACTGATCCGGTCGAGCGATTGCGTCCGCCCCGCGGCGGCAAAGACGGCCATCGTCATGGCGGTCGCAAATACGGCCATGCAAAGCCGGGCGCGTTTCGTAGGAATGGCGCATCCCCCGATGAGAGGAGGGGAAAGTAAACCAGCTCCGGCGACGCGTACAGAGGCCGCGCGAGCCGAAGTAACCGAATGCAATTGTAACCGTCAGTAGTTCGGATCGCGCGCTTCGCCTTGCGTCAGGGCCGCTGCAGCAACGCCACCGTCCCATGCCCGCCATCGGCGCACACGCTGACGACTGCCCAGGTTCCGCCCGGCCTGGCCCATAATTCCTTCACCGCCTGGCTGAAATCGCGCGCGCCGGTCGCGGCGAAGGGATGGCCGATCGCCACCGATCCGCCGTTCGGATTGACCCGGTCCCAGGGGAAGGGCCCGAACTCGAAATCCACGCCCGCCCGGTCGCGCGTCCAGCCCGGCTTCTCCAGCGCGGCGACATTGGCCAGCACCTGCGCCGAGAAAGCCTCATGGATCTCCCACAAGGCGACGTCCTCGTACCGCAAACCGTGCCGCGCCAGCAGCCGGGGGATGGCGAAGCTCGGCGCCATCAGCAGCCCGTCCTTGGCATGGTCGACCGCGGCGATCTCGTGATCGACGAGCTCGGCATAAGGCGTGCCCTCGGGCAGCCGCTTCAGCCCCGCCCCGGTCGCGACCCAGCAGGCCGCCGCGCCATCGGTGATCGGCGAGCTGTTGCCCGCGGTCAGCGTGCCTTTGCCGCTGGTCTTGTCGAAGGCGAGCGGCAGCGTCGCGAGCTTCTCCGCCGAGGTGTCGGCGCGGGGATTGGCGTCGCGCGCGATCTCGGGCAGCGGGATGACGAGATCGTCGAAAAAGCCGCTCTCCCACCCCGCGACCGCGCGCTGGTGGCTCTTCAGCGACCACTCGTCCTGCGCCTCGCGGCCGATCGACCAGATCTGCGCGGTCTCCTCCATATGGTCGCCCATGGTGCGGCCTGTGATGCGGTTGGCGAAGCCCTTGATCGGCAGGACGAGATCGTTCGGCGTCAGCGCCTGCAGCGCGGCGAGTGCCTCGGCCGGGTTGGTACGGAACAGCTTCACGATCCGCTTCGACGCCTCGAGCTTCAGTCCGATCGGCGGGTTGCTCATCACTTCGGAGCCGCCGACCATGGCCAGGTCCTTGTCGCCGCCGAGCATCCCGCCCGCCGCGAACGCCGCCACCATCGAGGTCGAACAGGCCAGCACCGCCGAGAAGGACGGCACGGTCGGGTCGAGCCCCGCATCGAGCCAGATCTCGCGGCCGATATTGCTCCAGCCGAGGCTCGGGATCACCGTCCCCCACACGAACAGATCGGGCAGCGCCTTCGCCGCCATCGCCCTGGCGACCGGCACCGCCAGCGTGATCGCGTCATGATCGGCCAGCGCCCCGCCGCCGCGTCCGAACGGGGTGCGAAGGCCGGCGGCGATATAGATGGGTTGGGCGAAGCGCTGCATGTCGAGATCTCCCTCGTTTCGACTCCGATCTGGTTGCGCTGGGCCAGTCCCGCAAGCGCTTTGGGCCAAGAAGAATCATTCAACCGACAAGTTGACAATCACGCTCCTGCTCGTCATATTATACCTCATGGTTGAACGACTCGACATCACCTTCGCCGCGTTGGCCGATCCCACCCGTCGCGCGATGCTCGCCAGCCTGTCGGGCGGCGAGCGCAGCATCGGGGAGCTCGCCGCGCCGCATGCGATGAGCTTTGCCGGCGCGTCGAAACATGTCCGCGCGCTGGAGCGCGCCGGGCTGGTCGAGCGCCGCAAGGCCGGGCGCCAGCAATTGTGCCGCCTGAAGGCGGATCCGCTGCGCGAGGCCGAGGCCTGGCTGCGCCAGTGGGAGAAATTCTGGAACGAGCGGCTCGATGTGCTCGCGGAACTGCTCAAGGCCGAAAAGGAGAGGGCCGAATGACCACCGCACCCGTCATCCTCAGGATCAGCCGCGATTTCGATGCGTCGCCCGAAGCGGTGTTCGATGCCTGGCTCGATCCCGACAAGGCCGGCAAGTTCCTGTTCAAGACGCCCGACGGCGTGATGCTCACGGTCGCGATCGACGCGCGCGTCGGCGGCCGCACCCTGATCGTCGAGCGCCGCGCCTCGGGCGATGCCTATCATCACCTGCAATATGAGGTGATCGATCGCCCGCACCGCCTCGTCTTCCTGTTCCGCGCCGATCCGGCCGACGAGGGCGAATGGACCCGCGTGACGATTGATATCGCGGCGAAGGGGGAGGGCGCGACGCTCACCCTCGTCCACGAAATGGACCCCGCATGGTCCGCGTACGAAGAACAGACCCGCAAGGGCTGGACGATGATCCTCGCCAGCCTAGCCAATACCCTGGAGACCTTATCATGATCGCCATCGAACGCCCCGCCGCCGACACCATCCGCTTCGAACGGGTGCTCGACGCGCCGGTCGAGACCGTCTGGCGCTATCTCGTCGAGGCCGATCTGCGGGCCTTGTGGTTCGCCGGCGGCGCGATGGAGCAGCGCGAAGGCGGCGCGCTCGATCTCGTCTTCGATCACGACAATCTCTCGTCCGACGACGTGTCCTATCCGGACAGATTCTGCGCGCACCGGGGCGCGGTGTCGCGCGAGCACGTGACGGCGATCGAGGCGCCGCACATGGTCGCCTATAGCTGGGACGGCGGCAAGGAGGGCGAGGTCCGGTTCGAGCTGTTCCCGATGGGCGGCCAGACCCGCCTGGTGCTGACCCACAGCGGCATCACGAGCCCGACCGGCGCCGCCAGCTTCGGCGGCGGCTGGCACGCCCATCTCGCGGTGCTGCAGGCGAAGCTCTCGGGCGGCACGGTCCGGGACTTCTGGGCGCTGCATGCGCAGTCCGAAGCGACGGTCAAGGAAGCGCTGGGCCAGGACGCCTGAGCGCAGGCACCCCCTCTCCCGCAAGCGGGAGAGGGGAAGAGGAGGATTGCTACGACCTCACCCCTCTGTGCTGTACAACGCCCAGACGCTCGCCAGATCCTGCACCACATGCCCGAGCGACTTGTACACGGTGATCTCCTCGTCCGACCGCCGCCCCTCGATCCGCCCCGCCAGCACCTCGCCGATCTCCGCGACGATATGCCCGTCGCCGATCAGCCCGGCCGCCCGAGCGTTGCGGAACTCCGCCCCTTGCGCCAGCGCCCCCTCGCGGCTGTCGACGATGAAGCGCGATCGCACCACCAGATCATTGTCCACCTCGGCCGGCCCGGCATGGCTCGATCCGACCAGGTTGAGATGCGTGCCGGGCCGCACCCAGGCCCCCTGCAGGATCGGCTCCGCCGCGCCGGTCACCGTGCAGACGATATCGGCGTCGGCGACCGCTTCGCGCACATCGCCGGCGACGGTCATGGCGATCCCGGTCTCGTCGCGCATCCGCCGAACGAAATCCGCCGCACGCTCGGGCGATCGACCCCATACCCGGACATGCTCCAGCGGCCGTACCCGGGAGAGCGCCCGGATATGCGTCGTTGCCTGCTCGCCATAGCCGAGCACCGCCAGCCGCCGCGCGTCCGTCCGGGCCAGCGCTTCGGTCGCGACCGCGCTCGCCGCGGCGGTGCGGATCGCAGTGATCTCGCCGGCATGGGCGACGCAGACCGGCGCGCCGCTGTCCGGATCGAACAGGATCACCAGCCCCTGATGCGATTGCAGCCCCTTGGCGAAATTCTCCGCGAACACGCTGATCAGCTTCGCCCCGAACGGCCCGTCGCCGGCCAGCGCGCCCGGCATGATCCCGAACAGCCGCCCGTCCGCCAGCGGGATGAACGATCGCAGCAACTGGCGCGTCTCGCCCGTCGAAAAGGCGATCATCGCCTCGCGCACGATTGGAATGCAGAGCTCATAGGTCAGCCGCCGGCGAACCTCGTCGCGATCGATCATCCGCATCGTCGAAGCTCCCCGCGCTGGCTCCTCACGAGCCGGTCCGCGCAACCTGTCCGCTAAAGCCGCCTCGCGCAACGGCGAGGCGCCACTGCTCAGACGATCTCGAACAACCCCGCCGCGCCCATGCCGCCGGCGGTGCACATCGACACCACGACATAACGCACCCCGCGCTTGCGTCCCTCGATCAGCGCATGGCCGACGAGGCGGCTGCCGGTCATCCCGAACGGATGCCCCACCGCGATCGCGCCGCCATTGACGTTGTACTTCTCCGGATCGATGCCGAGATGATCGCGGCAATAGAGGCACTGGCTGGCGAACGCCTCGTTCAGCTCCCACAGCCCGATGTCCGCCACCGTCAGCCCGGCCCGGTCGAGCAGCTTCGGGATCGCGAACACCGGCCCGATCCCCATCTCATCCGGCCCGCACCCCGCCGCCTGGAAGCCGCGATAGAGGCCGAGGATTTCCTTGCCCTCGGCCTCGGCGGTCACCCGGTCCATCAGGATCTGCGCTGAGGCGCCGTCCGACAGCTGGCTCGCATTGCCTGCGGTCACGTTGGATCCGGGGCCGGAGAATTCGCCGCCAGGCCAGACCGTCTTCAGGCCGCTGAGCGCCTCCAGCGTCGTGCCCGGCCGGATGCCCTCATCCTGGCTGACAGTGACCGTCTCGGTGCCCGCCCTGACGCCTTCCTTGTCGAACAGCGCCTTCTCCACCGTGATCGGCGCGATCTCCTCGACGAACGCGCCCTTTTCCAGTCCCGCCGCCGCGCGTTGCTGGCTCTGCGCGCCATAGGAGTCCTGCGCCGCCCGGCTGATGCCATAGCGCTCGGCGACGATCTCGGCCGTCTCGATCATCGGGATATAGGCGGCGGGCTCGTTGGCGATCACCGATTTGTTGACGAAGCGCGGCGCGTCGCGCGTCACCGTCAGGCTGATCGATTCCATGCCGCCGGCCAGCGCCACGTCCATCTCGTCGCACATGATCGATCGCGCCGCGAGCGCCACCGCGGTCAGCCCGGATCCGCATTTCCGGTCGAGCGTGAAGGCCGGCACGCTCTCGGGCAGCTTGCCCGCAAAGATCGCCATCCGCCCGGCATTGCCGCCCTGCGTCCCCCATTGTCCGCCCACGCCCCAGAAGACCTCGTCGATCCGTGCCGGATCGATCCCGGCGCGAGCCACCGCCGCGTTCATCACATGCCCCGCCAGCACCGGCGCCTCGGTGATATTGAACGCCCCGCGATACGCCTTGCCGATCGGGGTACGGGCTGTGGCGATGATGGCGGCTTCACGCATGATGGGACCTTTCGAGGATCGGGTATGGCGCGCGGTTTAGGTGGAGTACAGAGATTTGGGAAGCCTTCTCGCCCTCCCCCCTCCGGCGAGAGGGCGAAAAAGGCCTGCACAATTTCTCCACATCCGCCGGACCATGCGTCCCCACACCCGGCCTATCCAACGAACACCGTTGACCATCGCACCGACAGGACGACAATGAAGCCCATGAGTCACCGCATCCTCGTCGTCGACGACGATCCCCATATCCGCGAGCTGCTCGTCTTCGCGCTCGGCAAGGCCGGCATGCGCCCGAGCGAGGCTGGCGACGGTGAGGAAGCGCTCGCCGCGATCGGGCAGGAAATGCCCGATCTGATGGTGCTCGACATCAACATGCCCCGCCTCAACGGGCTCGATCTCTGCCGCCGGCTGCGCGGCGCGGGCGGGGCGGGGGCGGCGTTGCCGATCCTGTTCCTGTCCTCGCGCGACGACGAGATCGACCGCATCGTCGGCATCGAGATCGGCGGCGACGATTATGTCGTGAAGCCCTTCTCCCCGCGCGAGGTCGTCGCTCGCGTCGGCGCAATCCTGAAGCGCGGTGCGCCGCCCCCGCCCGAGCCCGACAATGTCGTGCGCAACCGCCTGACCCTCGATACCGAGGGCTGGGAGGCGCGGTGGGACGGTACCCCGGTCCAGCTCACCGCCACTGAATTCCAGCTCCTGCTGCTGCTCGCGGCCAACCCGGCCAAGGTCTATACCCGCGACGCGATCATCGATCGGCTGCACGGCCCGGGCTTCGCCATCACCGACCGCACGATCGACAGCCATATCCGCAATCTCCGCGCGAAATTCGATGCGGCCAATCTGATCGAGACGCGCGCCGGGATCGGCTACCGGATCGGCGCCTGCGATTGATTGCGGCGCTCAAGCAGGTCGCCAAGGCGCATTGGCCCAAGCTCAGGCTGCGCTCGATCCTGCTCGGCACCCTGCTCTTCGTCGCCGCGCTCCCCGGCGTCGCGGCCCTGTTCCTGCGCGTCTATGAAAACACCATCGTCCAGCAGACCGAGGCCGAGCTGATCTCGCAGAGCGTGGTGCTTGCCTCGGCCTACAAGGCCGCGTGGCGCGAAAATGCGCCCGACGCGACGCGCCGCCTGCTCGCCCCGGAAGTCCCGACGATCGATCTGCGCACCATGCCCGTCCTGCCGCCCCGCCCCGCCGAAACCCGCCGAGGGCTTCCCGATCGCCACGCCGCGATGGTCGCGCACACCCTGATGCCGATGGCGAGCGACGCCGCCGCGGTGACGCTCACCGCCACCCGATTGCTCGACGCGCATGGCATTGTCGTGCTCGGCCGCGACGATGTGATGCTCAACTATGACAACCTGCCCGAGGTTCGTGCCGCGCTCGCCGGCCAGCCCCGCACCGTGCTGCGCGCGCGGGGCGAATATGAGGCGCGCAGCTGGCTCGCTTTGTTCAGCCGTGCCTATGCGATCCGCGTCCACCACGCCCGGCCGGTGATCGATCAAGGCCGGGTGATCGGCGTGGTCATGCTGTCGCGCACCCCGCGTGGCCTGTTCGTCGGGCTCTATCAGGATCGCGGCAAGATATTGCTGGGCGTGGGCCTGATCCTGATGACCCTGCTGGTGCTGGTGGCGTTGCTCTCGCGCGGCATCGCTCGGCCGATCGACGCGCTGGCCCGGGCCAGCGAGGATGTCGCGCGCGGCCGGGTCGCGGTGCCGGAGACGCCGGTCACCGCCGCGATCGAGATCGCGCAGCTCTACGACAATTTCCGCGCCATGGCCGACCGGATCGAGCGCCGCTCGCGCTACCTCAAGGATTTCGCGGCCGCGGTCAGCCACGAGTTCAAGACCCCGCTCGCCGGCATTCGCGGCGCGCTCGAACTGCTCGACGAGCATGGCGCCGAGATGAGCGAGGACGAACGCCACCGCTTCATCGCCAATGCCACGGCGGATGCCGACCGGCTGTCACGCCTCGTCCAGCGCCTGCTCGATCTCGCCCGCGCCGATATGGCGAACATCGACGCCGGCGCGCGGGCGGACGTGGTCGCATCGGCCAGGCGGGTGGCGGACTCGTTCCGCTCGGATCGCTTCGCGGTGGAGGTGGCGTCGGACGCGGCAACCGCCATGGCACGCATCACCCCCGAAGTGGTCGAGACGCTGTTGGAAACCCTGGTCGAGAACAGCCGCCAGGCCGGGGCGGAGCGCGTGTCGGTCCGCATCGAACGAGACGCGGACTGCTTCATATTATGGGTCAGCGACGATGGCCCCGGTATCGCCCTCGCCGATCTCGAACGGATCTTCGAACCCTTCTTTACCGGCCGCCGCGAGGCGGGCGGGGCAGGGCTTGGCCTCGCCATTGCCCGCTCCTTGCTGGCGGCGACCGGCGGGACGATCGTGGCGAAAGAGGTTCCCGCAGGCGCCTGCTTCCGGCTGCGGCTGCCGGTGGCGTGAGCGAGCCTCTTCTTTTCCCTCTCCCCTTGTGGGAGAGGGAAGGGGCCCGCGCCGAAGGCGTGGGAAGGGTGAGGGGGACATTTGTCGGTGTCTCGAACCTCACTCCCCCTCATCCGGCCCTTCGGGCCACCAGTTTTGGCCGCCCGACGGGTCGAAATGCCCCCCGGGCATTTCTAAACCATGCCGGGGGCATGGTTTACCCGACGGGCGACCAAAACTCCCACAGGGGGAGAAGGAAGAAGGCCCCATGACCACCCCCACCCCCTATGACACCATCATCCTCGGCGCCGGCGCCGCCGGCCTGATGTGCGCGCTTACCGCCGGCCAGCGCGGCCGGCGCGTGCTGCTGCTCGATCATGCCGAGGAGGTGGGCAAGAAGATCCTCATCTCCGGCGGCGGCCGGTGCAATTTCACCAACATCCACACCGCGCCCGATCGCTATCTCTCGGCCAACCCGCATTTCGCCAAGTCGGCGCTAGGCCGCTACACCGCCGCCGACTTCATCGACCTGGTCGACCGGCACGGCATCAAATGGCACGAAAAGACCCTCGGCCAGCTCTTCTGCGACGGCTCGGCGAAGCAGATCGTCGGCATGCTGCTCGACGAATGCGATGCGGGGGGTGTCGCCATTGGCCTCGGCCAGGCGATCCGCGCGGTCGATCACGCGGATGGCCAATACCGCGTCACCTTCGGCGACCGTACCGCGATCGCGCCGTCGCTGGTGATCGCGACCGGCGGCCCCTCCATCCCGAAAATGGGCGCGACCGGCTTCGCCTATGATCTCGCGCGCAAGTTCGGCCTCAAAGTGGTCGAGCCCCGCCCCGCGCTCGTCCCTTTCACCCTTGGCGGCGAGGAAACCCTGTTCCGCTCGCTCTCCGGCGTTGCGGCGGAGGTGGTCGCGCGCTGCGGCAAGACGGCGTTCCGCGAGGCAGCGCTCTTCACGCACAAAGGGCTGTCCGGCCCGGCGATCCTGCAAATCTCCTCTTATTGGCGCCACGGCGAGTCGATCGGGATCGATTTCCTGCCCGACCTGAAACCCGGCTGGCTGGCCGAGGCGAAGCGCGCCAATCCGCGCGCCGGTTTCCGCAAGCTGCTGGCGAGCCACCTCCCGGCGCGCCTCGCCGAAACCCTTGCCGACCGCCTCGGCCTGGACGGCGAGCTGGTCGCCCAGACCGACAAGCGCCTCGACGAAGCCGCCCGCCGCCTCGCCGACTGGCGCTTCACCCCGAACGGCACCGAAGGCCTGGCCAAGGCCGAAGTCGTCGCCGGCGGCATCGCCACTGACGGCCTGTCCTCGCAGACAATGGAGGCCCGGAAAGTCCCCGGCCTGTACGCGATCGGCGAGGCGGTCGACGTCACCGGCTGGCTGGGCGGCTATAATTTCCAATGGGCCTGGGCCAGCGGCTGGGCGGCTGGACAGGTGGTCTAGCGACGTCCATCGTCCCATTTGGATTGTGAGGCCGGCATGTGGTTGATCGCGCTGATGATGCTCCAGGCGGCCCCGTCGATGCCGCCGCGCTGGCTGAACGAGGATGTGGTTATCGCGCCCGAAAACACGCCGGTGGACGCCTTGCGGCGGGGAGGCCACGGGGTCGTCAGCATGCTGGCGCGCGTGTCTGCGGATGGCCGTTTCGCCGGTTGCGCGGTCACCGAAACCAGCGGTTCGAAGGAACTGGACGCCGCGTCTTGCGCGCTGCTCGAGCACAAGGCCCGTTTCGAAGCCGCAACCGACGCGACCGGCCGGCATATCGACGGCGCTTTCCTGACGGGCGTCTCCTACACCACGGCCAGGGGTCAGCCTTCCGCGGTGATCGATCTCGCCTTGCCGGTCGAGCGAACCCCTCCCGGCTATATCAAAGCGACGAGAACGGCCGTCGAGTTCGATGAATCCGGGCATGTAATACGCTGTGTCGTACGGCGCCCCAGCGGAAGCATGGCGGCCGATGCCGCAATCTGTCGGCATATCGTCGCGCAGGTGACGATAAAGCCGCCGCTGTCGGCTTCGTCCGAACCTGCACAGGCATATCGGACAATTGTCGCGACCCTTGCCGTATCGGGCGCCGTCGAGGAATAATCGCGATCAGCCCGGCGAAATTGGCGCCGTCCATCGGCCGAACCCGGCCGGCGCGCATTTGCAGCGCGATTCAAATGACCCGTGAGGTGCGGTACGATGAGGGCGCGCGCTGTCGCGTCATCCGGTTGCCGCCGGAGTGCCACTGCGGTCCGAGGGGCTGTGCCAAAATTATCCAACATCGCGGGTCCGAAATTCCGGTTTCCCCTCGTGCGTTTCCAACAAGGCCACCGCAATCACCGGCGAATTTTGGCACACGCTCCAACAAAACGATGACCGCTTCAGCCGCCGCCACCCGCCTGCCGAAAATAATCTACGCCGCCAGCTGCCACCGGCTCCGCCCCGCGCGCTTCGCGGCATAGAGCGCCTCGTCCGCCCGGCACACCAGCTGGCGCAGCGAGACGTCCCCCTCTTCGGAACAGGATACGCCCACGCTCGCGCCGATATGCGCAAAGGTCCCGTCCACCTCGTAAACCGTGCCGAGCTGCTTCACGATCCGCGCCGCGGTGCGTTCGGCCAGCGCGCGGTCGGCATGGTGCATGATGATGCCGAACTCGTCGCCGCCCACGCGCGCCACGAAATCGCCGTCGCGGATCTGGCGCGGCAGGCGCCGGCCGACTTCGGCCAGTACCATGTCGCCGGCGCGATGGCCGAGCCGGTCGTTGATATGCTTGAAATGGTCGAGGTCGATCAGCAACAGGCTCGCTGTGTGCCCCTCGAGCGAGCCGGACAGCGCCTCCTCGAACCCGCGCCGATTATACAGGCCGGTCAGATGATCGGTGATCACCTGCTGCTGCAGTTTCGCATTGGCCTCCTGCAGCGCCTGGCGCGCCTGCAGGCGCTCGGTCAGGTCGACCACCTCGGAGATGAAGCGCATCGGCGTGCCGTCCTCATCGCGCACCACCGTCGCGGTCAGCAGCACGGTGACGGTGTCGCCATTCTTGTGGAGATAACGCTTCTCCATCTGATAGGAGTCGCGCTCGCCGCGCATCACCTCTTCGAACAGATGGAGGTCGGCGAGGATGTCGTGCGGATGGGTGAAATCGGCGAAATGCATGCCGGCCAGCTCGCCCGGCGCATAGCCGAGCACCGCCGCGAACGGTGCGTTCACCTCGAGGCAGATTCCCGTGACGTCGACGATGGCCTTGCCCGTCGCCGCCGCATGGAACGCTGCCTTGAACATCTGCCGGCTCGTCCGAAGCTCCCGCTCCAGCGCGCCGACGTCGCTATCCGTCACCATGCCCGATCCTGCAGCCTGATCGCGGACTATCCGCGTTTCAGGGGACGATAGGGCGCGAGAGTTAACGACTGATTTGCTGGTGGCACGCCCCGTGTCATTTGCGCGTCATTTCTGGCAGGCGACGATCGCGGCGATCACCGACAAAGTGTCTTCGGGGTCGCGCACCCGCACCGTGTCGAGCCCCAGCTCTTTCGCCGGATAATCGTTGCCGCCGGGGAAGATCGCGTCGCCGATGAACATCATCGCGTCGAGCGCGATGCCGCTCGCATCGCGCAATTTCTTCAGGCCATAGGCCTTGTCCACGCCCTCGCGCGTGATGTCGATCGAGGTCGCGCCGCCCATGTTGATCGACAGGCCGGGCAGGCGCGTGCGCAGATCGGCCTGGATCACCTTGCGCTTGGCGAAATCGGGATCCCAATGTTCCTTCGCGTCGAGCGGCGCCTGCTGGCCGAGCGCGGAAAAGGTGATCTGGCTGCCGCGATCCTCGATCCGCTCGCCCCAGGTCTGCTCGGGCACGAAGCCGGTTGCCTTCAGCGATTCGTCGAACGCGGCGAAGATCTGCTTTTTCTGCGCGTCGTCGAACAGCTCGGCATAGACCGCGCTCCAGGCGCCGGCATAGCGATAGAGCTTGGTGCCCGTCGTCGGCATCAGCCACAATCGCGTCAGGTCGGCCCGCGCTGGCAGGCGGCTCGCCACCTGCTTTTCGAACTGCGGCCAGTCCCCGCCCGAGATCACCGCAACCTGCGCCACGCCCAGCAGGTCGGCGAGCGCTTCGCCCATCGGCGCCTGCAGCGGCTGCTTGCTCTCGGCCAGCGTTCCGTCGAGATCGAAGGCGACCAGTTGCTTCATGCGGCAGCTCCTGTGGGGTGGCATCCACCGCTTCATTGCGGGGTCCGCGTGCAATCGCCCGGTGCGGCCGGAAGTTCCCGCCCGATTCCATGCGCCTGTGGAACACTTATGGTCGCGCATCGTTCGTGCCCAAAGAAAAAAAGGGGCCGTCATGTCATCGCAGAAAGCATTTATCTGGTCCGGTCGGACGCAAGTCGGCCTCGGCCTGTTTGCCGCATCCCTGATCTACCTGGCCGTCGCCGCGCCCAACGCGGTCGCGATCGCCTTTGCGATCGGGGCCGGGTCGTGCCTCGGCCTGTACGGGATCACCGGTGCGCGCTTCTGGCTGACCATCGTCACCATGCTGATGCTCGCCGTCTCGGCCTGCGGCCTGTTCGTGGCGCTGATGCTGGGCAGCTATATGCTGCTCCCGGTCACGATCGCCCAGATCGTGGCGGTGATGCTGATGGAAGGCCGCGAACGCCGCGACTGGATCGCGGCGGCGACGACCGAGTCGGCGCCTGCGAACGGGCTCATCGCCGGCTAGTGCGGGCGCTGCACCCACCTTGGGGTGCATTAATCTGGATTATCTGCTAGGGGCCCGTTTTGCCGCGACTACGCGGCCCCCATATCCGGATCATCATGCCCTTCACACAATTGCCCACGCTTCTCGCCGAAGCGCTCTCCGCCCGTGGTTACGCCGCGCCTACCCCCGTTCAGGCCGCCGTGCTGGAGCCCGAAGCCGCGGGCCGCGACATGATCGTCTCGGCGCAGACCGGCTCGGGCAAGACCGTTGCCTTCGGCCTCGCCATCGCGCCGCAACTGCTCGGCGAGGACGGCACGATGCCGCCGGCCCGCGCGCCGCTCGCGCTCGCCATCGCCCCGACCCGTGAGCTCGCGCTCCAGGTCAGCCGCGAGCTCGCCTGGCTCTACGAGAAGGCCGGCGCGCGCATCGCCACCTGTGTCGGCGGCATGGACGCATCGAGCGAGCGCCGTGCCCTGTCACGCGGCGCGCATATCGTCGTCGGCACGCCCGGTCGCCTGCGCGACCATATCGAACGCGGCGCGCTCGACCTCGGGTCCTTGAAGGCCGTCATCCTCGACGAGGCGGACGAGATGCTCGACATGGGCTTCCGCGAGGATCTCGAACAGATTCTCGACGCGACTCCCGATCAGCGCCGCACTTTGCTGTTCTCGGCGACCATGCCCAAGCCGATCGTCGCGCTCGCCAAGCGCTACCAGCGCGATGCCCTGCGCATCTCGACCGTCGGCGAGGATCGCGGTCACGGCGATATCAGCTACCAGGCGGTCACCGTCGCGCCGGCCGATATCGAGAATGCGGTGGTCAACCTGCTCCGCCTGCACGAGGCCGAATCGGCGATGCTGTTCTGCGCGACGCGCGACAATGTCCGCCATCTTCATGCCAGCCTGGTCGAGCGCGGTTTCGCCGCCGTCGCTTTGTCGGGTGAGCATAGCCAGAACGAGCGCAACGCCGCGATGCAGGCGCTGCGCGATCAGCGCGCCCGGGTCTGCGTCGCGACCGACGTCGCCGCGCGCGGCATCGATCTGCCGACGCTCAGCCTGGTCATCCATGTCGAGCTGCCGCGCGACGCCGAGACGCTGCAGCACCGCTCGGGCCGCACCGGCCGCGCGGGCAAGAAGGGCACGGCGGTCCTGATCGTCCCCTATCAGCGCAAGCGCCGGGTCGAGATGATGCTGCGCGGCGCGCGGATCGCGGTGGAATGGGTCAATGCGCCCACCGCCGACGATATCCGCAAGGCCGATCGCACCCGCCTGATGTCGATGCTGCTCGAGGATGTGGAGGTCGACGACGACGATCGCGCCCTCGCCGCCCAGCTGCTCGAGAAGAAGTCGCCCGAGGATATCGCGGCGGCGCTGGTGAAAACCTATCGCGCGCGCCTGCCCGCTCCCGAGGAGATGCTGACGCAAGGGTCCGCCCAGGCATCGTCCGGCCAGCAGGAAGGCCACCGCGCCGGCTTCGACGACATCGTCTGGTTCCGCATGGATATCGGCCGTCGCCAGAATGCCGATCCGCGCTGGATCCTGCCCTTGATCTGTCGCCGCGGGCACATCACCAAGAATGAGGTCGGCGCGATCCGCATCGGCCCGAACGAGACCGCCTTCCAGATTCCGCGCGCCATCGCCGGCAAGTTCATGGCATCGGTCAAGCGCACGGTGGGCGAGGAGGCCGAGGGCGGCGTCCAGTTCGAAGTGCTCGAAGGCGGCCCGCAACAGGCAGCCCGCGAACCGCGCCGCCATAACGGCCCGGCCCCCGTTCGCCACCAGCCAAGGCCGACGTTGCGCCAGCGGCCCAGGAACTAACCTGGCTTCCGTCATGCCGGAACAGGTCCGGCATGACGGAAATGCTATTCCAGCCGGCGCAGAATCCCTCTACTGCGCCGCGCCATGACCAAATCAGCCACCGACGTGATGCAGGACATCGTCTTTTCCGCCGTCATCGATTCGATCGGTGCGCTGAAGGCCGCCTCGAAGGGCGTGCCCAATACGCTGCTGCGCGATCTGAACTCGGTCCACGCCAACACCACGCTCGCCGATCTGCCGCCCGAATTGCAGGCGGCGATCGCGACGAACGTCCGCGCGGCGTTCACGCGGCTGCTCAAGGAAGGCTATAATGTCGCCCCTGCCGGCGGCGTCCAGGCCCCGCGCACCCCGCCGCCGCCCAGGCCGGTGTCGCGCGACGCCCAGCGTCACCGCAGGCCATCGTCGCCTCCGCCCAAGCCCGGCGGCAACGATCCGACCAAGCCCCGCGGCCCCCGCCCGAATCGCCAGCCCAGGCCAAAGAGCTGAATTCCTCCCTGCGAAGCGGGGAGGGGGACCAGCGAAGCTGGTGGAGGGGAATTGGAGCGCGGTGGCGATGCCGCACGCGAGTCATCGCAATGTGCCTCGAGGCGACTAGGCCGGGGAGAATTCCCCCCGGCCTAACCCTCTGCTTGCAGATGTGAGCCTACAGGCAGGAAGGCTACCTACATGGTGCGCTCCCGCCCGATTTCAAAGATCGTAAAACCCCGTACCTGATGCGCGGCACTTGAGTACGGACCCCGGCTTCCCTAGGGCGCAAGCCATGACCGCACCCAAGCCCAAAGACTGGATCATGGCGATCGCCCCCTATGTGCCGGGGCGCTCCACCACCGATGCCGGCGCGCCGATCGCCAAGCTCTCCTCGAACGAGAACCCGCTCGGCACCAGCGACCAGGCGCGCGCCGCCTTCTCCGCGCATGTCGGCGATCTCTTCCGTTATCCCGATGCCAGCGCGGCCGAGCTGCGCGAGGCGCTTGCCGCCCTTCACGATCTCGATCCCGCCCGGATCATCTATGGCACCGGATCGGACGAGGTGCTCCACCTTGCCGCCGGCGCCTATGCCGGGCCCGGCGACGAGGTGATCTTCGTCCGCTACGGCTTTGCGGTGTACGAGATCGCCACGCGCCGCGTCGGCGCCACGCCCATCGTCGCGCCCGACACGGATTATGCGACCGATGTCGACGCGATCCTCGCCTGCGTCACCGATCGCACGCGCCTCATCTTCATCGCCAATCCCAACAACCCGACCGGCACCTATGCGCCGCGCGGCGAGATATTGCGTCTCCACGCCAATCTTCCGTCGGACGTGATGCTGGTGATCGACCAGGCTTATTCCGAATATCTGACGCCCGAAGAGGATGATGGCGGCCTCGATCTCGCGCGCTACGCGCCCAATGTGATCGTCACCCGCACCTTCTCGAAGATCCACGGCCTCGCCGCCGAGCGGATCGGATGGGGCTATGGCTCGGCTGAGGCGGTCGCCGCGATGCACCGCATCCGCGCGCCCTTCTGCATCACCACCGCGGGCCAGAAGGCGGCGATCGCCGCGCTCGGCGCGACCGATTTCGTCGAGCACAGCCGCGCCCATAATATCGAATGGCGCGCCTGGCTCGCCGGCGAGATCGCCAAGCTCGGCAATGCGGGCCTGCGCGTCGTGCCCAGCCACGCCAATTTCCTCCTCGTCCTGTTCGAGGGCAAGCTCACCGCCGAGGTCGCCTATCGCCAGCTGATGGAGCGCGGCATCATCGTCCGCTGGCTGCCGGGGCAGGGGCTTGCCCAGGGGCTGCGCATGACGATCGGCACCGAGACCGAAACGCGCGTGCTGGCCGACACCCTTCGCGATATCGTCGCCGACAACAGCTGATGGCCGCGCCGATCAAGGCGCTCGCCTTCGACGTGTTCGGCACGGTGGTCGATTGGCGCACCAGCATCGCACGCGAGGCGGCGGCGTTCTTCGCGCCGCTTGGCCGCACCGACATCGATCCCGAATCTTTCGCCGATGCCTGGCGCGGTCTCTATCAGCCGGCGATGGAGGAATGCCGCGCCGGTCGCCGGCCCTTCGTCCGGCTGGATGTGCTCAACTGCGAGACGCTGGAGACCCTGCTCGATCGCCATGAGGTCGCGGGCGTGGACGACGCCGCGCTCGAGCATTTCGCCCACGCCTGGCGCCGGCTCGATCCCTGGCCGGACGCGGTCGAGGGGCTCACCCGCCTCAAGACGCGCTACCCCATCGTCACTCTCTCCAACGGCAATATCGCGCTGATGCTGGAAATGGCGCGCCGCGCCGGCCTGCCCTGGGATGCGATCCTCGGCGCGGAGGTGACCGGTGCCTATAAACCCGAACCCCGCGCCTATCTCGGCACGGCGGAGATACTCGGCATCGCGCCCGCCGAGCTCTGCCTCGTGGCCGCCCACCATAGCGATCTCGCCGCGGCGCGTGCCCGTGGCCTGGCCACGGCCCATGTCGATCGCCCGCTCGAATATGGCGGCCGGCCCGCGCCCGATCGGCATTTCCGACAGGACTGGGACCATGAAGCTGGCAGCTTGACCGAGCTTGCCGGGCAATTCGGTTGTTGATCCCGCTGGACTTGTCCGCCCAGTCATGATTCTGATTCTGCTGTCATAAAACTGCCGTGCGGAGCATCGCCCCATCGACCAGGTTGCCGCCCTTCCCTACCGCATCGAAGCCGATGGCAGCGCACAGGTGATGCTGATCACCTCGCGCGATACCGGCCGCTGGGTGATTCCCAAGGGCAATCCGATTCCGGGCATGGCGCCGCACGAGGCCGCCGCCGAGGAAGCGTTCGAAGAGGCCGGAATCCGCGGAATTCCGTGCCCCAGCGCGCTTGGCACCTTCACCTACATCAAGCGCCGGCGCACCCGCAGCAATCGCGAGCTGACCGTCGCCGTCTACCCGCTCGCGGTGGTCGAACAGGTTGCCAGCTGGCCCGAAAAGGATCAGCGTGACACCCGCTGGTTCGCACTCGACGCCGCGGAGAAGGCCGTCACAGAACTGCAACTCAAGGCGCTTATTGCCGGGTTCCGGGAGCCGGTCATTCCGGCGAGCCTGGCGCAGCGCGTACTTCCGGCGTTCCGGACAACAGCAAGAAAGAGAGTTCCGATGGTCGCTTGGTTCCAGGCGCTGATGCCGACGCAGGGGCGGTTCTTCGATCATTTCGAAGCGCATGCCGCGACGCTGGTCGCGGGCGCCGATGCGCTGGCGAAGCTGCTCCACAATGAAGGCTCGATCGCCGATAACATCGCCACGATCGTCGACCGCGAGCATGACGCCGACGACATCACCCGCGAAGTGCTGCAGGATGTGCGCCGCGTGTTCGTCACGCCGTTCGATCGCAGCGCGATCACCAGCCTGATCGGCGTGATGGACGATGCGATCGACCAGATGAACGGCACCGCCAAGGCGGTCGAACTGTACGAGGTCACGACCTTCGAGCCGCAGATGCGCGACATGGCCGGCATCGTCGTCGAGGCGGCGCGCGTCACCGCCGAGGCGATCCCGCTGCTCCGCTCGCTCGGCACCAATGCCGGCCGCCTGCACGATCTGACCGCGCGGCTGATCCAGATCGAGGGCCATGCCGACGATATCCACGACGCCGGCCTGAAAGCTTTGTTCAAGGCGCACGGCAAGACCGCGCCGATGGATTTCATCGTCGGTCGCGAGATCTACAGTCACCTGGAAAAGATCGTCGACCGGTTCGAGGACGTCGCGAACGAGATCCAGGGTCTCGTGATCGATCACGCCTGAGCCGTGATACTTTCCCTTCCCCTGCTGATCGGCCTGATCGGTGTCGCCCTGCTGTTCGATTTCCTGAACGGCCTGCACGACGCCGCCAATTCGATCGCCACCGTCGTCTCGACGCGCGTGCTGAAGCCGCATCATGCGGTGCTCTGGGCCGCCTTTTTCAACTTCATCGCCTTTGCCGTGTTCGGGCAGCATGTCGCGCAGACGGTCGGCACCGGCATCATTTCCACGCACATCGTCGATGCGCAGGTGATCTTCGGCGCGCTGGTGGGCGCGATCGTGTGGAACGTGATCACCTGGCTGCTCGGCATTCCGTCGAGCAGCAGCCATGCGCTGATCGGCGGCCTGCTCGGCGCCGGCATCGCCAAGGCTGGGCTGAGCGTCGTGGTGTGGGCTGGCGTGATCAAGACGGTCATCGGCATCTTCGCCTCGCCCGCGGTCGGCCTCGGCCTCGCGCTCGTGCTGGTGCTGATCGTCGCCTGGAGCAGCCTGAAGCTGACCCCGCTCGGCGTCGACAAGCGCTTCCGCAAGCTGCAGCTCCTGTCGGCCGCCGCCTATTCGCTCGGCCATGGCGGCAATGATGCGCAGAAGACGATGGGGATCATCACCGTCCTGCTCTTCTCGCAGGGCGTCTATCACGGCGATTTTCATGTGCCCTTCTGGGTGGTGCTCGCCTGCCAGGCGGCGATGGCGATCGGTACCATGTCGGGCGGGTGGAAGATCGTCCACACCATGGGCTCCAAGATCACCCGCCTGACCCCGGCGCAGGGCTTCTGCGCGGAGACCGGCGGCGCGATCACCTTGTTCATGGCGACCTTTGGCGGCGTGCCCGTCTCCTCGACTCACACCATCACCGGCGCGATCGTCGGCGTCGGCGCCGCGCGGCGCTTCTCCGCCGTGCGCTGGAACATCGCGAGCAACATCGTGATCGCCTGGTTCGTCACGCTCCCCGCCGCGGCTTTGGTGGCGGCGCTGACCTATTGGATCACCGGGCTGTTTCTGTAAGGCCCTGCCGGACTTGCCCGTCCCGTCCGGGCACGGCCCCGGGGCTCGACCACATGCTTTATATTCGTCCCGCAAAGGCGTATCGTCGCGCCTTCAGGGCCGCGTGGCCACATTGAGGGCCATGGACTAACTTGAACGCGAGACGGGCGGCGGCCCGCTCTGCCTCGCCAGGAGAGGCACGTCATGGTTGCCATTGCCCCCGCCACGCCTGCCATATCGTCGCGCGAAGCCCCCGTCATCCGCGATATCGGCCGTGCCGATCTGTACTGGGCATTGCGCGAAGGCTGGTCCGATTTCCTGGAGAAGCGCGGCGATATCGTCCTCGTGGCGATCCTCTATCCGGTGCTGATGGTGGTCGTTGCCGGGGTGACGCTCGGGGACGGGCTGTTCCCGCTCCTGCTGCCGCTGATGGCCGGCCTGTCGCTGCTCGGCCCGATCGTCGCCGTCGGCTTCTACGAACTGGCCCGCCGCCGCGAGGAGGGACGCGACGCCCGCTGGGTTCATTTCCTCGATCCCTTCCGGGGGCCGTCGGCGGCGCAGATTGCCGTGCTCGGCTTCTCGCTCGGCCTGCTCTTCCTCGCCTGGATCGGTGTCGCCTGGGCGATCTATCAGGCGACGCTCGGCACGCTGCGGCCCGCCGATCTCGCGACCTTTATCGGCCTGCTCTTCACGACGTCCGAGGGGTGGCAGCTGATCCTGTTCGGCAATCTGGCCGGCTTCGCCTTCGCCGCGATCACGCTGGTGACGACATTGGTCTCTTTCCCGCTGCTCGTCGACCGGCCGGTCGACTTCTTCCTTGCGGTCCAGACCTCGCTCCGGGCGGCGCGGCGGAACCCGGTCGAGGTCGCCATCTGGGGATTGATCGTCGCGGTCCTGCTGGCGCTCGCCTGCATCCCGCTGTTCATCGGCCTCGCCATTGCGCTGCCGGTGCTCGGCTATGCCAGCTGGCATCTCTATACCCGGCTGGTCGATCGCAGCGTCTAGCGATCGTCGTTCGGCGGTCGACCTCTCCAGCGGCGCTGCCCGAAAGGATTGGCGCGCCACCTGTCGCGGCCTCGCTCGTTGCCCGCCAGGGTCTAGGCGTCGACCTCATCCCCCGATAGGTTCGCTCCGCCGGCAAGGGGATCATGATGCAGACGACAAGGCGGGAATTGCTCACGGGCGTGGGCCTGGTGGGGCTGGCGGCGGCAATGCCGTCATGGGCGACCGGCCTCGCCGATCCCGGCCCCGCCGATGCCGAGGCGCAGGCCCTGCTTTCCACGCTGGCTGAGGATCTCCTGGCCGACTCCCCCGAATATGCCCTGTCGCTCGGCCTCGACCGGGGTGCGCGCGCCGCGCTGCACGGCCGCTTCATGGATCGCAGCGCCGCCGGCGATCACGCCCGCTCCGCCCGCTGCACCGCCCGGCTGGCGCAGCTGCGCAAGGTCGGTCGCGCCCGCCTGTCGCCGTCCATCGCGCTCGATCTCGACACCGCCGAAACCGCCTATGCGCTGGCGGAGGAAGGGTGGCGCACCATGCCGGTCGGCGCGAACGCGGTGCTCGACGCCAATGTCAGCTATCGCAACACGCCCTATATCGTCACCCAGCTCGGCGGTGCCTATTCCGATCTGCCGGACCTGCTCGAGAACAAGCATGATGTCGCGGGCGCCGCGGATGCCGACGCCTATCTGTCGCGGTTGGAAAGCTTCGCCGCGGCGCTGGACGGCGAGACCGGCCGCATCCACGGCGATGCCGCGAAGGGCGCGATCCCGCCGGTACTGGTGATCGACATCACGGCCGGCCAGTTGAAGGGCATCCGCGGTACCCCCGTCGCCGACTGGGCGATCGTGAAGAGCTTCGGCGAGAAATGCGCCAGGGCCGGCCTGCCCGCTTCCTATGTTCAGCGTGCCGCGACGCTCTGCACCGACAAGGTCTCGTCCGCGCTCGATCGCCAGATCGCCGCCTTCGCCGATGTGCGCGGACACGCCAGCGAGATCCCGGGCGTGTGGCAGCGCCCGCATGGCGACGATTATTATGGCTGGCTGGTCAAGGCCGGCACCACCACCAACGCCACGCCGGACGAGATCCACGCGCTCGGCCTCGCCCAGAACAAGGCGATCAACGCGGAGATCGATACGTTGCTCAAGGGCCAGGGCCTGACCCAGGGCAGTGTCGGCGAGCGGCTGACCGCGCTGAGCAAGCGGCCCGATCTCGTCTTCAGCAACGACGATGCCGGGCGCGATAAGCTGCTCGCCTATCTCAACGGCCGCATCGCCGATGTCCGCACCCGCCTGCCGCGTGCCTTCGGCAATCTGGTGAAGGGCAATCTCATCATCAAGCGCGTGCCCCCGGCGATCCAGGACGGCGCGCCCAATGGCTATGCCGGGCCAGGTTCGATGGATGGCTCGCAGCCGGGCATCTATTACATCAACCTCAAATCGACCGAGACCTGGCCGCGCTATTCGCTGCCGACGCTCTGCTATCATGAGGGCATTCCCGGGCATGTCTGGCAGGGCGAGTACAGCTATCGCCTGCCGCTGATCCGCTCCCTGCTCGCCTTCAACGCCTATTCGGAAGGCTGGGCGCTCTATGCCGAGCAACTCGCCGGCGAACTGGGCGTCTATGACGATGATCCGCTGGGACGCATCGGCTATCTCCAGTCGATGAACTTCCGCGCCTGCCGGCTGGTGGTCGATACCGGCGTGCATGCGAAGCGCTGGACCTTCGATCAGGCGCTGGAGTGGTTCCAGCAGGCAACCGGCATGCCGCGTGGCCAGCTCACCTCGGAACTGCAACGCTATTGCGCGATGCCGGGCCAGGCCTGCGGCTACAAGATGGGCCATAACGAGATCAACCGCCTGCGCGACAAGGCGAAGGCGGCGCTGGGCAGCCGCTACGATCTCAAGGCCTATGACGATGTCGTGGTCCAGACCGGCAATGTGCCGCTGACCCTGCTGGAGCGGGTGGTCGACGGCTATATCGCCAGCGCGAAGGGGTAAGATCCCCTCCCGTCCAGGGAGGGGTTGAAGCGTGGCTTCGCCTCAAGGCGCCAGCAGATCCAGCTGCGCCGCATCCTCCTCGCCCGAGTCGAAGGTCGACAGCGTCACCCCGATCAGCCTGATCCCGGCCCGCAACGGAAACAATGTCCGCACCAGCGCGATGGCGGTCTCGTGCAGCGTCTCGCGGTCGCTGACCGGAGAGGCTCGCGTCCGGCTGCGCGTCACCGTGCGAAAATCGGCGTAGCGGCATTTGACCGTCACCGTCCGCCCGCGCCCGCCCGATTTCGCGCACCATGCCCAGACATCGTCGGCCATTGCCAGCACGCCCTGCTCGACCTGCTCGGGCGTGGTCCGGTCCTCATTATAGGTCGTCTCCGAACCCGAGGATTTGCGCGGCTGGTCGGGATTGACGCGCCGTTCGTCCTCGCCCCGCGCGATCGCATGATACCAGGCCCCCGCCTTGCCGAAATGCGCCTGGAGAAAAGCGATCTCGTGCGTCCGCAGGTCGGCGCCGGTGAAGATGCCCAGCCGGTTCATCTTCTCCGCGGTCTTCGGCCCCACGCCGTGGAACCGCCCGACCTCGAGCTTCTCGACGAACGCCGCGCCCGCGCCCGGCGTGATCACGCATTGCCCATTGGGCTTGTTCTGGTCCGAGGCGAGCTTGGCGAGGAACTTGTTGTAGGAAATACCGGCGGACGCGGTCAGCCCCGTCGCCGCGAGGATCCGCGCCCTGATCTCCGCCGCCGTCTCGGTCGCGGACGGGATACCGCGCAGATTCTCGGTCACGTCGAGATAGGCCTCGTCGAGCGACAAGGGCTCGACCAGCGGGGTGTAATCGAGAAAGATCGCCCGGATCTGCTGCGAGACGGCGCGGTACACGTCGAAGCGGTGCGGCACGAACACCAGGTCCGGGCAGCGCCTGAGCGCGGTGACCGAGGGCATCGCGCTCCGCACCCCGAACCGCCGCGCTTCGTAACTCGCCGCCGCGACCACCCCGCGCCCCGTCGCGCTTCCCACCGCGACCGGCCGCCCACGCAACGACGGATCGTCGCGCTGCTCCACCGACGCGTAGAAGGCGTCCATGTCGACATGGATGATCTTGCGGGTCACGGGCACGGCTATCACTGTTTAGGCGCGATTGCCGTGCTCGTCATGCGGCAGGAATTGGCGAGACATGACTGAAGCGGCCAAGCCCTACGAATAGCGCTCCTCGGCCCAGGGATCGCCGCGCATGTGATAGCCGTTGACCTCCCAGAAGCCGGCCTGGTCGGCGGGCAGGAAATCGATTCCGCTGATCCATTTCGCGCTCTTCCAGAAATAGAGATGCGGCACCACCAGCCGCGCCGGCCCGCCATGCTCGCGCGCCAGCGGCTTGCCCTGCCAGCCATGCGCCAGGATCGCGTTGGGCGCGGCGAAATCGGCCAGCGGCATGTTGGTGGTGTAACCGTCATAGCTGTGCAGCAGCAGGAACCCGGCCTCGTCCCTGGGCTGGACGAGATCGAGCAGGTCGCGCGTCAGCACGCCCTGCCAGTCATTGTCGTAGCGCGACCAGGTCGTGACGCAGTGGATGTCGGTCCGGATACCGGTCTGCGGCAGCGCCATGAATGCCGCCCAGTCGAGCGCGACCGGATGGTCGACCATCCCGCTGATCGTGAGCGTCCACCGCTCGGTCGCAATGTCGGGATGCTGGCCCAGATCGAGTACCGGCCAGTCGCGCACGAGATGCTGCCCCGGCGGCAGCCTTTCGGTGTCGGGGCGGGCGGTGTGCCCGGTCAGGAACTTGCCCTCGCTCGCCCAGCGCTGCTTGGAGCGCGTAAGCTTGCTCGTCTCGGGGATGTCGTCGTCCATCCTGCGATCCTTTCGGTCTCGCCCCGATATAGCAAAATCTCGGATGGGCGTCAGGCGGCCGGATCGATCCGATAGCGGATCGGCTTGAAGCTCCCGCCGTTCGAATCCGGCGCCGAGCAGGCGGTGAGGCCGATGATCAGGTCGGTCGTCGCGCGAAAGGCGATATGGTCGCCCGCCTTGCTCAGCGGCGGCAACACCTTGAGCGCGCCCGTCTCCCCGTCGACCGGGACGTTCATGAAGCAGTTGAACGCGGTCGGGATGCGGTCCGGCGTCACGCCATAGGGCGCGAGCGCCTCGGCGAGATTGCCGAAGCAGCCGCGATGCGGGGCGAGATCGTCATAGAGCAGCCGGAACGTGTCCGCCGAGCAGGGCGTCAGCAGGAAATCGTGGCGGCCCACCGTGTCTTCCACGATCTCGAGCAGGACGTTCGATCGGTTCGAATAGAGCTTGTCGCCGGTCGTGAGATAGATTCGCGAGGCATAGTCCAGCGTCCGGCCCGACGAGATCACCTCGTCCACATCGCCCGCGTTGAACGCCAGCAGGTCCGCCACCTGCTCGCCGCGCGGATCGATCACCACCAGCGTCTCGCCCTTCGCCAGCCGGAAGGCGGTGCCGCTGCGTTCGGGGATTTCGACGATCGGGTTCATGGTGCGTCCCCGCCATAGCGGAACGGGCAGGCCCAGTCCTCGTCCACGGCGCGCCCGCTATATTGTCGCGCCTCGCTCGCCTCGCCGTGGCGCGCGAGCATCGGGTTGCGCGATCCGGCCAGCGCCTCGTCGCGCAGCAGGATCTTCTCGCGCATGCCCTCATATTTGCCCTGCGCGCGCAACGTCTCGAACTGGTCGTGCAGGTTGAATATCATCGCCGGCCGCGCGAAGCGGCGCGCGGGGCGGCTCGCCTCGGGATGCAGCCCGACGATGAAGAACGCCTCGCCGCCGAAGCTCAGCGAGAAATGCGGGTTCTCCGGATCGGGGCTGACCCCCGGATCATAATCCTGGCCGCGCCACACATCCTTGTCGGACAGCGATTGCACCCGCTGCCACAAGGCCGCCTCGAACTCGGCCTCGGTCAGATCGTCGGGTCCCTCGAACACCACGGCGAAGCTGCGGAACAGGGCAGGGGCCTTGCGATAGGCCGCAGCGAAGGCGAGCAGCCCGTCATGGATGCGCAGATCGTCCCAGGCGCTGTCGATGCGGCTGCAGGCGAGCACCTCCAGCGTGCCGCGCGCCAGCGCCGCCTTGGCGCCGACACAGGGAAACTGCGCGTCGCCGACCATGTCGTACAGCATCGTCTGCAGCTCGTGCTGCGCGCGGTGCTGCCAGGGGTGGAGGGGTGTGGTGGGAGCGTTCATGTCGCCGCAAGACGCTTGCCGGGGCAAAGCCGTTCCAAAGATTCAGCTTGATCCGAAGCAAGTTGATCCGTCGCAAAGCGCCGCGGCTGTTCATGGATCAGGCTCGCACGCTCAGGCCGGTGCGGCCTGGCCCATCGCTCCGGTCGCAATCGGCGCCGCCTCGCCGCGCGAATAGGTCCCGACCAGCAGGCCCAGGCCGAGCACCTTGCCCGCCATCGCCGCGACGATCGCGGAGCGGCCGGGATTGGCGTCGAGCGCCGCTACGTCCGATAGCGCGAACAGCTGGAAGACATAGTCATGGCTGCCATGGCCGGTCGGCGGATCGGGCGGCAACCAGCCCTGGCTGAGATAGCTGTTGCGCCCGACATCGCGGCCGTCCGCACCGCCATCGCCATCGGGCAGGATCGCGCCCTCGGCCAGGCGGCGCTCGTCGGCGGGCAATCCCCACAGCAGGGCGTGCACCAGCGGGCTGAGCGCGGGCGCGTCCGGATCCTCGACGATCAGCGCGAAGCCGCGCGTGCCCTCGGGCGGCTCGCCCCACAATAGCGGCGGCGAAACGCCCGCACCGTCGGCGGTGAAGCGCTCGGGCAGGCGCGCGCCATCGGCGAAAGCGGGGCTGGACAGGTCGATCACGGCGCCGGGCTCGCCTAGGTCGGGGTCGACCGCGACCAGCTTGGAATGGCCGGCCCGCACATTGTGCAGCATGCCGCCCAGCCAGGCGGGAATATGTTCGAGCATCGGCTTGCCTCCTTCATGCGTTGGCCTGTCCACAACTCGCGAAGGGCGCGAGGTGTCCGGAGCGGAACAGAAACGCATGATGATCGCGACCTATAATGTGAACGGCGTGAACGGCCGCCTCCCCGTCCTGCTGCGCTGGCTGGAGGAGCGGCAGCCGGACGTGGTCTGCCTCCAGGAGCTGAAGGCGCCACAGGAGAAATTCCCCGAAGCCGCGATCGAGGCCGCCGGCTATCACGCGATCTGGCACGGCCAGAAAAGCTGGAACGGCGTCGCGATCCTCAGCCGGGGCGGCGTACCGGTCGAGACGCGGCGCGGCCTGCCCGGCGACCCGGACGATCTGCACAGCCGCTATATCGAGGCGGCGGTCGACGGCGTGCTGATCGCTGGCCTCTATCTGCCCAACGGCAACCCACGGCCCGGCCCCAAATTCGACTATAAGCTTGCCTGGTTCGAGCGGCTGATCGCGCACGGCGCCGATCTGATCGCCAGCAACATGCCGGTGATCCTCGCCGGCGACTTCAACGTGATGCCGACCGAGCGCGACGTCTACAAACCCGAACGCTGGATCGACGACGCGCTGTTCGCGCCCGAGGTCCGCGCCGCCTTTTTCCGCCTGCTCGATCAGGGCTGGACCGACGCGCTCCGCACGCTCCATCCCGACGAGACGATCTACACCTTCTGGGATTATTTCCGGAACGCTTATGCCCGCAACGCCGGGCTGCGCATCGATCATTTCCTGCTCAGCCCGCCGCTCGCGGGCAAGCTGAAAAAGGCGGAGGTCGATCGCCATGTCCGCGGCGGGGAAAAGAGCAGCGATCATGCGCCCGTCTGGATCGAGCTCGCCTGATCGCTATGCTGCCCGGCATGAGACAGGCAATTGGCATCCTCACCATCGAGACGCGGCGCCAGGGCCTGGTCGAGATCACGCGCGAGATTTCGCGCTGGACGGCCGAACAGGGCATCGCCGCCGGCCTGCTGACGCTCTTCTGCCGCCACACCTCCGCCTCGCTGCTGATCCAGGAAAATGCCGCACCCGAGGTGCGCCAGGATCTGGAGGATTATTTCGCGCGCCTCGCCCCCGAAGACCCCACCGCCTACGCCCATGACGACGAAGGTCCGGACGACATGCCCGCGCATCTGCGCACCGCGCTCACCAATGTGCAGCTCTCGATCCCGCTGATCGATCGGCGCTTGGCCTTGGGGACGTGGCAGGGCATCTATCTGTTCGAACATCGCAGGCGCCCGCACCGCCGGGAAATCGCGCTGCACCTCATCGGGGAATAGGTTTTGGATCTCGACGCGCTGCTCCATCATTATTTCGGCACGACCGAGATCGAGACGCTCGACGATGCCGCGATCGAGCTCGGGATCGAACGCCTCGGCACCGCCTTCTGGAGCGAGCCCGACGCCGGCCGCCGCTTCGCGCTCTGGGCGCTGCTCCACTCGCTCGGCGACGCGCCCGATCCCGGCGCCGCCTTCAAGACTCAGCGTGAGCGCGACGCGGCGTTCGACTATGCCCGCGCCGCCGACCGGGCGGAACGCCCTGACTGAGCAGCTGTCGCTGGCCCAGGCGCGGCGCATCGCGCTCGCCGCGCAGGGCTTCGGCGCCGCGCATCCCACGCGCGTCGACCAGGGCCATCTGAGGCGCACGATCGACCGGCTCTCGCTGCACCAGATCGACAGCGTCAACGTGCTCGTCCGCGCACATTATCTCCCGGCCTTTTCCCGCCTCGGCAATTATGATTGCGGCCTGCTCGAAAGCGCCGCCTGGGGCCGCAAGAGCGAGCGCCGCCTGTTCGAATATTGGGCGCACGAGGCGTCGTTGCTGCCGCTGTCGCTTCACCCGCTGCTGCGCTGGCGCATGGCGCGCGCGGATCGTGGCGATACCGGCTGGAAGAGCATGCGCGTCTTTGCCGGCGAGCGCCGCGCCGAGGCCGCGACAATCCTCGACCGCATCCGCGCCGAGGGCCCGCTCGCCGCGTCGGATTTCGAACAGGGCAAAAGCGGCACCGGCTGGTGGGCCTGGGGCGCGACCAAGCATGCGCTCGAATGGCTGTTCTGGGCCGGCCACATCACCACCGCGACGCGCCGGCGCAGCTTCGAGCGCGTCTATGATCTCACCGAACGCGTCATCCCGGCGCGCATCCTCGCGTTGCCCACACCCAGCGAAGCCGAGGCGCACCGCGCTCTGGTCGAACGCAGCGCCCGCACCCTGGGCATCGCCACCACCACCGATCTGCGTGATTATTTCCGCCTCAAGCCCGACGAGGCGACCGCCGCGGTGGCGACGCTGGCCGAGGAAGGCGTGCTGGTCCCGGTCGAGGTGAAGGGCTGGGGCTACAAGGCCTGGCTCCACCGCGACGCGAAACGCCCGCGCCGTATCCAGG
>NZ_JAQGLC010000215.1 GCF_028293085.1 Sphingomonas bacterium
CTCCGCCAACACTCCCTCCCTGCGCAGTACCGGCTAGCCGTCGCAATCGTGCCAATAATCCACGTTCGTCGTGCAGCTCTGCAAGCCGGAATAATGATTGACCAGGCAGACCGTCTTCAAGGGGCAAAGCTTGCGTACGCGCGGGTGATATTCGGGCGGGGCCTTGGCGCGCTGGAAGGCGGCGATCACCTTCGGGCGGATCTTGCCGACCTCGGTCCGGACCTTGTCGTCGCCGTTTTTGAGCGCGAGACCCATCCAGTAGAGGATCTCGTCCTCATGCGTCACCGCGTCCTTCTGCTGCAGCAGCGCCGCCGCGCTCAGGACCGCGCCATAGGCCTCGCCGCGATCCGCGAGGTTGCGCGCGAGCCGATAGGCGACGTTGAAGTCCTTCTTCGTGCCCTCGCCGTCCTGCGCCATGTAATAGGCCATGATCACCGCGTAGAGATGGCCGCGCTCCGCTGCCTGGCCGTAATAATCGAAGGCCTTTCTGGCGTCCGCCCTGGTGCCCATCCCTTCCTTGTAGAAATTGGCGGTCTGGAACAGCGCGTCGACATGGCCCGCTTTGGCCGCCGATTCCATTAGCGGCAGCGCCGTCACCAGGTCCTTCTTGCCGAAGGTGCCGACGATGTAGAGGCTGGCGAGCTGATACTGCGCATTGGGATCGCCCAGGTCGGATGCCTTTTTCAGCAGGCCATATCCCTCGTTTGGCGTGACCCCCGGCACCTTGCCCTGCAGCACCGAGACGGCGGCCTCGAAATAGGCGGCCGCGTCATCCTGCTTGTGATATTGGGCGAGCCGCCGCAGCCCGTCATCGGTCACCACGACCCGATTGGTCGCGCGCTTCGCCAGCGTATCGGATGGCTGGGGGCAGGGCTTGCCTGCATCGCCCGCGTCCTCATAGCTTTTGCCCCAGGCGCGATCCGCGGCGGAGACGGTGTCTCCCGCCTTCAACGCCTCGGCCAGCAGGTCATAGGCCTGGTGGCAATTCTGGCGTTCATAATATTGCCGGCTGATGTCCGGCATCGCGCTGCCGGGCGCGAGCGCGGCGGCCATGCCGGCGCCCAACAGCGCGCAGGCCGCAAAAAAGGTGACGAGCTTCATCGCCAATTCTCCCCATTGGCGCGACCCGCTTCTTTTCTAGGCCAGTCCATCGGGGCGTCAAGGCCGTGGCGGCCAAGGGGTGGCGCGGCGATCCGCCGCCGCTTATCCGCAGCCTGTGACGTCAGCCCCGCTCACCCGCCGCGCGATCTTCGCCCAGGCCTGGCCGATCATGCTCGGCCAGACGACGGTGCCGCTGGTCGGGCTGGTCGATACCGCGGTGATCGGACGGACCGGCGATGCCGCGGCGCTTGCCGGTGTCGCGCTCGGCACCACCGTGATCAACCTGGTCTTCTGGACCTTCGGCTTTCTGCGCATGGGCATGACCGGGATGACCGCCCAGGCTGAAGGGGCAGGCGACGCGCGCGAGGTGGAGGCGATGCTGTTGCGCGGTGTGGTGGCCGGGGTGGTGCTCGGCGCGATCCTGTTCGCGCTGCAGATCGTGCTGATTCCCATCGCGTTCGAGACGCTTGCCGGCGGCGGCGCGCTGGACGATGCGGCACGGGGCTATGTCGGCGCGCGTTTCCTCGGCGCGCCGGCGAGTCTCGCGGTGTTCGCGATCAACGGCTGGCTGCTCGGCAGGGGCCGCACGCGGGCGGCGCTCGCGCTCCAGGTCGTGATGAACCTCGTCAACATCGCGCTCGATCTGCTCTTCGTCTGGCATTTCAGCATGGGCGCGCGCGGTGTCGGGCTCGGCACTGCCTGTGCCGAATGGATTTCGCTGGCGGTGGGGCTGGTGATCGCCGGGCGCGGCCTGGACTGGCGGCGAATCCTCTCCCCCGAACTGTTCGGCGGCGGCGCGCTCAAGCGGCTGTTCGCGGTCAATGCCGATATCATGGTCCGCACCATCGCGTTGCTCCTGCTGTTCGTCTGGTTCACCAATGCCGGCGCGCGGCTCGGCGCGACCGCCCTGGCGGCGAATCATGTGCTGATGCAGTTCGTCAGCGTCTCCGCCTTCGTGCTCGACGGCTTCGCCTTCACCGCCGAATCGCGCGTCGGCAACGCGATCGGGGCGGGCTCGCGGGCCGGGGTCGTCCGCGCGATCCGGCTGACGGGCGAATTCTCCCTCGCGGCGGGAATCGGCTTCGCCCTGCTGTTCCTGGCATTGGGCACGCCGCTGATCGCCCTTTTCGCCAGCAACCAGGGCGTGCGCCTGCAGGCGATGGCCATGCTGCCCTTCGCGGCGGTCATCCCCGCGATCGGCGTGCCTGCCTGGCTGCTCGACGGCATTTTCATCGGGGCGACCCGCGGCCGTGCGCTGCGCAACGCCGCGATCGTCGCCACCATTCTCTACATCGCGACCGATCTCGCCCTCAGGTCCTTTGGCGAAAGCGGTATCTGGTGGGCGCTGATGGCGAGCTATCTCTACCGTGCCGGGGCGCTGGGCGCCCATCTGCCGGGGCTGCTTCGGACCATCGAGGTTGCGGAACCGGTGAGCGCCACCTAGAGCGCAGCCCGATTCCCCCCATTCCTGCCGGAGCCGTTTCATGACCGACAAGATCAACCGCCCCGACAAAATCGAACGGGTGGTCCTTGCCTATTCGGGCGGGCTGGACACCAGCGTGATCCTGAAATGGCTCCAGCAGACCTATCAGTGCGAAGTGGTGACCTTCACCGCGGATCTCGGCCAGGGCGAGGAACTCGAGCCGGCGCGCCGCAAGGCCGAAGCCGCCGGCGTGAAGCCCGAGCATATCTTCATCGACGATCTGCGCGAGGAATTCGTCGGCGATTACGTCTTCCCGATGATGCGCGCCAATGCGCTGTACGAGGGGCTGTACCTGCTCGGCACCTCGATCGCGCGGCCGCTGATCGCCAAGCGCCAGATCGAGATCGCGAAGATGGTGGGCGCCGATGCGGTCAGCCACGGCGCGACCGGCAAGGGCAATGATCAGGTCCGCTTCGAGCTCGGCTATTATGCCCTCGCGCCCGATCTCAAGGTGATCGCGCCGTGGCGCGAATGGGATTTGACCAGCCGCACCCGCCTGATCGAGTTCGCCGAACAGCACCAGATCCAGGTGTCGAAGGACAAGCGCGGCGAAGCGCCCTTCTCGACCGACGCGAACATCCTGCACACCTCGTCGGAAGGCAAGGTGCTCGAGGATCCGTGGGAAGAGGTTCCCGACTACGTCTATTCGCGCACCGTCAATCCCGAGGACGCGCCCGACACGCCGGAATATATCACGATCGATTTCGAGCGCGGCGACGGCGTCGCGGTCAATGGCGAGGGGATGAGCCCCGCGACCCTGCTCGCGAAGCTCAACGATCTCGGCCGCACGCACGGCATCGGCAGGCTCGACCTGGTCGAGAACCGCTTCGTCGGCATGAAGTCGCGCGGCATGTACGAGACGCCGGGCGGCACCATCTATCACCTCGCGCATCGCGGCATCGAGCAGCTCACGCTCGATCGCGGCGCCGCGCATCTCAAGGACGAGATGGCGCCGCGCTATGCCGAGCTGGTCTATAACGGCTTCTGGTTCTCGCCCGAGCGCGAGATGCTCCAGGCGGCGATCGATCACAGCCAGGAAAAGGTGTCGGGCACCGTCCGGCTGAAGCTCTACAAGGGCGGCGTCTACGTCGTCGGCCGCAAATCGCCCAATTCGCTCTATTCGGAGAAGGTCGTGACCTTCGAGGACGATCAGGGCGCGTACGACCAGCGCGACGCGGCGGGCTTCATCAAGCTCAACGCGCTGCGCCTGCGCCTGCTCGGCCGACGCGACCGGGATTGATGCCTGCCCGTTCCGGGTAGGAAAGTACGGAAGTGGCGCTGCCCTAACTCTGCCTTAACCCGGCTTCGCTAGTCCTGTCTTATGGGGACAGGAACCGAACGACGGCTGGTCTATGGCGATGCGCTCGTAGCGATCCTGCTTGCAGGGTTGCTGGCTGCCGCCTGGGCGTTCCGCGACTGGCATCAACTCTCCGCGTTGCGGCTGCCCGATACCGACGACGTCATGCGCCTCCAGCAGATTCGCGACTGGCTCGGTGGCCAGGCCTTTAACGATCTCTCGCAGCACCGGATCGGCGAAGCGCCCGGCCTCGCCATGCACTGGTCGCGACTGCCCGATCTGGTGCCCGCCGCGATGATCGCCCTGATGACGCCCTCGCTCGGCGCCCATTTGGCCGAAATCGTCGCGGTGATCGCCTGGCCGACCATGCTGTTCGCCGCCGCGCTCTTCCTCATTGCCCGCATCGCGCGGTCGATCGGGGGGTCCAGCGTCGCGCGCACCGCCGCCGTGGTGGCGGCGATCGCTTTCCCCGCCACGACGATCTTCCTGCCCGGCCGGATCGATCATCATGGCCTGCAGATCGTGCTGCTGCTGCTCGTCACGCGCACGCTGACCAGCCCGCCGACGCTCGGACACGGCCTCACCGCCGGCATGGCGGCGGCGGCAAGCCTGGTGATCGGGATGGAGACCGCGCCCTTGTTGGCCGCGGCCGGCCTCGCCATGGCGGGCGAGTGGCTGTTCGCGCGCCATGCCGCCGACGATCGCATGATGGGCTTCGGTATTGCGCTCGGCGCGGGCCTGCTCGGCGCGTCGATCCTCTTCAAGACCCAACAATGGGGCTATCCGGCCTGTGACGGCTTCACGGCGATCGCCTGGCGCGGCGCGGTGATCGCGGCGTTCGCGCCGATGCTGCTCGCCCTCGCCGCGCGCGATTTCACCAGGCCGGCGATGCGCGCGATGCTGGCGGTGCTCGTCGCGGGCGTGATCGGCGCGGGCGTGGTCGCGGTCGCGCCGCAATGCCTGAACCCCTATGGCATGGTCGATCCGATGCTCGCGCGGCTCTGGCTGGGCAAGGTCGGCGAGGCGCAGCCCCTGTTCGCCGCCGCTCCCGGCGTGGCGATCGGCTATGCCGGGGTGATGGTCGCCGGGATCGCCGCGACGATCTGGCGGTTCCATGTTACCCGCGATTTTCGCTGGATCGCCTTGCTCACCCTGCAGGTCGCGGCGCTCGCCCTGACCTGCATTCAGTTGCGCGGCGCCTATGCCGGCGCCATCTTGGCCGCGCCCGCGCTGGCTGCGGTGATCGCCGCGGCGCGGCAGCGCGGCACGGCATGGATGGCCGGCGCCTGGCTCGTTTCGGCGGGCATGCTCTATCCGCTCGCCGCCGATGCCCTCACGGCACGCCAGCCAGTGCGCGCCGCCAATCCGGCGCCGGGAAGCTGCACCTCGCCCGAGGCGCTGGCCGTGCTTGCCCGCGTCCCTCCCGGCCGCCTGCTCGCACCGCTCGACCTCGGCGCTTTTGCGGTCGGCACGACCCGGCTGAACGTGGTCGGCGCGCCCTATCACCGCAACAATGCCGGCAATGCCGCGGTCTATCGCTTCTTCCTCGGCAAGCCCGACGAAGCAGCGACGATCGCGCGGCACTGGAACGTCACCTATGTCGCCCTTTGCACCGACAGCTTCGCCGAGCTCGGCAGCGCCGCGACCGAACCCGGGCAGATGGCGACCCAGGTCCGCGCCGCGCACGCGCCGGCCTGGCTGCGTCCGGTGCCCGGCACTCCCCGGGGTCTCGCGCTCTTCCGCGTCGAACCAGCGCTGTTACCGCCCGCCGCACCGCGCTAAGGCGGGCGGATGCAGGGGGAAATCGACGGGCTGCACTGGTGGCAGACACGCTGGTTCGTGCTCGCCGCCATCCTCGCGTCGGGCCTGCCTTTGTTGTGGCCCGCTTTCCCGCCGCTCCTCGACATGCCCGGCCATATCGGCCTGTACCGGATCATGGCCGAGGCCGGGCAGGCGCCGCTCGCCCAGCATTATGCGGTACACCATGCGTTGATCGGCAATCTCGGGGTCGAGGGGCTGGTGCTGGCGCTGCATCCCCTGCTTGATGTCGAGCCGGCGACTCACCTGATCGTCGGCCTGATCCCGCCGTTGACCGTCGCGGCGATGCTGTGGCTGGCGCGCGAGGCGCATGGGCGGATTCCCGCCACCGCGCCGTTCGCGCTGCCGCTTGCCTTCGCCTTGCCCCTCCAGCTTGGCTTCGTGAATTTCGCGCTTGCCGCGGCGCTGGCGCTCGCCGGGCTCGCGCTGTGGATCAGGCTTGGCAGGACGGCCCGTCCGCTCGTCAGGATCGCGATCTTCCTGCCGATCGCGGGGGTCGTCTGGCTCTGCCACAGCTTCGGCTGGGCGATGCTCGGGCTGTTCATCTTCGGCGCCGAATGGGCGATCCGGCGCGAGCGGGGGGAAACCCGCTGGCGCGCCGCTTTATGGGCCGGGCTCGGCTGCCTGCCAATGGCCTGGCCGCAGCTTCTGGCGACGATCGGTGGCGTCGGCCTTGCCGGGGACACCGGCGACTGGTTCGACCTGACGGCAAAGGCGCAGTGGATCGCCTCGCTGCTGCGCGAACGGTGGAAATTCTATGACGTGGCGTGCGTCATCCTTCTCGCGCTGCTGCTGTGGACCGCGGTCCGCTCCCGGCGGCTGTCGTTCGCTCCCGTCCTCGGCGTGCCCGCGGTGCTCGGCCTTGCCGCCTTCCTGCTGCTGCCGCGCCTCTATGCCGGCGGTGCCTATGTCGACATGCGGATCCTGCCCGGCGCTATCGTCCTCGCGCTGCTCGCGATCCGGGTCGGGCCCGGCGAAGAGGCGCTTTCGCGGCGGCTGTCGCTGTTCGGCACCGGCTTCTTCGCGCTGCGTATCGTCACCTCGATCGTCGCGCTTGCGCTCTTCGCGCGCGAACAGCAGGCGGAGCTGCCGGCGCTGGCGCTGCTTCCTTCGGGCTCGGCCGTGCTGTCGCTGGTCGACGAACCGTCGACCGCTTCCTGGGACAATCCGCGGCTGGGCCATATCGCCGGCATCGCGATCGCGCGCCGGCGTGTCTTCACCAACGAGCAATGGGCGATTGCGGGCCAGCAATTGATCGTGCCGCTCCATCCCCGGGCCACGCCGCTCGACCGCGATCCGTCGCAGCTCGTGCGCAGGCCGGACGCGCCCTATCGGCAGACCGATTTCGATCAGGCGATTACCGGTTTCGATCGCGGCACCTTCGATTATGTCTGGACGGTCGGCTTTCCGGCCGGGCGGGCGCACGCCCCCGATCTGATGCCGATCTGGTCGAACGCCCGCTCCGCGCTCTACCGGGTCGCCCATCCCCAGAAAGCGCGCTTGTCTAGCGCCACGTCGCGCCGGTAAGGACGGGGACAATGGTGGGCACCCAATCCGAAACGCTGCACTGGTGGCAGACCCGATGGTTCGTCGCGGCGATGGCGATCGTCGCGATCGTCCCCCTGTTATGGCCGGCGATTCCGCCCCTGGTCGATCTGCCCGGGCATATGGGGCGCTACCGCGTCCAGCTCGCGGTCGGCGAGGTCCCCTGGCTCGCGGACTGGTATAATTTCAGCTGGCAGCTGATCGGCAATCTCGGGATCGACATCCTCGTCATCCCGCTGTCGAAGATTTTCGGGCTCGAGCTCGCGGTGAAGCTGATCGTCATCACGATTCCGGCGATGACGGTGACGGGGTTGCTGTGGATCGCGCGCGAAGTGCATGGCCGCATTCCCGCGACGGCGCTGTTCGCGCTGCCGATCGCGTACAGCTATCCGTTCCATTTCGGCTTCATCAACTTCGCGCTCTCGATGGGGATCGCGCTCAACCTCTTCGCCTTGTGGTTGCGGATGGCGCGGCTCGGGCAGTTCCGGCTGCGCGCGGTGATCTTCGTGCCGCTCTCCTGCGCGCTGTGGGTCTGCCACACCTTCGGCTGGGGCGTCCTTGGCGTGCTCGCCTTTTCGGCCGAGATGGTCCGCCAGCACGATGCCGGCCATCGCTGGCTCAATGCCTGGGTGCGCGCCGGGCTGGGCTGCCTGCCGCTCGCCCTGCCGATGGTGTTGATGGTGTTGTGGCGCAGCGGCCATCATGTCGGCGGCGAGACCTCCGACTGGTTCGATTGGCACGCCAAGGCCATCTGGCTGACCAAGATGCTCAACGATCGCTGGCCGTTGTTCGATATCGCCTCCGCTGCGATCCTGATCCTGATCCTGTTCAAGGGTTTCCGTGATCCTGCGATCGAATATTCGCGCAATCTCGGTCTGTCGGCGCTGTTTCTCCTCGCGGTCTTCATCCTGTTGCCGCGCATCGTCTTCGGCTCGGCCTATGCGGATATGCGGCTCGCGCCGTTCGTGATCGGAATCGCAGTGATCGCGCTACGGCCGCGGCCGGGCGTGTCGATCCGGCATACGGCGACGGTGGCCGCCCTGGGCCTGGCCTTTTTCCTCGTGCGGATCGGCGGCACGACGGCGAGCTTCTGGATCTACAACCAGGCCTATGAGCGCGAGCTCAAGGCGCTCGACCATTTGCCGGTCGGCGCGAAGGTCGTCAGCTTCGTCGGCACCGAATGCCGTGGCGGGTGGCTGATGAGCCGGCTCGAGCATCTCCCCGCGATCGCGCTCGAACGCAGGCTCGCCTACAGCAACGATCAATGGTCGATGGCGGGCGCGCAATTGCTCACGACGCGCTATGCGCCGGCGCGCGGTTTCGCGCACGATGCGTCGCAGATCGTCACGGCGAAATTCTGCCGCGGCGAATGGTGGCGCAGCATCTCGCTGTCGATGGCGCGCTTCCCGCGCAATGCGTTCGACTATGTGTGGCTGATCCGCCCGCCACCTTATGATCCGAAGCTCAATGCGGGGCTGGTCGAGGTCTGGCGCGACGGCACCAGCGTGCTGTTCCGTGTCGATCATAATGTCACGCCGCCGCCAGTGCCCCTGTTCCCCGAGGAGATCAGGGCAATCGAGCGCCGCAATCGCTGGCTCAGGGCCCACGGCGAAAAGGAGTTGCCTCTCCCAGCCATTCCCGGTCCGACGCCACAGCCTCCCGCTCCTGCGCCAGGAATTGCGCGACCGCCCGCCTGAAGCCGGCATCCGGGATATAATGCGCCGACCAGGTCGGCTCGGGCACATAGCCGCGCGCCAGCTTGTGTTCGCCCTGCGCGCCCGCCTCGACCGTCTTCAGCCCGAGCGCGATCGCCGCGTCGATCGCCTGATAATAGCAGAGTTCGAAATGGAGGAAGGGCACCTCCTCGATACAGCCCCAATAGCGGCCATAGAGCGTGTCCGCGCCGATCAGGTTGAGCGCGCCGGCGATCGGGCGCCCGTCGCGCTCGGCAAGGATCAGCAGCACCTTGTCGGCCATGCGCTGGCCGAGCAGCGAGAAGAAGGCGCGGGTGAGATAGGGGCGGCCCCATTTGCGCGATCCGGTGTCCTGGTAGAATATCCAGAAGGCGTCCCAGTCGGCCTCGGTGATCGCGCTGCCGGTCACGTGCCGGATCGCCAGCCCCTCGACCGCGCCGGCGCGCTCCTTGCGGATCGCCTTGCGCTTGCGGCTGGCAAGCGCGCCGAGGAAATCGTCGAACCCGGCATAGCCCTGATTGTGCCAGTGGAACTGGGTGCCGGCGCGAATCAGCCAGCCGGCTGCCTCGAACAGCGGGAGCTGCGCGGGGGAGACGAAGGTCGCATGCGCGGAGGAGAGGCGATGCTGGTCGGTCACGGCCTCGATCGAGGCGATCAGCGCGGGGCCGAGCGCCTCGTCGCGCAACAACAGGCGTGGGCCCGGTGCGGGCGTGAAAGGCACCGCGACCTGGAGCTTCGGATAGTATCGCCCGCCGGCACGTTCCCAGGCATCGGCCCAGCCATGATCGAAGACATATTCGCCCTGGCTGTGGCTCTTCCCGTAAGCGGGCGCGATCGCGGCGGGGCGGCCATCGGCACCGTCGATGACGATCGGGATCGGCTGCCAGCCGGTCCCGGCGACGGCGCTGCCCGATTCCTCCAGGATGGAGAGGAAGTCGTGGCCGACGAACGGGTTGTCGGTGCCGGCGCAGGCGTCCCAATCCTCTGCCCGAATCGAGGACACGCCGTCGGCGATTCGGGCTGTGACGGGCTTGCTCACGCTGCCTAACTAGGCGTGGGCTCCGCGCTTTCCAACCGCGGCGCGATCATTCCGCACACCAACAGCAACAGGAACGGGGTGACGAATTCCCGGTGGCGCTCGCTGAATTCGAACCAGACGCCGAACAGCATCAGTTGCACGATGCACGCCGCGATCAGCAGCAACAGGGTGTCGGTGCCCGGCATGCGGCGCCTCCGCGCCGCCAGCGCCGAGCTTCCGAGCAACGCGATATGGGTGAGATGCGACAAAGGGAGCAACGCGGCCGCGAAAACCGCCGGCAGAGGCGGTTGCATCGCGACCAGCCGGGTGACCCCGAACGACGCAACGCCGCAGGCGCGCAGGAACTTGGTGATGGTCAGCCGGACGAAGGCGCCGGGATTGGCCTTGATCCATTCCATCGCGATCGCGCCGATGCGCTTGCCATAGACGACCTCCGGCAGGCCGCGCAGCTGCTCGGGCGGTGGAAGCCAGTTGCCGGTCGCGTCCGGATTGTTGCCGATCCACAGGCTCGCGCCGCCCGCGCTGGTCAGCGGCACGAACGCGCCGAAGATCAGCCAGTTGCGGATCCACCAGGGCAGCATCACCAGCACGGCCACGCCCGCAGCGCGAAGGCCCGCGATCATGGTCGGCACCAGCCCCGCCTGGCCGATCAGGCACAGTCCGAACAGGGCGGCGAGCGGCGCCTGGCCCGGCTGGGTCAAGGCGAGCAACGCCGCCGGCACCCCGATCTTGACCGCGTCGCGCCAGACCCGGTGATCCCGGTTCAGCCAGGCGAGCGCCAGCGCCAGGATCAGGAAGGCGCAGAGTCCTTCCTTCTGGGCGAGCGGCGCCGAGAACAGCACCGAGGGCCAGATGAGATACAGCCAGGCGGCGCCCCGCCCGGCGCCCGGGCTGCCCAGGCGCCGGCCGAGCTGGAGGATCAGCGAGGCGGCGCCGAGATCGATGACGGTGCCGAGGAAAAGCACCGAGGCAGTCGAGAATCCGGCGATCGCGCCCCATCCGGCCAGCAGGAAGGAATAGAAAGGCGGGAACAACGCGCGCCAATAGCCGCCGAAGAACGGCTCGTAGATGCCATATTCGTCGCGGCTCAGCAGGCCCTTGGCGAGCAGGAGATAGGCATTGGGATCGCCGCTCGACGCGCGGCGCACCGAAAGCAGCGCGAAGGCGATCCGCAGCGCGATCGCGATCGCCGCGAGCATCGCGAGCCGCCGCCGCGAGGGGATGGCGCGCAGCAGCGGCATGCCAAGCCGTGCCGCGACGCCCCACAGCAGGAGCACGCCGATACTGGCGAGAGAGAAGCCCCATCGGCCGATCAGGCCCGGCGCGGAGATCAGGCCATAGAGGCACAGCAGCGCCAGGACCGCCTGTACGCCGGTTCCGGCGAGCCGGGCCGGCGCGCGCGTCACTGGCCGAACGCGGTTGCGCGATACAACAGCGTGATCGCGACTCGCCGGTTGCGGGGATCGGTCGGATTATTCTCGATCATCGGCTCGCGGTCGGCGACGCCCTCGATCCGGTTGAACCGCGCCTCCGGGATTCCGCCCGCGGCGAGGCGGCGTCGCGTCGCCTCGGAGCGGCCGCTGGACAGCATCCAGTTGTTCATCGCCAGCGGATCGCCATAGCCCAGGCTGTCGGTGTGGCCGCGGATCATGATCGGATTGCTCGTGTCCTTGATCGATTCGGCGATCAGCCCGATCAGGGTCGATGCCTGCGGGTCGAGCTGAGTCGTGCCCAGCCCGAACATCGAATAATCGGCGTCGTCGATCAGGTCGATGCGCAGCCCGTTCTGGGTGCGCACGAAACGGACATGCGATGCGAGCTTCGACAGCTTCGGATTGGACGACATCGCGCCCATCACCTGGCGGTGCATCTTCTCGAAATTCTTGCGGTCCTCGGCGGCGAGCATCGCCTTGTCCTTGAGCGTGCCCTTCTGGCCGGTACCGACCTGGTCGCCGCCCACCGCCTCGACCGGGATCGTCATCGATCGCGTGCCGGTCTGGCTGGCCTTGTGCGCGTAATTGTCCTTGGCGGTCATCGAATCGCCGCCGAATATCCCGTTCGAGCCGGCGCTGTTCTGCTTCATCTGGACGAGCGTCGGCGAGAAATAATCGGCGAGCGCCTTGCGCTGCTTCTCGTTGGTCGCGCCGAGCAGCCACATCAGCAGGAAGAACGCCATCATCGCGGTCACGAAATCGGCATAGGCGACCTTCCACGCGCCGCCGTGATGGCCGCCATGACCTTCGATATAAATCTTTTTGTAGATGATTTTCGGCGGCTGGTTGCTGCCGTGCGGGGCCCGCGCGGCCACCGCTTAGCGCCCCCGCAAACCGTCGAACACCTCGGCAAAGCCGGGCTGGTTCGAATGGGCGATGCCGGAACGGGCCGCCTCGATCACCAGCGGCTGCGGGTGGCCGTGGAGCGAGGCGATGATGATCTGTTTCA
>NZ_JAQGLC010000225.1 GCF_028293085.1 Sphingomonas bacterium
AAGCCCAGCAGCACGTCGCCGGTCCGGTCCGCGGTGTCGACGATGCCGGCGATCCTGTCGCGCGTGCGGACATGCCCGAACGGCGTCCAGCCGATTTGTGCCTCCACAGTGTCGGTCAGCCCGATCCGTACCAGCGTATCGCCGATCAGGATCGTGTCGCTGCGGGCGCTCGAATCCTCCTCGCGCGTCCAGTCGACCAGGCCGGTCTCGACCGAAACGCGTCCCGGCGCGATCGTGCAGGCGGGCGTGCCGAGCCCCGGCCGGGCCGGGCAATAATCGCGCTCATCGGCAAAGGCGGCGGTCGGCAGCAACATAAGGGCGACCGCCAGCCGCTTCATACCAGCCCGACGCTTCCGAACTCGCCGCTGCGATGAAGCCTCTTCTGGAAGGCCATCAGCCCTGGCGCAGCCGCACCCAGGTGGGCGCGTGATCGCTCGCCTTCTCCCGGCCGCGATACTCCTTATCCACGCCCGCATCCGCGAGCCGGTCTGCGGCGATCGGGCTGAGCAGCAGATGATCGATCCGGAACCCCGCATCGCGCTGCCAGGCGCCCGCCTGATAGTCCCAGAAGGTCCACACGCCTCCCTTGGGATGGCGCGTCCGCAATGCATCGGTCCAGCCCTGCGCCACCAGGGCGCGGTAGCCGGCCCGGCTTTCCGGTTGCATCAGCGCGTCCTCGGCCATTGCGCGGACGGAGAAGGTATCGTCGTCATTGGGAATGACGTTATAGTCGCCCGCCAGCACCACCGGCTTTTCCTCGGCGAGCAGCGTACGGGCACGGTCAGACAGCCGCTCGATCCATTTGAGCTTGTAATCGAATTTCGGCCCGGGCTGCGGGTTGCCGTTGGGCAGATAGATCGACGCGATCACCACGCCATCGACCTCGGCCTCGAGATAGCGGCTATGCTCGTCGTCGGGATCGCCCGCGAGCCCGCGGTGGCGCTCGACCGGGTCCGCGCCCTTCGCCAGCACGGCGACGCCGTTGAAGCCCTTCTGCCCGTGCCACACCGCGCCATAGCCCGCCGCGCGGATATCGGCTTCCGGGAACGTCTCGTCGCTCGACTTCAGTTCCTGCAGGCACACCACATCGGGCGCCTGTTCGGCGAGATATTCCAGCAGGCGCGGCAGGCGCGCCTTGATGCCGTTGACGTTGTAGCTGACGATTTTCAAGCGAGCGCCGCGATCAGACCGAGAAGCTGGAACCGCAGCCACAGCCAGAGGCTGCGTTCGGGTTGGTCACCTTGAATGCCGCACCGCCAAGATCCTCGACATAATCGACCGCCGAACCGCGGACGAGATCGAGACTGACCGAGTCGACGACGAGCCTCACGCCGCGATTCTCGGCAACCGCATCATCGGGCTCGACCGCATCGGCAAAGCCGAATTTATACTGGAATCCCGAACAACCGCCGCCATCGACCGAAAGGCGGAGGATCGCAGGCTTGCCCTGCTTGTCAGCGATCGCCGCCACGCGCGCGGCGGCGGAATCGGTGAGCGCTATCTCGGGAGCGAGTGCAGTGGCCATGATGGGCAGATAGGCGGTCCCGAGGTCATCGGCAACCGATGCCCGGGATTTCCGACTCAGTCCGCCGGGCCACCCACCGCGACCGGCACGGTCCGGAGCGCACGATCCTGTACCGCCAGCAGATAATCGGCGGTCTGGAGGAAGGGCACCGGGTTCACGGCATGGCCGTCGATGCGGACTTCGTAATGAAGATGCGGGCCGGTCGATCGGCCGGTCGAGCCCATCAGCGCGATCAGCTGGCCGCGATGGACGCGGGTGAACGGGGCAACGAGGATCTTCGAAAGATGGCCGTACCGGGTCTGGATGCCCTTGCCGTGATTGATCTCGACCATGTTGCCATAACCGCCGGCGCGCTCGGCGCGGTCGATGATGCCGTCGGCGGTCGCATAGACCGGGGTGCCGACCGGGCCGGGAATGTCCACGCCCGCATGCATCGCCGCGGTGCCGCGGAACGGATCGGAGCGGATGCCGAAATTGCTGGTGAAGGCGAGATGCTCGACCGGCTGGGCCGAGGGGATCGCGATCACGCCCTGCTCGAGCGAATCGAGCTTCTTCCAGGTCATGAACAGCGAGCGGAATTGCATGTCGGCGCGCAGATCGGCTTCGGCCTCGGCGCTGTCGGCGGCTTCGAACGGTCCGCCCATCGCCGGCATGGCACGCGGCGCGAAGCGCTCGGGCGCGATGCCCAGATTGCGGACATGCGCCACGGTCATCGCATAACGCTGCTCGGCGGCGTAGCGTGCCTTCACCGCCATCGCGACCTGGCGCTGCTCGACCTTCTTGAGCGGGGCGAGGACGTCGGCGGCGACCTTGTCGGCATGGCTGTCGATCGCGGGGGCGTTCATCGACAGGGCGCGGGGATCGCCCTTGCCGGTCATGACGGCGGAAATCAGCGCCTGGCGCTGCTCGACGCGCTGGGCATGCGCCTGCGCCGCCTGCTTGATGGTTTCGACATCGGCCTGCATCGCGGTGACCCGCGCCTGCATCTGCGCGACCTTGGCTTCGGGCGACAGCGGCGCATCGACGATGCCGCTCAACGCCACCGCGCCGACCGCCGCCTGCGCGACGCCATAAGCCGAGAAGCAGAGCGTTATACCGGCGACGCCGGCCATCAACGCCTGGGTGCGCCCCCCGACGCTGAAGCGGCGAAGGTCACGACCGTCGTGAAAAATGAAATCCCGGGTGGTGAAATGCGTCTTCAGCCGCGACAAAAACTGCGCGCTGGACGCGATGGAAATTTTGCTCATCAATCCCCGGCGACCATGAATGCGATTGCCGGAAATCCAGCGCCCGCCCCTAATTGTCCTGGTCGCAGCCCCTCCACGCCCCGGACATGTCGCAATTGACCTAGTTTTTCAGACAGGGGCAAGCTCTTGGTAATATTCTCGCGTCAAACCGGCTGAGTCGCGCGCCGAGTCGTTGAATGGCGGCTTAATCAGTCCGCGAAAGTATCGGGAAACCAAAGAGCGCCAGTGCGATTCGGCACTGAATCCCTTGGCAGCACAGGCAAATTCGAACCAGATTGTGCCTGCACGGACATGGCGGATCTCGTCGGTGAAGATGCGCGACAGGATGCGCGCGCTGGTATCGTACTGTGCCGATTTGAAGCGCGCGATCGTCTCCGGCGTCACGACCAGCCCGCGCGCCTCGAGCACCATCGGCACCACCGCAAGTCGTGCCAGCGGATCGTGCGCCGTCGCCGTCGCCGATTCCCACAATCCGTCATGCGCCGGCATCGCGCCATAATGGCTGCCGAGCGACTTCAGCCTGCGATCGAGCAGGGCGAAATGCATCGCCTCGTCCGCGCCGACCGAGATCCAGTCGTCGGTGAAGCCGCGCGGAAACGCCCCGCCGAACCGCCCCGCCATGTCGAAGGCAAGATCGATCGCGACGAACTCGATATGCGCCAGTGCATGGAGCAGCGCGATCCGTCCGCGCTCCGATCCGCCCTTCCCGCGCCTGGGCATCTGATTGGGCGGCAGCAACTCGGGCAGCGCGGGCCGGGCCGGGCGGTCGGGCATCGCGGTATCGAAACGGTGCGCCAGCTCGCCCCGCCGCCACGCCCGCGCCACGGCCCGGGCGGCGCGGATCTTGGCGGCCGGCTCGGCGGTCTCCAGTACCTCCCGCGCGGCCTCCGCGATGCTGCGTCCGGTGATCAGCCGAGCTCCTTCAGTGCCTCGAGCACGTCGATCACATGCCCGGGCACCCGCACCCGCCGCCAGACCCGCACCAGAGTACCCTGCGCGTCGAACAGGAAGGTCGACCGGTCGATCCCCATATAGGTCTTGCCGTACAGCGACTTCTGCACCCACACGCCGAAGGCATCCATGGCGAGATTCTTGTCGTCGGTCGCCAGCGGCACCGTCAGGTCGTATTTGTCGATGAACTTCTGGTGCTTGATCGGCGTGTCGCGCGACACGCCCAGGACCTCGGCGCCCTGCGCCCGAAACTCGCCGAGCACCCGGCTGAAATCCTGCGCCTCGCGGGTGCAGCCCGAGGTATCGTCCTTGGGATAGAAATAGAGGACGAGCGGCTTGCCGAGATAGTCGCGCAGGTTGATCTTCCCGCCGCTCGGCGTCGTCAGGTCGACGTCCGGAAGCTTCCCGCCCTCGTCGATCGCCACCGCCATTACCCGTCTCCCCGATGGGCCACCGCGGCCCAGAAATCGGACACCTCCTGCCGGGTCGCCGCGAACGACGCAACCACCGCATCCCAGTCCGCAACGCCCAGCGCGCGCGCGATCAGCTCCCGGGTGGCTTGCGCGGGCGGCTGCGCGTCGGGCGCGACGAGCCGAAGCGTCACCAGCAGGCGCGTCAGGAAATCATGCGCGGCGATCAGTTCGGGGGGTGCCAGCCCGGCCGCCATGAGGTCGCGGATCGCAGCGCCGAGATGTGGCGTCAGGCCGGCATGTCGGGTCAATTGCACGACGTGCACCGCGAACTCCAGGTCGACCAGCCCACCCGGCGACAGCTTGGCGTCGAGCGGCCCCGCCGGTGGTTTGTGCGCCGCCATTTCCGCCCGCATCGCGATCGCATCGGCAACCACGTCGCGCTTCGGGCGATCGCCGCGCAGCACGCCCTCGATCACCGCCTCCGTCGCGGCACGCGCTTCGGGCGATCCGACCATCGTCCGCGCACGCGTCAGCGCCATATGCTCCCATGTCCACGCCTCCTCGCGCTGATAGCGCGCAAAGCCGTCGAGCGAGACGACCAGCGGCCCTTGCGTCCCCGAAGGGCGCAGCCGCGTGTCAATCTCGTAGAGTGGACCGGAGGCCGTCGGCGCGGACAGCGCGCCGCTCACACGTTGCGCGAGCCGGTTATAGTAAAGCACTGCACCCAATGGCTTTTCGCCGTCGGACTCTGCCATGTAATCGCCGGTGAACAGATAGACGAGATCAAGGTCCGATGCATGGGTCAGCGCACCGCCGCCCATCCGGCCGAGCGCCAGGATGACGAGCTCGCTGCCCGGCACCCGGCCATGTTTCACGGTGAATTCCGCGACCGTCTCCTCGGCCAGCACGCGGATTGCCGCCTCGGCCACGCGCGCATAGCCGGCCGATACCTCGAGCGGATCGCTGACTCCGGCGACAATCTGCGTGCCGAGCGCGAACCTCTTCTCGCCCACGATACGGCGAACATGATCGAGTAGTGCCTGATAGTCCGCACCCGTCTCGCCGCGCATCTCGATCGCCAGCGTCTCGACGGTCCCAACCGGATCGAGTGCGCTCGCGTCGATCAGGCCGTCGAACAGCTCAGGCCTGCGCCCCAGTGCTTCGGCCAGCGTCGGCGTGTGGCTCAGGATAGCGCCGAGCAGCCGGGCGAGCGCCGGCCGTGCCTCCAACAGGCGAAAGAAATTGATCGCGCTCGACAGCTTCGCGAGCATGACATCGAGCCGGACGATCGCGCCTTGCGGATCGGGCGCGCTGCCGAGCGCTTCGATCAGCCCCGGTAATACCGCTTCGAGCGCCTCGCGGGCCGCGGGGCTGCGCAGCGCCGGATAGGTCCCACCGCGCCACTGCTCGATCCGCCGCGCCGTCGCATGCGGGTCGGCAAAACCCGCTTCGGCCAGTTGCTCCTCCAGATGGCTCTCGTCCTGCGACAGAGCGCCTTCGTCGTCCGGATCGAGCGCATCATAGGCCCGTGCCGTCGAGGCTACATGCGGACGCAGCAGATCGAGCAATGCCGCGCCGTCCTTCAGCCCGTGCAGCCGCGCCACACCGTCCAGCCCCGGTCCGGTCGGCAAATGATGCGTCTGCCGGTCGTCGACCATCTGCACCCGGTGCTCGATCGTGCGGAACAGCGTGTAGGCGGCGGTCATCGCCTTCGCTTCGTCGCGCCCGATCCAGCCCGCCTCCGCCAGCCGCGCCAGCGCATCGCGCGTCGCCGGCGCGCGCACCGAGGCATCGCGCCCGCCATGGATCAGCTGATGGATCTGCGCGAAAAACTCGATCTCGCGGATGCCGCCGCGTCCGCGCTTCAGGTCGAAGCCGGGGCCGAATGCCTGCCCTTGCGAATGATGATCGCGAATCCGGCGCGAGATGCCCCTGATCTCGCCGATCGCCCCGAAATCGAGCGCGCGGCGCCAGATGAACGGGCGGATCGTGTCGAGGAACCGCCCGCCCAGCACCAGGTCCCCGGCTGCCGCCCTGCCCCGGATGAACGCGGCCCGCTCCCACGGCAGCGCCAGCGATTCATAATAGGAGATCGCCGCATCCACCGGCAGCACGATCGGCGTTATCTCCGGCGACGGACGCAGCCGAAGATCGACACGCAGCACATAGCCATCACCGTCGCGGGCCTGGAGGATCTCCACCACCCGCCGCCCGATCCGCACCGCCGCTTCTTCGGGTTCCTCGCGCTGTCGGCGCGGCAGGGTGGCGGGATCGAAGATCAGGATCGGATCGATGTCCGACGAATAGTTCAACTCATGGCTGCCCTGCTTGCCGAGTGCGATCGCGGCGAACCCCGTCGGCCCGGCATCCGGCGTCCGCTCGGCGATGGCCGCGGCGATCGCGGTATCGAGCGCACGGTCGGCGAAATCCGAAAGCGCGCCGGTAACCGCGGTCAGATCATGGGCGCCGGCCAGGTCGCCGATCGCGACCAGCAAGGCCAGGCGCCGCCGCTCCAGCCGCAGGCGGCGCATGACCGGCATCGTCGCATCGTCGATCGCGATCTCTTCCAGACACGGCAGTTCGCCCTGCTCAAGCCGCACCGTGAACCCCGGCTCGCGATCGAGCAGCAGCGTCAAAAAGGGCGATTCCGCCCGCGCGCGGCGAACCGCGTCTTTGATCATTTCTTCAGGATGGATGGCGGGCATGCAATAGTTACGTACAATCCCGCTAATTAACCCAGGTTTGCAAGCAACAAAATGCGTTGCTTATCCGTTCTTGTTCCATGTCAACCAATACCGCCCATTCTGCCGGCGCTGCATCGAGCGGTTTTATCGTGGCACCCCCACGGTCAAGCGACTCGATCTGCGGAGCACTGCGCTCGGCGTTCGGACGGCAAAATGATTGCTCGGACGATTTCGCCGCGCTGTTGCGCCAGATCGATTTGGCCGACCGTCAAAAGCCCGGGGCGCAATAGCTCATCGCCGCTCCGTCGCAGCAGCGTTTGCGAAACGGCTCAGGCGGACAAACCGTGGACTTTTCCCAGAGGTCCGAACACCGGCCAGAGGTCGTCCCGCAACCGCCCATATTCGGTCCTCAGAAAGGAATCCGCGCTCCGCAATGCGGGGCCGAACTCCTGTTCGGGAGGGTCATATGAATGCCCGAAATAGAGTTTGCGGCGGTTAATGACCATTGCCAGCGTCGCAACATCGGGTTCCTGGCGGGCCGTCAGCAGGCCCGACGAAAACAGCGTCGGCAATTCCGCCGATGCACGCTCGAGCGCGATCCAGCCAACGGGGTTTTTTCGTTCGACCAGCCTGTACCAGAACACATAGGCAGCCAGTGCCCGCTCGAAATCCGTGCGAAAGCGATCGAGGTCGAGGTCGAACTCCCGCTTTATCCATCTGCGGCGAAACGCGTAGGATTGCGGGTTCTTCGCATTCTCCACCAAGGTGGAAAAGATCGCATTCGGTGACGTGCGGACGACTGCGATGACCTTTTCCGGCCACACGAATCTCGAATTGCGCGCGTACATATCCTCACCGAACGGAAGGTCGGTGCCGCTAACCGCGTGCATCCAGCTGCAGATCCCATCGGCCCCAAGCCTCTCATGCCCGACATCGAGGCCGAAAGTGCCGAGCGCGTGGGACATATAGGCGGTGCCGCCGCGCGGTGCGCCGATAACGGAGAGCGGAGTCGCTTGCGCATGCTTGAGATGATTCAGGACCGCTGCCCGCGCTTCCGCGTGCGCGCCAGGCTCGGTGATGCGGGCGAGGGCGACCTCCTTCGGATGGATCCGCGAGGGGAACTCGCCCGTGTCGAAGGACAGCTCATGAGCCAGGGGCGACTCGAGGCTGTGATGATGGGCCGAACTCGCCAACTGCATATGAATGAAGACGTCCGCCGTATGCGAAACCTTGTCGAATCGCCTCAAGGCAAGCTCGGCAAAGGCCCGGTTGAACGCGAAGCAATGATTTTGCGGGGTTTTCTCTTGCAGGAAACGAACGGAAGTCGGCCGGGACGCTCCGGCCGGGATCACGATTCGACGCCCCAGGCCGATGATGCATGGCTCATCCGAAAACAGGCCAAGCTTGCTCAGACGGCGCTTGGTCAGCGCGACATCGGCGATATTTCCGGCCCAGGGGTGAAAGCGTACGTCGTCCTCGGTGACGAGGAACCTGTCCAGCCCCGAGGCGACCGCCGTCTCGAAGATCTTCATGAAACCGAGGAAACATCCCACCTGGGCGGGTATGATGATATTGTTGCAATCGTCGCTGCCGCAACTCTGTCGCGCGCAGCGGAAGCAGGTCGGATGATCGTGAACCCGCCCCGCCGCGTATGCGGCACAGACCTCTTCGGAATTCGCCTTGAAGCCTTCCACGAACCTGAAGCCGCGCAGGCCGATCGCGCACAGTTCGTTCGAGGCATTGCGCTGCCGCTCGATATCGCCTTCGAGGGTCAGGCAATAGGCCTGGTCGAAACAGCTCCATCGATCCGTATTGTGCATCGTCCCGGTCCAATTAGATTGTGGAGCCGCCCTGGTCGCGACCGCCCCTTTTCGGGCTAGCGGGCGACACTACACGCAAAATCCGGGTCTTGCTCGCCTATCTGGGGCGAGGCAGCCCGCGCCGGCGACCCCTCACTTACAATGAAAAGCTGCCGCAATCTCGCGGGGAGATTACGGCAGCTTTTCTGTATTCAGCAGCGGGCGTGAGGCCCGCGGGGCGATGGGATCGCCTTACTTCGTCGCGACGTTCCCGGTGAAGGCACCGTCCGAAATGTTCACCTCGAAGCTGTTGCCCCCGAAGCTCTTCAGCACAGCGCTGACACTTGCCTGAACGCCGACATTGTTGCCGGAAATGGTCGATCCGCCGACGATGACGCCCGAGTTCGCACCGGTCGACGTAACGCCGGACGCGGTGTTCAACGACACGTCGGAATCGGTGATCACGACACCGGCCGAGCCCGCATTCGCCGTCGTGTCGACAACGACGCCGTCGCCGTTCGTGACGATCGAGCTGCCCTTGATCGCGCCGCGGACGCTGCCGCCGTTGTTGAGCATGAACCGGACACCGGCGTTCGAGTTGCCAGCCATCACCGAGTTGTTGACGGAAACGAAGCCGCCACCGGTGGTGACGGGCTGGACCGACAGACCATTATAGTTGTTGATCAGCGTGACATTGTCGAGCGTCAGCCGGGTCGGGCCGGTGCTCCTGTACGCGATGCCCGATGCGCCAACGGCATAGAAGCCCTCGATCTTGGTGTTGCGGATAATCACGGCGTTGCCCGAGTTGATCAGGATGCCGTTAGGACCGCTCACGGTGCCAACGAGATCGAGGCCGCTCAGCGTCACGGTATCGGGGCCGGCAACCGAGATCGTGATCGCGGGCGTGCCCGAAACCAGGATACCCGCTTCTGCACCGTCACAGGTGATCGTGATCGCCTTGGTGATCGTCACTGCGCCATAGCCGGCCGCGTCGAGGCAATTGATCTCGCCGCCCGCGTTCGTCTTCAAGATGGCGCCGGCAAAGGTCTTGCACGGTGCGGTGCGGCTGCAGGGATTGATGTCGTCCCCCACGCCCGAAACCCAGGTCCTCGCGGACTGCGCCTTGACCGGTGCTGCGAACGACACCGAAGCGAACGTGCACAGCGCGGCTGCGATAGCGATATTCTTCAAACGAATCATGGTTACCCTCCCCTTAAGATCAGGGCAGACGCCTATCTAAAAAACATCGATGCCGCCAATTGATTCGTGACCGGGAAGTTATGAAATCCCATTCTGGGAAAAAATTGTAAAAAAAACCGGCATTTTCACAGGTATAGGGATTTTAATTGATCGGCATCAATGAGTTAAGTTACTATCCCCCTGCTTTAAAGGTTCGCGTCTTGATAGCTTAAGTAATTGTGGAAAAGCCGCCTAGAATTTCATGAATTGTTTTAATATCGCGATGCCGGTGGCCTCCCGAGATAAACACCCATAGGCACCAAAAGAGGCCGATACGGCCCTAATGCATGGATTCAACGAGGCGACAGGCGCCAAATGGCTCGGCGCAGCAAAATATAACCATAATGGTGAGAATATATTGGCACCTATAGTGACACAAACCTTGCCTTATCGGTCAGGCCTCACGTCACTTCGCGATGCGGCAGATCAGGGCTTACGACTCTCGGTCGTGGCGCTCGCGACTCAGGTCCTCGACCTCGCCCATGATCGTATCCAGGGCCGTCATGCCCGGCTCGTTACGGTGCGTTCGGCGCGACGGCAGCGAATTGTCGTTCATGATCGTCTCGAGCGCGACGCGACCACGCGCTACCCGGCTCTTGATCGTGCCGACCGCGACGCCGCATATCTCGGCCGCTTCCTCATAGGCGAAGCCGCCGGCGCCCACGAGGATCAATGCCTCGCGCTGCGGTTGCGGCAAATGGAGCAAGGCGCGCTGCATGTCGCCAAGCTCGACATGGCGATCCTGGCTTGCGGGCGCGGCCAGAATCCGGTCGGCGACGAGATCGTCCCACTCGCCCTTGAAGCGCGCCCGGCGCATCTGGGAGAGATAAAGGTTGCGCAGGATGATGAAGGTCCAGGCGCGCATGTTGGTGCCGGCCTGGAAGCGCTGCCGCGCGGCCCACGCCTTCATCAGCGTTTCCTGGACGAGGTCGTCGGCCAGGTCGCGATTACCCGACAGGGAGCGCCCGAAGGCGCGCAAATGCGGGATAACCTGCGCCAGCTGCGTTTTGAACTCGGGATCCGAAAGAGCGACATGCTCCACGGCCTCGGGCGGCGTATCGTCGTCGTCGGTCTGGAAGGCGTCGGTCATCAACATCCGTTTCGTGTTCCGGTTCGCGAACATGGGGATGGACTCGATTAAAGTCCACCGCACCAAGTGTTTTCAATCACTTATCGGTTTAGCGGTATAACAGGAACGCGAAAATCACGATCACGAGCGCCAGCGAGATGCCCAGGATGTACCGGGTCATATGCGGCGTGGCACCGGACCGGGCCTGCTCGCCGGTGAGGTGCGTCTGTTCTTCTGGATCTGCCATTTACCTATAACCCCCGAATGTCGTTTTGGGTCCGTACCAGTTGGAACTCCAAATGCCGGGGGGCGGGCAAAGTTCCCTTCAGTCGGCGGGAACCGTGGCGGAATCGAAGAACAGGGCCTGGCTGATCGCCGCCTTCACCGTCGAGCGCTGGAACGGCTTGGTGATCAGGAAGGTCGGCTCGGGCCGCTCGCCGGTCAGCAGGCGCTCCGGGAAGGCAGTGATGAAGATCACCGGCACTTGGAACTCGGCAAGGATGTCCTTCACCGCATCGATACCCGAACTGTCGTCGGCCAGCTGGATGTCGGCGAGGACGAGGCCGGGACGGTCCTCCATCGCCAGCGCAACCGCCTCGTCGCGGGTGACCGCGACCCCGGTCACGTCATGGCCGAGATCGCGCACGATCGTCTCGATATCCATCGCGATGATCGGCTCGTCCTCGATGATCAGCACGCGCGCGCGGGTCTGCTTCTCGATCTCGGCGAGCGCCTCGGCCACCAGTGAATCGACCTCGCTCGCCTCGACCTCGATCAGATAGGCCGCGTCTTCGGGCGTGAAGCCCTCCATCGCGGTCAGCAGCAGCGCCTGGCGCGACAGCGGCGTCATCCGCGCCAGGCGGGCCCGCGCGATCGATTCCTGGCTGCTCCCGGCATCGGTGCCGGCATTTTCAGGCGTCTCGTCATAATTGGTCGAGCCCCAGATCGCCTGGAACATCCGGTAGAGACCGAGCCGCGGATCGACGTCACGCGGGAATTCGGCGGGCGCCGCGACGATCGCCTCGAGCGTCGCGCGGACATAACGGTCGCCATGGCTCTGGCTGCCGGTCAAGGCGCGGCCATAGCGGCGAAGGAACGGAAGGTGG
>NZ_JAQGLC010000230.1 GCF_028293085.1 Sphingomonas bacterium
GGGATCGGGATCATCTTCGGCCGGGTCGAGCTGGGCGTCGAGGTAGATTTCCTTGTCGGCGGCCATGGCGGCTTCGAGCGCTGCAACCGACTTGTCGCGGCCGACGAACAACGGCACGATCATGTGCGGGAAGACGACGATGTCGCGAAGCGGCAGGACGGGGTAGGACTGGGTCATGGATACTCCGGGAGCGCCTGAACGAGGCGCAAGTTCTTCCTTATATGGTGCTGGTGACCAATCCATCAATCGCCGAACGTTTATTGGCACAACAGCCGCCATTCTGGCGCTTCCGACGGGGGCCTGGGCGCGTGCGACGACCGACCCGGTCGCGCGGGCGATGACGGCAGTCGGCGGGCGCGCCCTGATCGAGCAGGTCAGGTCGATTCGCTGGAGCGGCACTGCCGCGGTGTTTGTCGGCGCGAAGACGATCGACCTGGGCGTCGAGACGGTCCTGGAACCGTTCGTGCGCGCCCGTTCCGACAGCTGGCTGGTCATGGAAGGACGCAGCACCAGGCGGACGCTGATGATCGAGGGCGATCAGGGCTTCAAGGTCGTCGACCGGCAGCAGTCGGCGCTGTCGCCGGCCGCGACGATCAACGAGCGCCAGCAATTCGGGGTCTATGGCTATATGCTGATGGCCGGCGCGCGCTGGACGGCGGGGCGCGGCGGTCGGATGCGGGGTGAGCGCACAGGCTTTCCGCCGATCGAGATCGCGTGCGGCCCCGACGGTCGGATCAAATCGGCCGATTATGTGGTGGCCTCGCCAGACCAGGGCGGCCAGCCGATCCGCGAGCATTTCGCCTTTGCCGGCACCATGAGCGACAAGGGCGTGAACTGGCCGCACAAGATCGCCATCGTCCAGGACGGCAAACCCTTTTTCGCCCTTTCGATCGACGAGTTCGTCGTCACCCTGCGCTGAGGCCCCCACATCCATGTTCCAGAAGCCGTTCCTCGCGCTTGCCGCGCTGTCGCTGACCGCTGCGGCCGAGCTGCCCAAAAAGGGCGAGCCGGCGATCACCGAGCAGACCCAGCGTTCCGGCGGGCCGATCGACCCCGACCAGGCGAAGCTGCAGTTCGACCATGCTGACCTGAAATTCGAGGTCCTGCCCGAGGCCGAGGCTTTGCTCGGCGTCGCGACGCTGACCTTCACCGCCAAGGCGCCGCTGACGAGGCTGGTGATCGATCTCGACAAGAATCTCGCGCCGAGCGCCATCGCGATCGACGGCAAGCCGATTCCCGCCACCTATTTCGGCGATCCGGACGGGCGGCTGACGATCAGGCTCCCGAATCCCGTGCCGGTCGGCAAGCAGGTGACAGCGACGATCACCTATGGCGGCACGCCGCATGTCGCGGTGCGGGCGCCGTGGGACGACGGGATGGTGTGGGCGAAGACGCCCGACGGCCGCACCTGGTTCGCGACCACCGCGGAGGGCTATGGCTGCGACCTGTTCTGGCCGTGCCTCGATTTCCCGACCGGCGAGCCGACCAACGTCACGCTCCACATCACCGTGCCCAAGGGGCTGAAGGCGCCCTCCAACGGCAAGCTGCTGGGTGTCGACACATTGCGCGACGGCCGCACGACCTGGAACTGGAGCGTCCGCCAGCCCAACACCTATGGCATCGCGCTGACGGTCGGGCCGTATGAGGAGATTTCGGGGACCTACAAGAGCCGCTTCGGCAACGAGATCCCGATGTTCTATTGGTACCTGCCCGGCGAGAAGACCAAGGCCGAGGCGCTGTTCGCCGAATTCGCCCCGACGCTCGATTTCTTCGAGAGCGAGATCGGCCCCTATCCCTGGGGTGACGAGAAGCTCGGCGTGGTCGAGACCCCGCACAAGGGCATGGAGCACCAGACGATCAACGCCTATGGCAACGAGTATGCCAAGGCGCCCGAAGGGTTCGACTGGCTGTTCCAGCATGAGTTCAGTCACGAATATTTCGGCAACCAACTGACCGCGGCGAACTGGGACGATTACTGGCTCCACGAAGGCTATGGCACCTATATGCAGCCGCTCTACGGCCGCTGGCGCGAGGGCGAGGCGCGCTATGCGACGATGCTCGACGACGAGCGCAACAAGATCACCAACCTCAGGCCGATCATCTCGGGCAAGGTGCGCACCGAAGAGGAGGTCTATGAGGTCACCAAGGGCGGGCCTGGCCAGGATATCTACTACAAGGGCTCGTGGATGCTCCACACGCTGCGCGGCCTGATCGGCGACGATGATTTCCTCAAGGTGACGCGGCTCGCGGTCTATGGCCGGCTCGATCCGAAGCCGGGCAATTTCTCGCCGCGCTTCGGCTCGACCACGGAATATGAGGGCTTCGTCAAACAGGTCACCGGCAAGGATTATGGCTGGTTCTTCGATGTCTATCTGCGCCAGGCCGCACTCCCCGAGCTGGTCGAGACGCGCGACGGGGGCACGCTGACGCTGACCTGGAAGGCGCCGGCCGGGCTGCCCTTCCCGATGCCGGTCGAGGTGCAGATCGACGGCAGGGTCGAGCGGCTGGCGATGACCGGCGGCAAGGACAGCCTCGCGGTGTCGCCCGACGCGCATGTCGTGGTCGACCCGTATAGCCGCATCCTCAAGCGGTCCAAGGCGATCGAGGATTACCATGTCTGGCAGGCGCGGAAGAAGTGAGGGCGGAGGCTGACGTGACGGAGTGCATTATTTCAATAACACACGAGAATTAGGAACGAGCGATGACCAGCCTGTTTCATAGCGACCCCGTCGGCCTGCCCGGGCTTGCCGCCCTCGCCCTGGGCTTCCTGACCTTCTTCGCCGCGCTGATGGCGGCGCGCTGGCGTGCGACCAAGGTGCCGAAGGTGGCCGATGCCAGCAGCAACCGCAGGTCGTGGATCTGGATCATCGTGCAGGGCCTCGGCATCGGCATCGCCGGCGCCGGTCGCATCCAGGTGTCGCTCGACCCGATGTCGCCCAAGGCGCTGATTGAAGGCGCCGTCGTGCTGGTGCTCATGCTCGGCGCGGTCTGGCTGTTCAACGCGTCGTCGCGCACCATGGGCAAGAACTGGAGCTTGGTCGCGCGCACCCGCGAGGATCACCAGCTTGTCCAGACCGGACCGTTCGCGGTGGTGCGCCACCCGATCTATGTCGCGCTGTTCCAGTTCCTGCTCGCGATGGCGATCTCCTATGGTCATGCGCGCCAGCTGATCTTCGCGATCCCGGTCTATGCCTTCGCGACCTGGATGCGGGTGCGGTATGAGGAACGCCTGCTCCGCGCGCAGTTCGGGGCGGACTATGACGCCTATGCGACTCGGGTGAAGCGATTCGTGCCGGGCGTGTTCTGAGCGGCGCGGATAGGCTGAACGGCTGAGTGGCTGGCTGTTTTCCGCTGTTATCGGCGATCCATTTTTTGATGGCTGTTATGTTGGAAACGCGACGCGGATTTCCGCTTTCGAATCAGCGCCTTGCGGCCATGTTGGCTGTTCCGCGATAACAGCCAGGAACAGCCAGCATAACAGCCCCAGCCCGCAACCCGCGCGGAAGGACAAATTCCATCCACATCCTCAACAACGGACTAACCTTCGAACGCGATGGCACCGCGCGCCTTGCGGCGACCGCAAGCGCAGCTCTGCCCGAGATCGAGGCCGTCCTCGCGCATCTCGATCCCGACAAAGCCGGCATTCGCCTTCACGGCATTGACGGTTTGCGGGCGTATCTGACTCCCGGAGGCCCGATCGGCGATATCGCTGCCAGCGCGATCGGCCCTGCGGCCCGCCCGGTGCGTGCCATCCTGTTCGACAAGACCGCGACGACCAATTGGTCGCTCGGCTGGCATCAGGACCGCACCATCGTCGTTACCGAACGTCGCGAGGTGCCGGGCTTCGGGCCGTGGACGGTCAAGGCGGGCCTGCTCCACGTCGCCCCGCCCTTCGACCTGTTGGCAAGGATGGTGACGCTGAGGGTCCATCTCGATCCCGTCACGGAGCACAATGCGCCGTTGCTGGTCGCGCCGGGATCGCATCGCTTCGGCCGCGTCCTCGAATCCGAGATCGACTCGGTCGTGGCACGATGTGGGGTCGCGACCTGCCTCGCCGGGGCGGGTGACGTGTGGCTTTACGCCACGCCGATCCTTCATGCCTCGGATGCCGCCAGCGCGCCGGGGCGGCGCAGGGTTCTGCAGATCGACTATGCTGCCGAGGCGTTGCCGGGCGGCCTGGCATGGTTCGGGATCTAGCCGACCGCCTGACCTAGTGCCTTCGAGATGACCCGCACAGTCCCCGGCAAGCCTGCCAGCGCCTTTGGTCGTTTCAGCAGATAGATCGGGGTCGCTTCCGCCACCGCGCCGCAAAATTCGAGATCGGCAGCGCCAGGCGGCCTGATCCAGGTGCCGTAGAGGTTATCCAGCAGCGCCATCGCGCCGCGGCGCTTCGACAGGAGGACGGCTTCGCTGCAGGCGCGCGCCGGATCGGGCGCCTCGAGGCAGAAGACGGCGCGCAACGGCGATGCAAGCCGGTGGCCGTGCGGCACGACCAGCCGCTTGTCGCGATCGTGACGTTGCTCCGCCAGTTCGGCGAAGCCGCCGGGCTCCAGCGCGGCAAAGGCGTCCGGGGCGAGGCTCAAGGTTCGCGCGCCGCCCGCGATGGCGTAGCCATCCGGCCCGAGCCCCAGGGCAACGATGTCGTCGGTCAGGAATTGCGCGCCCTGCTCGATCAGCGCCGCGGTCAGCGTTGACTTGCCCTGTCCCGAATCGCCGATCAGGACGATGCCCGCCCCCTCATGCGCGATCGCGCTGCCATGCAGCACGGCGCCGCCCTCCAGCGAGAGCAGCACGCCGCAGACCACGCCGGTCAGCGGATAGCGGCACTCCTCCCAACCCATATTGGTCGACACGTCGAGCCGGCGGCGCTGACGGTCGAAATCATAGGCGACCCAGTTTCCCGCAACGTCGCCGTAACGCAGGCACCAGCCATGATCGGATCGGGTGAGGTCGCGACGATCCCTGCCCGTCGGGCCCAGCCGATCGGTGCGTCCGGTGAAGACGATCCGGATGGCTGCCCGCTCGTCCCCGTCAGCAGGCGGGAAGGGAAGCGTGCAGTCGGTCTCGAAGGTCAGCCCATAGGCGCCGTAGCGATGCATCTCAGCCGCGGCCCGGGTCGATGGCCGCTGCCACGCGCGCGCGCAGGGCGTCGTCCGGCGCGGGATCGGCGAAACGGCAGATTTCGTCCCAACGCCTCGCCATCCGCGCCTTGAGCGCGGGATCGTCGGGCGCGGCGAGACGGCACAGCCATTCGGCAGCCAGAGCCAGCTCGGCATCGCCTTGCAGCGCGCTATGCTCGGCGATCAGGCTCAGCGCATGATAGGCGCGTGGCGGCGTGTCGGGGAAAAGCCGGTAGACATGCGGGAAGCGGCCGCGTCGCAGGTCGAGATCGAACTCGGCCCGAAAGCGGTAGTTGGACTGATCGGGATGAACGCGGTGGCGCAGCACGGTGGCGGGGGAATTGCCCAGCCGGCCCTGAAAGGCGACGCGCGTCTGCCATTCATAATCGTCATGCGCGGTCGCCGGATCATAGGGATGCGCGCGCATGAAATCGGCGCGGGCCAGCACGGTCGGGTGGAGCATGCCGACGCGGAAGATCAACTCGTGCCGCAGCGCCACCTCCCCGACGGGAAACCACATCGGGTGCGCGACCGCGCCGAATGCCTCGGCCTGGCCGCCACAGGCGTCGAGCCCGTGCTGCCGGAGATAATCGACCTGCAGCGCGATCCGATCGGGCAAGGCGATGTCGTCGCTGTCCATGGCGGCAATATAGGTGCCCCGCGCCACGGCGATCGCGGCGTTGCGGGCGCGGGCGCCGCTGCGCAACGAGGGATCGCGCGGCAGATAGAGCGCATGCATCATGGGCATGCGGGCCGCATAGGCGGCGATGATCGCCTGGCTGCCGTCGCTCGATCCGTCGTCGATCACGATCAGCTCGATATCGCGGCAGGTCTGCGCCAGAATCGAATCCAGCGCCTCGGGCAGATAGCGAGCGCTGTCGAGGACGGGCATGACGACCGACACCAGGGGCGCGGGATCGCTCATGCCTTGCGCCAGAAGCTGCCGATCCGATCGACGTTCAGGACAGGCTCGACGATGCCGCGCCGCTCGCGAAAATCGTCGACCGCGGCGCGGGTCGCGGGAAGATAGCCATAATCGTCGACCAGCACATAGCCGCCCGGAACGACGCGATCGTAGAGCAATTCCAGCACATCCAGCGTCGCGCTGTAGAGATCGAGATCGAGCCGGAGCAGGGCCAGCGGGCCGATCGGCGCGCCCGGCAGGGTCTCTGCGATCCAGCCGGGCAGGAAGCGCACGCCCTCGTCCAGCAGGTCGTACCGCTCGAAATGCGACCGCACCGTCGCCAGATCGCAGGCCAGCCAGGGCTGGTGCGGTTCCTCGAAATCGAGCGCGAAATCGCGGTCGCGCCCGGAGGCGGAGGGCGCCACGCCGGCGAAGGAGTCGACCACCCATATCCGCCGATCGCCTTCGCCATGCGCGATCTGCAGCCCGCGCATCAGGATCGCCGCGCCACCCCGGCACACGCCCGCTTCGAGGAAATCGCCGGGGATGCCTTCGGCGAAAATCCGCTCGGCGCAGCGCTCGATATGCGTGAGCCTGACCATCCCGCTGATGCTGTGGGCGTATTTCCCCTGCCCCATCCCGTCGCGCTTCGCCGCGGCGAGGGCGGCGACGGCGCCCGGCCGTTCGATCCGGATGTCGCGCAACCGGCGTTGCCGATCGAGCCGGTCGACCGGCGCTTCGCCGGATTGCAGATAATCGATCTGCAGCTCTAGCTCGGGATAGAGGCTGTTGGAGACGGCGCGCTTGAGCAGGCCCAGATAACGATCGCGCATCGGCGACCGGGACCCGTCCGCCACGACCTCGATCAAACCAAGCGCGGTCAACTCACCCAGGCAGTTGGTCACATCCGGGAGAATCTGCTCGGGCGTGGCGTCGAAGCGCGGGGCAAGAGCGGCGGCGATGTCGGACGGCGACCGCGCATAATCCATGCCGTCCCAGATCGCGAGCGCCGTGCCGTGCAGTCGAAGCCACTGCCCGGTCGCGGGAACGCGGACAAGCAGCGCATCCCCTTCCGCGAACGCCTCAACGCCGAGCGATCGAAACAGGGGGTCTTTGACCTTCGTCACTCGCTCGCTCGATAAAGACTGCTTCCTACCGATAATCAGCAGGAGCGGATGCGACGCGTCAGGCCGGAGGAAAAAACCGGGCTACTCTGCGTCCGCCCGGCACAGCGCCGATGATCGCCAGCGGGATACCTTCGAACGCCTATGAATAGGTGCCGAACCCGTCATTGCCCGTGGTCGAGAAAACCGCATTCTGCGCTTCACGCGCCGGCATGACATCCAGTTCGGGCTTCACCCAAACGCGCTTGACCTGCGTATCCGGCTTTTTCTGGTCGGTCCGCTGATCAGCCACGCGATTTCCTTTCAAAGGTTTGAGGGGCTTTGCTAACAGGACGAGGCCCCCATGACAACGCTTCACCTCCCCCATATCGCGGCAGAAACGCATGACGCGGTCGAAAACCGCCTTCCGGACGCGGCCGCTCTCGTGCCGGGTTCGTGACGGCCATTGCCGGCCTCGTCCGCCCGGGACCGGGATGTGCCGAACTCGGCCGGGATTGCGACGCCATGCTGGCAGCGCAGGCTTTATACGGGCCGCATGATGTCCGAACGCATCTCGCCCCCGGGGTCGCGATGGGGCGCCGTCTCTTTCGGCTGTTTGCCGAGGACGCGTTCGATCGACAGCCGCTGATCGGTGGCGGCGGACGCTTCACCCTGGTCGCCGATTGCCGGCTGGACAATCGCGACGAGCTGGCACGGTCGCTCGGTATCGACGGGCCGCGACTGGCAACGCTGTGCGACGCCGACCTGATCCTGGCCGCCTATGAGAAATGGCGGGCGGCATGCTGCGCCCATCTGCTCGGCGATTTCGCCTTCGCGCTGTGGGACGCGCAGGAACGGTCGCTGGTCCTCGCGCGCGATCCGGTGGGCGCGCGGCCCTTGCATTATTGGCGGCGCAACGGCGCGATCGCGTTCGCCAGCATGCCGAAAGGCCTTCTCGCTCTACCTGACGTCGAGCGCGCGCCCGATCTCGTGCTGGCGGCGCAGACCCTGTTGCACAGGTCGTTCGCCGGCGATCGCTCTTATTATGAGGGGATAACCCGCGTCAGGCCGGGACATATCCTGACGCTTGACGACACCGGCGTGCACGATCGCCGCTACTGGAATCCGGCGCCGGCGCCGCTGCGCCTGCAGCGGCACCAGGATTATGTCGAGGCGATGCGGGCGCATCTGGACGCCGCCGTCCGTTGCCGCCTGCGCGGCGCGACCGCAGTCGCCGCGCACCTCAGCGCCGGGCTCGACAGCCAGGCGGTCGCTACCGCCGCGGCCATGCAGCTTGATGGCATGGGCATGGTGACGGCCTTTACCGGCGTTCCCCGCCAGGGCTTTGCGCCGACGCACCCGCAGGCATTGTTCGACGAAGGGCCGCTCGCCGCCGCAACCGCGGCGCGCTACCCGAACATGACGCACATCCGGGTCGAGGCCCCTCCGGCATCGGCGTTCGCAGACCTGGACCGCAACGCCTGGCTGGCGGATCAGCCGGTGCCGAACATGTGCAACATGCCATGGTGGAACGCGATCAACGATTCGGCGCGGGATCGCGGTTTTCAGGTGCTGCTGACCGGCGAAACGGGCAATATCGCCTTCAGCTATGACGGCATGGACCATTTCGCCGCGCTGCTCCGATCGGGCCGGATCATGGCCCTCGCGGCCGGCGCGGTCGCGCTGCGTCGGCGCGGCTTCGGCACGACGGGCAACGCCGTGCGAAGGGCGGTTCAGCCCGCCCTTCCCCCCGCCATCCGGGCTTTGCTGGCGCGCGCGCGGGGCGCCGGCCCTCGTACAGCCGCGCATCCCGACCTGGTGGCGAAGGCCGGCGCGACCGACCCGGCCAGGTCGCCGATCCTGCGCTATTTCGATCGCGCCGATCCGGGCGCGGGCAACAAATCCCGGCTCGCCGGCTGGGGACTCGACCACCGCGATCCCACAGCGGATCGCCGCCTCATCGAATTTGCGCTGTCGGTGCCGACGGACCAGTTTCTCCATCGCGGCGAGCCCCGCGCGCTGGGGCGCGGCGTCCTGTCGGGGCGTGCGGCCCCCGAAGTCCTGGCCGAGCGTCGGCGTGCGATGCAGGGCGCCGACTGGCATGAACGCGCGCTGATCGATCGAGACGCCATCGCCGGCGAGATCGAGCTGATGGCCGCGCACGGGCCGACCGAGGATCTCTTCGATATCGGCCGTCTGCGAGAGCTGGCGACGGCAGCGCCGGAACTATGGATGCAACCGGAGGCGAGCGCATCCTACCGCTCGGTCTTGCTGCCAGCGATCGCGCTGGGGCGGTTCGTGCGGCAGGCAGCCGCCCCGACGACGCCCGAGGCTTCTCAACCATGAGCATGCAATGCGTGCCGCAGGCGCCAATTCGCGCCATGAGCGAATGCCAGCGACAGGCTGCCCGCAACCGTAACCCAGGTCTCGGCAGGCGTCGTCGCGACCACGAGCGCGCCCACCGCAAGCAGGGCGAGACCGGTCGCCCCCACCACCAGCGGATAGACCGCCCCATGCCGCATGCGCCCGCTGACGAGCGCCAGCCCCGAGGCGGGCACCGCGAAGGCTAGTAACCAGACATGCACGCTCTCGGGCAGCGACAGCAGCCTGGAGAGCATGGGCAGCGCCGCGATCAGCAGCGGCAAGGCCAGACAATGCACCAGACAGAGCAGCGACGCGCCCAGCGCCGCCCGCTCGATCCAATCGGCACGCGCCCTGGCCGCCGACCCGGCTTTTCCGGCGGGTAGGATAGGCAGGATTTCCATGGAGAGTTCCGTCACAACGAGCCCCCACCCATCCGCCGCCGTCAGCGGATGGGTGGGTAGCAACCTCTAGAACGACTTGCTGATGCCGAAGAAGAAACCCCGCCGCTGACCGAACTGCGGCGCGCCGACGCCGACGCCGGAGCCGTCGCGGATCTCGTAGACATGGTCGAGGACATTGATGACGTCCGCGCGGACCTCGATCCCGGGGCCCGTGAACTTGTGCTTCGCGGTCAGGTTGAACACCGCATAGGGCGGCATCTTGGCGCCGTTCGGCACCGCCCCGTCCCGGCGCAGCCCCGAGCCGTAGATCATGCTCGCGCCGACCTGGCTGTCGCCGAACCGATACGAAGCACCGGCCGAGCCCGTGTAGGTCTGGTCGTGATCGAGATAGATGTAGTTCGAGCGGATATAAGCGAGGTCGCCCGGATCGAAGCTGAACTCGCTCGAGACGACGTCGCGCCCCTGCGCCTTGGCATAGGCGAAATTGGCATAGGCGAGGATCGGGCCTTTTGCGTAGCTGATGCTGCCCTCGACGCCGTCGATCCGGCCCTGGGCGTAGTTGAACGGCGTCAGGATGATCGGCGCGCCGAACTGGCCTTCGTCGATCAGGTTCTTCGAGCGGCGGTGATAGCCGTCGATGCCGATGGTGAGCGAATCGCCGATCTTCTGCTGGATGCCGACATCGAAATAATCCTGGCGCTCCGCAAAGGGCACGGTGCTGGTCAGCCCGGGCGCCTCTGCGCTGGTGCCGACGAACTTGGCGACCGAGGTGGTGGCGATGTTGGCGAACGGCGCGGGCGAGAAATAGCGCGCATAGCCGGCCTGGATCGTGGTGCTCTTGGTCGGGGTCCAGACCGCGTTGATGCGCGGGCTGAACTGCTGCTCGGAACGGAAGCCGTCATAGCCATCGAAGCGGCCGCCGACATTGATCGTGAAGTTGCTGAGCAGCTGCCATTCGTCCTGCAGATAGGCGCTGGAGGTCATTTCGGTCGCGCTGCCATTGTCGACGATGCTGATCGGCTGACCCGACTGGTCGCCATTTGCGTCGACCGGGAAGACCTGGGTGTCGGTGCGGCTGATGCCGTGATCGCGGGTGACGATCACGCCGGCGCGGAGCGTGTGGGCGTCGCTGACATGATAGACGCCCTCGATCTGGCCGCCAAAGGTAAAGTCATGCTTGGTCGCGCGCTGCGCCATGCCGTTGAACAGCAGTTCGCCCAGCGTGTCCGGGAAATAATCGAGGCTCGAATAGCGCGCAAAGGCCGAGGCCTGGAGCGTGAACGGCCCGGCATCGTGGAGAAAGCTGGCGATGCCGAAGGCGGTCTTTTCGTGCTGGCTTTCGTTCAGATCGTCGCTGAGGAAATCGGTCTGGCCGCCCACCGACCAGCTGCCGTCCGGATGGAGCCCGCGCGGATTGGGGATCTGGAAATTCTGGTCCGAATAGCCGCCGATGAAAGAAATCCGGTTGTTCTCGTTCAGCGTGTGATCGACATAGACGAAGCCCTGATATTGATCGGTGTCGTCGTGGAGCGCGGTGCGGCCGGGATCGACCGCCTCGATGCCGAGATCGCTGTGGCGATAGCTGCCCGTGACGAAATAGTTCGTGTTGCCGCTCGAGCCGCCATATTCGAGGCTCGGCTCGATCGTGTCGTGGCTGCCGCCATAGATCGAGGCCTCGCCGCCATTGTTGAACCCGCTCTTGGTAGTGATGTCGACGATGCCGGCCGTGCGCAGGCCATATTGCGCGGGCAGCGCGCCGGTGCGCAGATCGAACCGCTCGACGAGGCGCGGCGACAGCGTCTGGCCGAATACCGCCACGCCCTCGGGCAGGATCGTGCCGTTGATGCGATATTGCAGATTGTTGTGATCGTCGCGGACGTGGAACTGGCCGAAGCCGTCCTGCACCACACCCGGCAGCTGGAGCAGCACCTGGTTGAGCTGCTGATTGTCGCCGCCGGGCAGCGCCTGGATCGTCGCGTTGGTGATCGTATAGGTGGTGGCGCCGAGGCTCGGCTGGATCGAGGCGCGCGCGGCATCGAGCCGGGCGGTCACGACGATGTCGCCGCCCGTCGGACTATCCGGTGCCGATACCGGTGCGGGTGGCTGGGCCGATGTCTGGGCGTGCGCATAAGCGGGAAGGAGCGCGGCAAAGGCCGCGCCCGTCAGGAGGGCGTGTCGCATGAAATGTACTCCGAGAACCTTTATGGACGCGGATCCCCAGCGGGATCGGCGCCCTGGAGCGAGGGACTCACTCGTCCCTTCGCGATGATGTCGAGCTAGGTTCCGGAGCAGATAGGCGGTGCGCGGCTCCGCCAGCCGTGCGAGCGCCGGCGAAGCGTGAGGAAGAGCGCCGCCACGCTGGCGAGCAACGCGACCGCAAACAGGGGCGTATCGAAAACGATCGGTGCCGGCGGGAGATAAAAAGCCGCATGCGCCAGCTCGCGGCAGATGGGGCAGTTGGCGGGCGAATCCGCGGGCGGGCGCGGCTGGCCGGGTTTGCTGCCACCATCGCGTTTGGCGACGACCGCGCCCCGCGCCGGATCGCCCTGGAGATGCCGGTGCGTCTCCGCGACGATGCCTTGCCAGGAAAAGGCGAGCAGCGCGGCGAGCAGGACGAACCAGCGCGCCCGCGCCTTCAGGCTGGAGAGATCGAAACGGGTGCCTGGGCGCGTGCGGCGACGGACCGGGGCCGCGCGGTCGGCGCGAACCCGGCTGAGCGTGGCGGGCATACCGCTTACGGGTTGCCGATCACCCATTCCGACCTACGGATCCTTTGTTCCGGGCACCGACGCGGTCCCCGGCCTGCCCGCGTGTTACGATACATTGTTACGTTGATCAACCCGTTGTCTGTGCCCCTCCGCGTAGCGCGGATTGCCTCGCCAGAGCCTTTCGTATCGCGCGGGCTTCTCTTCCACGGGGATTCAAGCATGATGGGATATCAGCCCTGGGAGACCGTCATGCTCGTTATGTCGCTGCTGATCGGTAGGGGTGATCGGCGCGCTCGAAGATGCGGTGGCGATCCTCGCCGCCGTCGCGGTTGTTCTGGCCCTGTGAGTTGGGCCCTGTGAGCCGGGCGTTCGACGCGATCATTATCGGCGCCGGACAGGCCGGGCCGCCGCTCGCCGGCCGGCTGACCGCCGTCGGGATGACGGTCGCCCTGATCGAGCGGCATCTGGTCGGCGGCACCTGCGTCAACACCGGCTGCATGCCGACCAAGACCCTGGTCGCGAGCGCCTATGCCGCGCATCTTGCCCGGCGGGCCGCGGATTTCGGCGTGCAGGTCGGCCCCGTCGGGATCGACATGAAGGTGGTCGCGGCCCGGGCGCACGCCGTGACGCTGAAGGCGCGAACCAACAACGAGCAATGGCTCGCGGCCATGCCCCGCCTGACCTTTCTGCGCGGCCACGCGCGCTTCACCGCGCCCGGGACGATCGCGGTCGACGGCGAGGAGCTGACCGCGCCGCGCATCTTCGTGAATGTCGGCGGACGGGCGTCAGTGCCCGAGATGCCGGGGGTGGATGACGTGCCCTGGCTGGACAACACAAGCATGGTCGCACTCGATGCGCTGCCGCGGCATCTCGTCGTGGTGGGCGGCAGCTATATCGGGCTGGAATTCGCGCAGATGTATCGCCGTTTCGGCGCCCAGGTGACGATCGTCGAGCGAACCGACCGGCTGATCTCGCGCGAGGACACCGACGTCTCGGCCGCGATCCGCGAGATACTGGAAGACGAGGGCATCGCGGTCCGGACCGGCGCGGACTGTATCGACTTCGCGCGCCATGAAGACGGCATCGCGGTGTCGGTCGATTGCCAGGACGGACCGCCGATCGTCATCGGCAGCCATGTGCTGCTCGCGGTCGGACGCCGGCCGAATACCGACGATCTCGGGCTCGATCATGCCGGCGTCGCGACCGATGCGCGCGGCTACATCCAGGTCGATGATCGGTTGCAGACCAATGTGCCCGGCATCTGGGCGCTGGGCGATTGCAACGGACGCGGCGCCTTCACCCACACCGCCTATAATGATTTCGAGATCGTCGCCGCGAACCTGCTCGACCGCGAGAACCGCACGCTCAGCCAGCGCTTCCCCGGTTACGCGCTCTATACCGATCCGCCACTCGGCCGTGCCGGCATCACCGAAGCGGAGGCGATCAGGTCGGGCCGCAACATCCTCGTGTCGAAGCGGCCGATGACGCGGGTCGGCCGCGCGATCGAGAAGGGCGAGACCAGGGGTTTCATGAAGATCGTCGCCGATGCCGATTCGCAGCGCATTCTGGGCGCGGCCTTCCTCGGCACGGGCGGCGACGAGGCGGTCCACGGCATTCTCGACGCGATGAGCGCGGACCAGCCGATTGCCGCGTTGCGCTGGGCGGTGCCGATCCACCCGACCGTTTCCGAACTGATCCCGACCATCCTGCTCGACCTGAAACCGCTACCCCAGGAGCCCTGACCATGTCCGACCGCTGCGACCATCTGTCGACGATCAACCAGGTGACGCCGAGCGCCCGCGGCTGCGAGGAATGCCTGAAGATCGGGAGCGTGTGGCTGCATCTTCGCCTCTGCCGGAGCTGCGGCCATGTCGGCTGCTGCGACGATTCGCCGCACCGCCACGCCACCGCGCATTTCCATGCCACGCATCATCCGATCATCGAGGGCTATGACCCGCCCGAAGGCTGGGGCTGGTGCTATGTCGACGACATCATGGTCGACCTGCCCGACCAGACGCCGCAACTGGGGCCGATCCCGCGCTATTATTGAGCGCCCGCCTCCCCTCTTGCACTCGCGCGCGAAACGCGGACACTCCAGATCGTCGCGAGGGGGATCATCGCGAGAGGGGGCCGCATGACCGATCGAGCCGCAGACACACTCTGGAATCGCGATATCGCGCCGACCGGGCCCGAGCAGCGGACCTGGGCCTGGTATCATTTCGCGGCGCTCTGGGTCGGGATGATCGTCGCGGTGCCGGGCTGGAGGCTCGCCTCCGGGCTGATCGAGCAGGGCATGTCGGCGGGCCAGGCGGCGCTGACGGTGTTGCTCGGGAACCTGATCGTGCTCGCGCCGCTGCTGCTGATCGGCCATGCTGGCGCGCGCTACGGCATCCCCTATGCGGTGCTGGCGCGCGCGGCGTTCGGGACCCGCGGCGCGCGGCTGCCGGCGATCGCCCGGGCGCTGGTCGCGTGCGGCTGGTTCGGCATCCAGACCTGGATCGGCGGCGAGGCCTTGCTGACCCTGCTCGGCGTGTTCATCGGCAAGGATCTGAAAGGCCCCGCCGTTCCCTTGCTCGGCATGGGCGTCGGCCAGATGCTCGCCTTCGCCACCTTCTGGGCGCTCCAGCTCTTCTTCGTACGCAAGGGGCTGATGACGATCCGCCGGCTCGAGACCTGGACCGCGCCGATCAAGATCCTGGTGTGCATCGCGCTGGTCTGGTGGGCGGTCGACCGGGCGGGCGGACTCGGGCCGATCTTCGCCGCCCCTTCGGCCTTTGTGCCGGGCGGTGCGCGCGAGGGGCAGTTCTGGGCAGTGTTCTGGCCCTCGCTGACCGGCATGATCGGTTTCTGGGGGACGCTGGCGCTCAACATCCCCGATTTCACCCGCTTCGCGCGCAGCCAGCGCGACCAGGTCGTCGGCCAGGCGATCGGCCTGCCGCCGGGCATGGGGCTGATCGCGCTGGCGAGCGTCATCACCACCTCGGCGACGGTAGTGATTTACGGCCGTGCGATCTGGGACCCGGTGGCGCTGTCGGGCACCCTCTCCGGCCCGCTGGTGCTGCTCGGGCTGATCGTCATCACGATCGACACGATCTCGTGCAACATCGCCGCGAACCTGGTGTGCGCGGCCTATGACTTCTCCTCGCTCGCGCCGGGGCGGATCTCCTACCGGGCAGGCGGGCTGATCACCGCGGTGATCGGCGTGCTGATCATGCCGTGGAAGCTGCTGGCGACGACCGGCGGCTACATTTTCGTTTGGCTGACCGGCTACAGCGCCCTGCTCGGGCCGATCGCGGGCATCTTGATCGCGGATTATTGGCTGATCCGGCGCACGCAGCTCGATCTCGACGATCTGTACCGCGCGGACGGGCGCTACGCTTATGCTGGCGGCTGGAACGGCCGGGCGCTCGCGGCCTTCGCGATCGGCGTGTTGCCCAACTTTCCCGGCTTCCTGGCCACCGCAGCACCGGGGACGTTCGGCTGGATCGGCGGCTTCTGGACGGGCTTGTATGCCTATGCGTGGTTCATCGGGCTGTTCCTCGCGCTGGGGACCTACACGGCGCTGATGCGCAATAGTGAAGTGTAGACTTGACAATCAATCGCTGCTGGCAATACTGAAGCCATCACTTCACCAATGGAGTCGTGGCATCATGGAACAACCCGTCCTTCACAGCACCTTCGTGATCGAAAAGAGCTACCCCGCGTCGCCGGAGCGCGTGTTCGAGGCGTTCAGCCGGGAGGACCAGAAGCGTCGCTGGTACGCCGACCGCGACGGCCAGGAGCTCACCGAGTTCAGCTCGGACTTCCGTGTCGGCGGCGAGTCCGTCCTGCGCTTTGCCCTGGGTCCCGATACGCCGTTCGAGGGCGTCGAGATCGCCAATATCGATCAGTATCACGATATCGTCCCCGATCGCCGTATCGTCAGTGCCGCCACCATGTCGCTCGGCGGCAAGCTTATCTCGATCGCGCTGGTGACGATCGAGCTGGTACCGACGGAGACCGGCACCGACCTCGTCTGCACCCACCAAGGCGTGTTCTACGAAGGGTCGGGCGGCCCGGAGATGCGCGAACATGGATGGCGCGTCCTGTTCGATCGGCTGGCGGCTCTGTTGCCGGCGTGATGACGAGCCCGGCCGACCCGGCGATCCAAGTGGAGCGCGTCCTGCGCGCACTCGCCGACCCGTCGCGCCGGGCGATCGTCGAGCGGCTGACGAACGGGCCGCTGTCGGTCTCCGGCCTCGCCGCGCCACTTGAGATCACCCTGACCGCGGTGGCGCAGCATCTGCAGGTGCTGGAGGAATGCGGCTTGGTGCGTACCGAGAAGACAGGGCGCGTGCGCACCTGCAGCCTGGAGACCAAGGGCTTCTCGGTACTGGAGCAATGGATCCGCGATCGCCGCTCCCCTTGGGAAAAGCGGCTGGATCAACTCGGCGAGTTCCTAGCCCAGGAAGAATGAGGATTTAATCGGTCTGGACGAACCGTGCCCAAAGTTTGGGATAGCGTTTCTTCAGCGCCGCCGAATCCTCGGTGAACGGGATGCCGGAAGGCTTCTGGCCATAGATCATGTTGGCGGCGCCCGGCATCTCGCCGGCGCCACGCCCCGTCGTCTTCGCCCAGACGTCCCGCGCGATATAGGCGAACTCTTCGAACTCCAGGTCGCCTTCGGAGTCCGGCGCGAGAATCGTCGCGAGCGAATCCGGATCAGTGCTCACTTTCCTGAAGGCCGTTTCGCCTTTGGAAATCAGCCAGCAGCGAAAATATTCGAAGCCGTCGTCGGATGCCCCGCCATTGGCGACGAAGGCCGCGCCCCAAAGGTCCCAGGAATAGGATGCCTTCATCAGGCCAGCGAAGACCCGATCATAGCCTTCGAGTTCCGCCGGGGTGAGTTTTTCGAGCGACGCGCGCAGCACCGCCGCCTGTTTGTCGGTATCGGCCTCGTAAGGCGTGGACTCGGCGACGATCGCCCAGAACCGTGCCTCGGTCATGTCAGCGGACTTTGCGGAATCTTCCGCCCGTGCGCACGCGACCAACATTGAGGCCGCGATGCCGGACAACGCCAGCAGGGCCGATCCAATGATGAGTGATCGCCTGTTCCCCATGCCCGCCTCCCGAAACCTCAGCCAGCCGCCCGCATCATCGACCAGAAGCGCGGCCCGCCTTTGGGCACGGCCCACTCACCGATGACCTCGAAGCCGAGCCCGCGATAGAAGCCCAGATATTTCTCGCTCGGCGTCTCGAGATAGGCGGGCAAGCCGCTATCCGCGACGCGGTCTAGCCCCGATCGAATCGTCGCGCCACCAAAGCCCTTGCCCTGCGCGACCGGATCGCAACCGGCGATGTGAAGATACCAGTAATCGCCGGCCGGAAAATGGGCGTCGATCGCGTTGGATACCGCCAGCGCCCGGCCCAGCGCGGTACCGAACATGCTCATCAGCGGCAGCGCATGGAACAGCAGATCGAGCCATGTCGTCCGGTTGCGGCCGGGGCCGCGCCACAAGGTCGCCGCCTCGCCGCCTGCGGTGACGAGGCGCATGCCGTGCGCATCCTCGTCGAACAGCAGGGCGAACATCCGCGGTAGCCGCTTCTCGCGCTCGGCGGGATCGGGAAAGATGAAGTTCGTTGCGGGATCGTCGGCGAATGCACGCGCCAGCATCGCCGCAATCGCCGCGCGATCATCGTTCCCTGCAACTCGGATGGTGGAAAGAGGGTCGGCGTCCGCGATCACGCGGCGCCGGTGCCCGTCTTGTCCTTCTTGGCGTAGACGCGGATCGGTTCCTTGCGGCCGTCGATCACATCCTTGTCGATCATGACCTCATCGACCCCGTCCATGCCCGGCAGATCGAACATGGTGTCGAGCAGGATCCCCTCCAGGATCGATCGCAGCCCGCGCGCGCCGGTCTTGCGGTCGATCGCCTTCTTCGCGACCTGGACCAGCGCGTCGTCGGTGAAGCCGAGCTTCACCTCCTCCATGTCGAACAGCTTCTGATACTGCTTGACCAGGGCGTTCTTCGGCTCGGTCAGGATCGTCACCAGCGCCGGCACGTCGAGATCCTCGAGCGTGGCGATCACCGGCAGACGGCCGACGAATTCGGGGATCAGGCCGAACTTCAGCAGATCCTCGGGCTCGACCGCCTTGAGCGTCTCGCCGGTGCGGCGTTCCTCAGGCGAGGCGACATAGGCACCGAAGCCGATCGACTTGCCCTGGAGGCGATCGCCGATGATCTTTTCGAGACCCGAGAACGCGCCGCCGCAGATGAACAGGATGTTGGTCGTGTCGACCTGCAGGAATTCCTGCTGCGGATGCTTGCGGCCGCCCTGTGGCGGGACGGAGGCGGTAGTGCCCTCCATCAGCTTGAGCAGCGCCTGTTGCACGCCCTCGCCCGACACGTCGCGCGTGATCGAAGGATTCTCGGCCTTGCGGCTGATCTTGTCGATCTCGTCGATATAGACGATGCCGCGCTGCGCCCGCTCGACATTGTAATCCGAGGCCTGGAGCAGCTTCAGAATAATGTTCTCGACATCCTCGCCGACATAACCGGCTTCGGTCAGCGTCGTCGCGTCAGCCATGGTGAAGGGCACGTCGAGGATTCGCGCGAGCGTCTGGGCAAGCAGCGTCTTGCCGCAGCCGGTCGGCCCGACGAGCAGGATGTTCGACTTGGCAAGCTCGACATCCGCGCCCTTCTGGCCGTGGTTCAGGCGCTTGTAGTGATTGTGCACCGCGACCGAGAGGACCCGCTTGGCGCGCTTCTGGCCGATGACATAATCGTCGAGCACGTCGCAGATTTCCTGCGGCGTGGGCACGCCACCGTCCTTCTTCGAGACAAGTGCCGACTTGGTTTCCTCGCGGATGATGTCGTTGCACAGCTCGACGCACTCGTCGCAGATGAACACGGTGGGGCCCGCGATGAGTTTGCGCACCTCGTGCTGCGATTTGCCGCAGAACGAGCAATAGAGCGTGCTCTTCGAGTCGCCGCCACTGAGCTTCGTCATTCAATCCATCCTTCGCGCCATACAGGGCGCGTTCGTGCGGGTGGCCATGTTAGACCGGCCACCTTCAATTCCACAATCACTAATCGCCTTAACGTCAAGGCACGAAAATCAGGTTACGACGACGGGAGCACCGGAGTCGACGAACTATCGTCAGAGATCGCCGGGCGCTTGTCGAACACCTCGTCGATCAGGCCAAACTCCTTGGCCTCGTTCGCCTCGAGGAACTTGTCGCGGTCCATCGCCTTCTCGATCTCCTCGAGCGGCTTGCCGGTGTACTGCGCGTACAGCGTGTTCATCCGGTGCCGGATGCGCAGGATTTCCCTGGCCTGGATCTCGATGTCGGACGCCATGCCCTGCGCCCCGCCCGAGGGCTGGTGAATCATGATCCGCGCATTGGTGAGCGCGACGCGCATGCCGGGCTCGCCCGCCGCGAGCAGGAAGCTGCCCATCGAAGCGGCCTGGCCGATGCAGACCGTGCCGACGCGCGGCCGGATATATTGCATCGTATCGTGGATCGCCATGCCCGCCGTGACGACCCCGCCCGGCGAGTTGATGTACATGTAGATGTCCTTCTTCGGATTTTCCGATTCGAGGAACAGCAATTGCGCGC
>NZ_JAQGLC010000234.1 GCF_028293085.1 Sphingomonas bacterium
TTCCCGATGGTCACCGGCGGCAAGGGCATCCATGTGATCGCGCCGCTGACGCCGCGCGCCGAATGGCCCGAGGTGAAGGATTTCGCGCACCGTCTCGCCATGGCGGTCGCGCAGAGCGACCCCGACAACTTCACCGCCGCGCTCCCCAAGGCGCAGCGCAAGGGCCGCATCTTCGTCGACTATCTGCGCAACCAGCGTGGCGCGACCGCCGTCATGCCCTATGCCGTGCGGGCCCGACCGGAAGCGCCGGTCGCAGCTCCCATCACCTGGAAGGAGATGGAGACGATCGACAGGCCATCGCGTTTCCATATCGGCGATGCCGATGAACTGGCGAAGCGGGCGAGTTCGAAGGCGCTGTCGGGCTGGGGCAGGGCCGATCAGGCGCTGCCGGACCTTTGAGCGCGCCTCGTGAAGGTCGCGACCTATAATGTGAACGGGGTCAATGGCCGCCTGCCGGTGCTGCTGCGCTGGCTCGATCTGGCCGAGCCCGATATCGTCTGCTTGCAGGAGTTGAAGGCGCCGCAGGAGAGCTTTCCCGAAAAAGCTGTTCGCGACGCTGGTTATGAGGCGGTGTGGCATGGCCAGAGCCGCTGGAACGGTGTCGCGATCCTGTCGCGGGTCGGCGAGATCCACGAAACCCGGCGCGGCCTTCCCGGCGATCCCGACGATGTGCAGAGCCGCTATATCGAGGCGGCAGTGAATGGCGTGCTGGTCGCGGGCCTGTATCTGCCCAACGGGAATCCGCGCCCCGGACCTAGGTTCGACTTCAAGCTGCGCTGGTTCGACCGGCTGCACGAGCATCTTGCTGGGCTGATCGGTCTCGATGCGCCGGTGATCGTCGCCGGCGATTATAATGTCATGCCGACCGACCAGGACGTCTATGTGCCCGAGCGCTGGCGTGACGACGCCTTGTTCGCGCCCGAGGTGCGGGCGGCCTATCAGCGCCTGCTCGACCAGGGCTGGACCGACGCGATCCGCCGTCTCCACCCGCACGACACGATCTACACGTTCTGGAAATATTGGCGCGGCGCGTTCGAGCGTAATGCGGGGCTGCGGATCGATCATTTCCTGCTCAATCCTGCCGCCACGACCCGGCTGATTGCGGCCGAGGTTGATACGCGCGCGCGGGCCTGGGAGAAGACGAGCGATCATGCGCCGGTATGGATCGAGCTTGCGATGCCAGGGTGCGGGAGCGATCGCGGCGTGGTGCCGGATGAGGGCGCCGGTGTTGGATGGAAGGAGCCGAATACCTATCTAAGGATTTGAGACGATAGAGAATTGGGAATCGTGATGGCCAATGGCTGGGCGCCCGATGGCGCGGTTCAGGATCAGATTGATGACACTGTTAAGGACGCGCTGCTCGCGGCGCGCGCCAGCATTCCGTCGGGTGAAAGCGCGACCGAATGCGACGATTGCGGCGGGCCGATTCCGGAACGGCGGCGCGAGGCGCTGCCAGGCGTGCGCACCTGCGTCGGTTGCCAGTCGGAGCGCGACAGCAAGCGCGTGCTGCCGGGCATCAACCGGCGCGGCAGCAAGGACAGCCAGCTGCGCTGATGGGTCCCCGGGGCTGTGCCCGATCGCAACCCCGCAGCAATAGTCTTGCGCCCGAAAGGAAAATAGTCTCGCCCGCTAGGATCAGGAAAGCGGCCATCGGCAGATGGTGGCTCGTACCGCTCGCTAGAGCTGGTGCAGTCAAGGCTGGGTCCCTCTCGCTTCTGCCGCAATCCGTCGCATCGCGCGGCTGGCTGTTTCATCGCGTATTCCGCGAGGATGGCGGCGCGTCGTTCGACGCGCGCGAATGTTTCGCCTCACCGCCGCCGCGCGATTGCCACAGGCAAAGCAATTGGATAGTCCTCGGCCTGGAGCCCGATCCCGGTCACCCACTCCCGGACTAGCCGAGCGTATTGCCGCGTGCTCATGTGTCCCATGTAGTCGTTCCGGCTCGGGAAGACGAAGTCGTTGAGCGTGCCGCCACGGCGCCGGTTCGGCGAAAGCGGCAAGATCGCGGAGGCGCTTGATCGCATCCACGAAGCGACCGGAGAGGTCGTGATGCTCGCCCTGCAACATGCGGCGAGAGTCCAGGCGATATTGACGCGCGGCGCGGATCGATCCGGTCTGCAATATGCCGGGCCGCGCCCCCCGAACCGTAGTCGTATCATGATCCGCTCGGGCGTGTTCGCTTCGTTGACCAGTTCGGCGATGGGCCGCGTCCTGCTCAGCCTGAAACCCGATTTCGAGGCGCGCTCTTGGGTGCGGCGCGCGAATGCCGAGGATGGGGATCCGATGCACCGGATCGGGGAGAGCGAGATGCTTGCCATCCTCGAGACCGTCCGGCGCAAAGGTTATGCCGAGACCGCCAATACCCAATCGCCCGATCTTGGCGCCTTCGCGATCGCCGTCGCCTCGCCGCTGGACGCGACGCCGCTGGCGGTTTCGGTCAGCCTGCCGATCGAGCGCATGACCTCGAAACGGGAACTGATCCTGGAGCAGTTATTCCAGCTTCGCGAGCAATTTTCGGCAAACCGTCTGGGCGATGATGACGAGTGGCTGCCGGTGTAGAGCATCGGGCATTCCTTTGGGGACGGAGGGCCGGGAACGGGAACCTTACTCTGCTTCCCGGCCTTCCCTGAAGAAACAGGGGATGAGCAGGCGCCAACTTGCGATTGGGCGGGATTCTGAACCCGCTGCCCCCGAAGTTTCTGCCAGAAAAAGACGGCAACCTTCAATGCAGTTAGATGGGTGCGAAAGCGAATCCTGTAAGCGGCACCAGCCCTTCCACAATTGGCCAAATAATCCTGGTCGCCGGGGCTGAAAGCCGGCGTTCGTGATCACGCTCTGTCAGCCGGGGTCGACCAGACCGTCCGTTCGGGGGCCAAACGAGTTTGCGAGATCATGGGAGACCAGGCCGAAGCGCCGCTCGCTAGCTCGCAGCGCCGCGATCGTCAGCGTCTGGCGCTCAATCACAACCTGCGAGCGACAGGCCTCTCGTGCTGAAAAATACGCGATGACGGGAGCGGTAGCTGCCGCTGTAAAATCGACCTCAGACCGTGCCTGGCGCGCATCGATTTGAAAAGAGGTGCTTTTGGGGCACGCGAGGGTGGTCTCGGCCGTTGCCGCAGCGTAAGCAAATGGAGAAAGCCTCAACCGGAGACATCGTATCTTGGAGACCGACCCCGCGACTGACGCCGTCACCTCGGTCGCTTGGGGGGTGCCAGCAATGATCGTGGTCGCGGCGATACTCCTGGTCGCCATCCTTATCGCCTGGCGCTATCTCGACCGACGGAGCAACAGACGGCGCAAGCGCTGGCGCACGCACGTGAAGATCGACGTCGTGCGGCGCGACGATCACGATGATGACCGAACTTGATGCAGATGGTCGATTCACCGGTGGGCCCAGCGTCCTTTCCGCCAACACTGGTGCGCCGCCACGGCCGTCTTGATGCAGCGCGAGATGGCCAACGCAGAGGGCGCCGTCACATTGACCGCGAGGGCTGGCCGTTCTGACCGGGCGCGTTGACTGCCGGGGAAGGTCGTATGCGCTTGGTCATGGACGCCAGCAAAGGACTCCGCCGCCAATGAGCCCCGGCCGGGGGAGGGGTGGCCGGGACTCCTGGCGGACGAGTTTGGGGGGCCGTCCACCCGCAGATATCTGCCGCAGATTAGTTAACAACATCCTAACATTCCGAAATTTTGCAACAGAAACCGGCACTTATGATGCCAATTCAATCGAAAGTCGCAGTTGGCCAGTACGGATCGCGACGCCGACGCGACCAAGCGATGGAGTCCGGGCGTCGATCCTGGACCCAATTGAACTGAGTCTGGTACCGGCCAGATCGAGATTGGCCGTGGCGGATGGCATCCTCGATGATCCGAGCGCCATCCAACCGGCGATTGCGGGTCGATCTCGGGAGGATGATGGATGCGGGGCTTGTTCGGCCCGATCATTGGCAAGCTCGCTATCACCTCGCAGGTTAGCCGGCGTCCGATGTCGCGCAGCACTTCCAGGGCCTGGACAAGGCAGAGCAGGGCTCGCGCGAAAAACGTCGCGATTCATCGCCGACGGCCAAGGCTGGTCCGTTCTGTCCACGCTCGCAACAGCGAGTGCCGTCGCCGCCCGGCGCAGCCAGGGCCGCTTTCGGCTGGCAGGCCGGGTGGCTCGACAGTTGATGGCGGGCCGGAAGCGCGAGGCATGGAACGATGAGGATGTCGCCCTGCTCCGCGAGCTGGCGCCCGGCGAGATCGACATCACCGGGATAGCACGCCGGCTCTAACGGTCCGGCGAGGCGGTCCATACCATAGCCCGCAAGCTGGGGGTCAAGATCGCCTCGTGACCTCCGCTCGGCTCGCATGCAACCGCCGAAGACATTGAGGGTTATGGCGTCGTCGCGGTGGTCGCATGTTCTCCCGATCCGCTGGCCGCCGCGACACCCTGCGAGGTGCAAATGCCTGATGTCGAACATCCGATCGCGACCGCCGCCCAGCTCTGGGAACAGGATCGGGCCTTGCTGGCCAAGCACGGCCCCAGCCACATCGAATCGATCTGCGCGGTCGCGCGCGGGCTACGCGCCGAAGGGCGGGAAGAGGAAGCGGCGGAGCTGGACCGGCAATGCGCGCGCATGAGGATTCTCGCGATGCCCAATGCCGAGCTGCTCGCGCTTTACGAGCGCACCGAGGGCGTATCTGGGGATGAACTCGCCGCCTTGTTCGCCGCCGAGATTGAGCATCGCGGGCTTGATACCTGAGCCGCTCCCACGCAGACTGGCCACATGTGCAACCTCTACAACCTCAAGACGACGCGCGCCGAACACCCCCCCTAGTTTCGAGGCGAACGAGGATTTCCGCAACGAGCTGGTGGTGAAGAAGGACTATGCCGCCCCCGGCAAGCCTGGCTAGGTGATCCGCGAACAGGACGGCCAGCGCGTGCTCAGCACGATGAAAAGGGGCTTCCCGACCCGCAAGGAGCGCAAGCGGCCGGCGCGCGAGGGCGAGATGCCCTATCTCTACGACTGGTGGACGAATTGCCGGAACCTCGGCAACAATATGTGGAAGCCATGGCTGCTGAAGCCCGAGCACCGTTGCCTGGTGCCGTTCACGGCGCACGTCATGCGATCGTCATCCGAATGGACCGAGACGCTGAAAGCGACTCGGCGACGCGCAAGCGGCGCAGAGCGCGGACACACCGGAAGGCGTGAGACGCCTTGGAATTCCGGCCGCGAATTGGCCCCCGTCCCAAGGCATCTTTTACGCCGCCACAGACCGCCATGTGGCCCCATTCGGACCAGGCAGCCTTGCGTCCTCAGCGCGGCGCGGTGATCGCGCTGGTCGACTGGTTGCCGATCGCAACCGCGCCGGTCTGGTTGCCCGTGATCGACACGCTGGCGCCGCTCGCCGGACCCGCGCCGCGATAGACGGCGCCGGTTACCTGCGCGCTCACCGAACCATAGTTGGCCTGGACGTTCGCGACGGACGCGCCCGGCGACCGCCCCGTGCCAGAGACCGTGATCATATTGGTCGCGGCATTGCCATAGGCGCTCGCCGCGACGCTGTTGCCGCTGCTGGTGAGGCTGGAGGCCTGAAGAGCGCCCGGCCCGTTGAGCGGTATCGCACGGCCGCCGCCAGTCGCCGTCGCGGTCACCGCTCCGTAATTGATCTGGGCATTCGAGAGCGCCACCGGGGCGCTGGCGGACCCGGCGGACGCCGTCGCGACACCGCTTGCCGACACCGACCCGGCTGGCGCCAGCATAAGCTCATTGTCAGCGGCATTGCCCCGGCTGAGCGCGGATGTGGTGTTTGCGGTGATCGCGATCACCGAGCCGTTCAGCGTCGGCGCGCCCAGGCCGATCTCAGTTGCAGCCGACGCGTCGACCCGCGTCAGGCTAAGCTGCCGGCTCGCCAGGGCAATACTGGCCTGGCCTGCGGAATTCGGCAGTTGCGCGGCGTTGATCGCCCGGTTGCCCGCTGCCTCGGCGCTGGTCGTGTTTCCGGATACCGACAATTGCGACCGGTCGAGCGCGAGCCCCGTTGCATCTGCCTCAAGCCGGGTGGCCGCATTTGCCGCCGTGCTGCCCGATGCCGACTGCTGGTTCGCAACCGCGTTGGCGCCCGTCGCCAGGGGCACGGCGGACTCGTTCGACGCGACCGCAATCCCGGCGCCTCCGTCCGCCTGCAGCCCTTCCGCCGAGAGCCCGTTGTCGACGTCGTTCACGACCGACAGCGCGACATTGCTGTTGTTCGAGACCGAACCCGTAGACGACGCCAGAGCGGCCGGAATCGCGAGCTCGGAAGTCGACGTCGCGCTCAGGTTCGCCTGGCCATATTGCGCCGAGAACAGGGCCGAGCCCGGCGCGGCGGTTCCTTCTCCGGGCGTCGCCGCCGAGACGGCGATCCGGTTGACGGCCGCATTGCCCAGGGCATTGGCCCGCTGGCTATTGTCGTCGACCGCGATCGACGATTCCTGGATCGAGCGTCCCCCGGACACACCCGTCGCGCCGAACACGCTGCTCGAGATGGTTGGCGTCAGCGTGTCGCCCGAGCTTGCCTGGCCGAGCTTCTGGTAGTTGGCGAGCGCGAAGGTCGCGGTCGCGCCCTGGCTGTTCCCGATCGGGCCGGCGGTACCCTCGCCGGGAATGCCATTCACGATCCTGCCTGCAGCGACGGTCAGGCTGTTCGTGGCGGTCTCCCCGATGGCCGTCCCCGTCATGCTGTTACCCGAGACGGACAGGGTCGAGCCACCGACAGGGCCGGCGGCAGAAATCAGGCTTCCCCCCGGCGCGTCGCCCGCGCCAATCGTGGCCACGACATTGCCATCGCCATATTGGAAACTGTTGACGGCCGCGCTGGTTCGCACGGACGCGGCCTCCAGGCCGGCTGCGTTGACGGCGCTGTTGCCGGTCGCGGCGACGAGCGCCACGTTATCGTCAGCGCGCACGCCCGATCCGGTGGCCGCGCCCTCGACGGCCACAGCGATGCTGCCGCCCGTCTGCGAGGCACTTACCGACGCGTCGCCATAGTCCTGCAGATTGTGGACGAGGAACGCCGCCCCGGTGCTCACCCAGCCGCTGCCGGCAAGCGCGCCGGCCGCCGCGTCGTCGCCCGACGAGCCGCCGACCTGGTCGATCGTGGCCGATGACACGGTCAGCCGGTTCCCGCTGGAGGCGTTGCCCGTGGCGATCGTCCGCACGACATCGTTCGATGCCGAAAGGGTCGAGTCCGAGATGCTGCCGCCGATTTGTACCGCGGCACCCCGGGCCGAAGACGCGGCGACAGAACTCCCGTCCGCGATCCGCTGGATACCGGTGATGGCCGCGACCGCGCCCGCTATGGCGCCGTCATGTCCGCTCGGCCCGGCGATCGACGGTGCGGCCAGCTCGAGCGCGTTTGCCGACTGGTTGGCATAGGCAGCGGCGACTGCCATGTTGCCGTCGGTCGAGAGCGTGGAGCCATCCAGCCCGCCATCGACCTTCGTCCGGAATACCGGCGCTGCGTCCAGTCCGGTGCCGGCCCTGATGGTGCCGCCGGCACGCTGCTCGACGAGCAGCCCGAAGTCGGCATGGTTTTCCGTACTGCTGTCGCCGTCGAACGGAACGAGGGATGCCTCGCCGGCATCAGCCGGGACGTCGAGCGTGGCGAAGGTGCCGGAGAGCCTGGTGTCCAGGGCATTTCCCGAGCCGATCGCCCGGACGAGATTGTCGTCATTGGCAAGCCTGGTTGCGTTCGCGGGCCCGGTGGCGAGATCGACATGGTTGCGCGCACTGGCGGAGATGGCGGTTCCCAGGCCTGTCTGCAGGCTGGCGATGCCGGCCCCGTCATTCGTCGAGACGCCCGTCAGGTGGATGGCGGCGGTGCCATCATTGCCGGCGGCGATCGCCTCGGCCGCATTGCCAGAAACAGCCAGGTCGCTCTCCGTTACCGTCCCGGCGGTCAGCCCGAACGACGTGCCGGAGAGGCCGGCACGGGCGGACGCGGATCCCGTGTCCTGACGGTTGACAATCACCGTCGCACCATCGCCCGAGACGCGCGCCGCGCCCGTCGTCAGCCTGGTCGGGCCATAGTTTTCCTCATCCGTGATCGCATCGAAGGCGACGCTCAGGTCCGACTGGTTGCCGTCGGCCCGGGCGCTCAGCGTATTTCCGCCGACATGGGTAGCAACGCCCGCAAGCGCCCCGCCGGTGACGTCATCTCCGGCACCGCCTGCAGCCTGGACTGCGCCGACCGGCGCTGATTGCTCGTTGACGAGCATATGGATGCCGGTCGCCTGGCCACCAGCGGTCTGGGCTTCGGCCGAGCCGATAGCCAGCACGGCGACCAGCACGGTGCCGGCGGTGCAGAGCAAGTGGCGGCGCCTGGCGGCGAGCATAACGGAAACGGGATTCATGGCATTCTCCTTTGTTGGAAAAGTCGTCGGTCAGATGTTCCAGATTGGCGCGGTCCTAACCGTGAGCGTTGGGGTGACCGGGTCAGCAGATGCGAAGCCGCGCGATGCGCTGGAGGTCCCGACCTTCTCGCCGGACGGTCGAGTCCGCGGGCTCAGGGGGCCACAGCGGTCCGATCGGTCCCGTTGCGATGCCGCGCGCGACAAGGGCGGCGACCAGCGCCGCAAGGCGCCGGTCGGCCAGCACGTCCCGCGTGCGCGGATCGGCGCTTCCCTGTCGGGAGCCAGGAGCACGATGTCGATCGGGCCGCCGGCCGCTGTGGCCGCGATCCCGTATATCGTCGCGAGCGCCGAGCCTGGCAGATCGGCCCGGTCGAGATCGAAGGACAGCGAGATGGGATCGCCTCGATCCGGCACGGTCCGCCTCGGCTCGTTTGCCGGCGCACCGCTTCCGCCGGAATGGGCGGGCGATGCGGCACCGGACCGGGTGACGGATTCGGGAGCTGGCGGCGCGATTGCGCCCGACGATCCGATGGTCGCCCCGAGGGCCGGACCGGTGCTCTGCCGCGCAAGGCACGGCGCAGGATCGACCTTCGTCACCGCGCCGACCAGGCGCAGGGTCGCCTCTTCCAGCGCGGTACGGATGCCGAGTTGCAGCGGTTCCTGGCCCTTGGCCCCGAGGTTGATGTCGAACAGGCTCGAGCCGAAGAAACGGAACAGGTCGAACCCGACCTCATAGCCGGTGAACTGCTTGGTCAGGCTGACGGTTTTCACTACCATCAGCGATCTGGTGTCGACGATGCGCAGATCGATCGCGACGCTTTGCGTGTAGGTCCGCGCCCTGGGGCCGATCAGGCTGACCCCGGCCTCGATCCCCCCCGAGCGGATGTCGTAGTTGAGCTCGGTGACTCCGCCGACGATGTAGTAGTCGGATGCGGCGATGCTTCCGCCATAATATGGCAGCCACGGTACGCGGGTCGCGCCGCTGGGGCCGGCAACGTCATGGGCAGTGCCGTCGCCGAGCTGGCGGCGGTCGGTATAGCCAAGCTCGCGCTCGGCGATAACCGGATCGAACCGTTCGGCAAGGCCGACCGTGCCGCCGAGCTTGCCCAGCGCCGAATAGACCATCAGCGCCCCGCCCTGCGTGATGGCGTTGCCCTCGTTGACTGAATATTTGCCGGTATAGTCGCGGACGTCGCCGACCGCGATCACCGGCGGGCGCGTGTGCCGCGCGGAGAGATCGCCCGCGAAGCAGACGAGGGCCGCGTCCATCGGCGTGCGGTTGTCCCGGACGGCGGGACCGACCGGAATCGGTTGCTCGGCTGGTGCCAGGCGCACCTGATGCAGGCCGGCGCAGCCGGGGAGGGTCAGGGCGGCCAGCGACGCCCCTGCCAGGCAGAGGGTATTGCTCAGCGCGCGGCCTGGGCGGCGATTATCGACGGCGCGCATCAGTTGAGGGCCGTGAAGGTGCAGGCGTTGCTGCCGCGCACGCTGGCGGTCTGGTCGCCGCTGTTGCTCTGCTCGGAATTGAGCGCCTGCGAGGCGGTACCGTGCACTATGGTTTCTGTGGCGCCGTTCACGCCGGCGGCGACCGGGCCGAAATTGCCCTGCGTGCCGCTGACGGTCGCCCCGGAATGCCCGTCGTCGATCGCGGTCGTATTGCTGTTGCCCGTCGCGGTCGAGGTGGCGCCGGCGACGGTCGGAGAGTTTGCCAGCGCGCTCTGCGCGCCGCTGTTGCCGGTCGACGTCGCCGCGATCGAGCAATTGACCTGCCGCGCGATGTTGGTGGTGTAGATCGGCGCGGCGTAGTAACCGCCGCGGCGCTTCTCGATCAGGTCGAGGACTGCCGCTTGATTGACCCGGTCGGCCGATGATTTGAACTGCCAGGCCAGGCTCTCACCATAGTTGTTGGCGAATGCCGATTGCGGCGTGGCGCCGATCGACAGGGCGACCATGACAAGGACGGCCGTGAACCGAGATCGTTGGGCTGTCGCCCCGGGCGAGGTCCCGCGGAAACGCGCAATGGGCACCCGCGGCGTTCGCGCCATGTGGTGCGTTCGACGATCAACCCTTGCGAAAGGAGTGACGGAATTGAGCATGGGAAAGGTCTCTCATCGGTTCGAAGGATGCGAGGTGTCGCCCCGCAATCGAACCTTTGACGTTCCCGGTCAGGCTTGCGCAGTTGCTCTATGCCGACTGATCTCGCCACTTTCCGCCATGAATGAGCAATGGCCATCATTTGGCTGATGCTGGGCGAAGCGGCCCAAGGTTCCAGCGATGCGCGGCTTCGCTGGAATGGCTGCGGAGGGTGCAGATGCGATCTCTGGTGCTTGCCTGTGCTCACGTGCCTTTTTTTGCACGCTGCGCGCCGGTTCTCGAATCTCACGATTTTCGCTTGCGCGTTCGTCTGCGACTCCGCTCGAGCGCGCTTCCTCGTCGGCCGAGATGATGTCGAGATGGATGCCGGTTTCCTCATAAGCGCGCGCGATGAATTCAGGGCCCTTGCTCGCCCGCCGGCACGCCTCTGTGGCGACCGAGCGCGACAAGCGGTTGGGCAACAACCGGTCAGAATCGGTCGTTCAGATATGCGTCAATCCCGATCGTGGAGGCGCTGGCGAGGGCGTTTCGAATGCGGACGCCCGATCGAATCCCGAAAGCCGTCATTCGTTCAGGCAGGCGTTTGCTCCAAGCTGCGAAGCGAAGTAATAGGTTGCTGTCGCGAAAACGACGGCCCGATCTTGCTGCAAGCGGTAGATTGGCTGTCGCGTACACGTCGACCATGCGCTGGCATGATCGGCCAGCGTCTCCAAAAGCATCAGGGCGATGGCGGTCGTCAGCCTCTCAGGTTGCCCGTCGACTGGAGCGCGCAGGCGATCGGTGATCCCCGCTGCCATAGCGGGCGACATGCGCAGTGTCTTATGGATGCGGGTGAAATTGTAGAACCGAAGTAGAGCGCCAGCGCATGAATGTGGTTGTCGAGCTTCCTTGAGAAGGCGTTCGTAAGGCGGGTGAAGCGGCGCATCGACATGCGCATCGTGAGGTTCTGGCGCTCGACATAGCTGGTCGAGACATGGGAAATGTCGGGATTGCCCTCGCGGCGGATTTTCTTGATCCCGGTGCATTCGGCGGGGCTGTAGCGCCCCGGCGCAGTGATCGTCGGGCTTTAGAGCTTCACGAGCTGGGCGAAGTCCACGTCGTCGCCGAAACCGCCCTCAACCGCTTCAAGGTAGGCACGATGGCCGTCCGCCGTAAGCTGCACGCGATTGGCGAGACGGTCGCGCAGATCGTCCATAAGCACCATGGCGCTCTCGCCCGAACGGTCGCCGACATGGTAGCTCACGATCAGCTTGGTATCGGCATCAATCGCGGTCCACGTCCACACGTCGCCAGCGCCTTCCGGGGTTGCTCTCGCGCTCGCCACGTTCTTTTGCTTGGCGTGGCAGAACGACCAGGTTTCATCGCACTGAATGCGGCTCGCCTTCACGTTGCGAACCGCCTAACGGACGCAGGCAACGAAAGTGCCGTGGCGGCCGCTATTGGTCACATCGCGGGCCGAGGACCATGTGGGTTGCTAGGCTGCGAGGTGAAGGTAGCCCGGCCTAAAGTTGGCAAACCGACGGAGCCCGTTCCAATCAGCGATTTTGAAAGTGCGGCCAGCGCCTTCGATAAGCCCACCTTCCCGCAGTCGCCGTAACACACGATTGACGTGGACAGAGGTGAGACCCGTGGCATCTCCGATATACTGCTGCGTCATGGGCAGGATCATATCCGGTGTCTCACTTAACCCCGCTGCCAGACACCTTGCGACGAACTCGCACAACATGTGGCTGATGCGCCCTGCGGCCGAGCGACGGCCGATGTTCCAAACCCATTCGCGAAAGATGGAAGCATCGACAAGACAGTCATGCCAGAGTGCCGTCGCCACTTGTGGATTGCTTCGGACTAGATCGCGAAGTGCGCTCATCGAGATGAAAGCCACGTCGGCATCGGTCACGACCTGAAGATTATGATCAGCTCGCTCGAAAAACAGATGCTGAATGTCGAGGATGTCGCCAGCAACATGGAAGGACACAATCTGTCGTCCGCCATCTTTTGTCAGCTTATTCCCGCAAGCGTAGCCGGTAAGCAGCAGGCAACATTCCGACACCAGTTGGCCTTCCGCCACGATCAAGGTACCCGCCTTGAAGTGACGCTCTCGAATGGGAAGGGTCTCGATCGCGGAGACATCTTCTGGACTGAGTCCATTCAGACGATTGAGCTTTTTGACAAGGGCTTC
>NZ_JAQGLC010000262.1 GCF_028293085.1 Sphingomonas bacterium
AATATGCTGCTCGCGCTCGTTGAGATCGTCCATCGCCGAGACGAGCATGCCGTGGCGTACATCCGCTTCCTGCGCTTCGGCCACGACGGTGTCCTGCAACGGTGCATCGTCCTGCAACCAATCCTGCCACTGGCCCTCGCCATCCTCGCGCATCGGCACGTTGAGCGACGTATCGCCGCCCATCGCCATGCGGCGGTTCATGCTGGTCACTTCGGCCTCGGTCACGCCGAGATCGTGCGCAATCTTCGCGAGATGCTCCGGCGACAGATCGCCGTCCTCGAACGCGTCGAGCTTCGACTTCATCCGGCGCAGGTTGAAGAACAGCTTCTTCTGCGCGGCGGTGGTGCCCATCTTCACGAGCGACCAGGAGCGCAGGATGAATTCCTGGATCGAGGCGCGGATCCACCACATCGCATAGGTCGCGAGCCGGAAGCCGCGATCGGCCTCGAACTTCTTCACGCCCTGCATCAGGCCGATATTGCCCTCGGAGATGAGCTCCGACACGGGCAGGCCATAGCCGCGATAGCCCATCGCGATCTTCGCGACGAGGCGGAGGTGCGACGTGACGAGCTGAGCCGCCGCATCGGTGTCGCCATGCTCCTCGAAGCGCTTGGCGAGCATATATTCCTGCTCGGGCGCGAGGATCGGAAACTTCTTGATCTCGGACAAATAGCGATTGAGGCTCGCCTCGCCGCCGAGTGCGGGGATCGTCGCCGGGACGTTGCTGCCGCTTGCCATGATCAAATCTCCCTTACTGAGACGCGGTCCCTATAACGAGGCGACACGCGTTTGAACCTATACGTTGAGTCTATCGAACAGTTCCTGCATGTCCGACGGCATTTCGCTATCGAATGCCATAGGCGTGCTTTCGACGGGGTGAATGAACCCGAGCCGGGCGGCGTGCAATGCCTGACGATGGAAATCCAAGGTTTCCAAAATGGACCGGTGGACTGGTTTTGTTCTACCATAAACCGGGTCTCCAAGCAAGGGATTTCCGATCGAGGCCATATGGACGCGCACCTGGTGGGTGCGGCCGGTCTCCAGCCGGCACTCGACCAGCGCCGCTTCCTTGAGCCGCGCCAGCGTCTTGTAGTGAGTCACCGCGCGCTTGCCGTTCGCCACGATCGCGATCTTCTTGCGGTTCGACGGCGACCGGGCGAGCGGCGCATCCACGGTGCCTTCGGACGGCAGGGGACGGCCGGTGACGATCGCCTTGTAGCGGCGATCGATGCTGTGATCGTGGAACTGCCTGGCCAGGCCCTCATGCGCCCGATCGGTCTTGGCCGCGACCATCAGCCCCGACGTATCCTTGTCGATGCGGTGGACGATGCCCGGCCGCGCGACCCCGCCGATGCCGGAAAGATTGCCGGCGCAGTGGTGGAGCAGCGCGTTGACGAGCGTGCCGTCGAAATTGCCCGCCGCCGGATGGACGACCAGGCCGGCCTGCTTGTCGATCACGATCAGATGATCGTCCTCGAACACCACGTTGAGCGCGATATCCTGCGCTTCGTTGTGGGCGGGCGTCGGCACCGGGACGGCGATGCTGAACAGGCTGCCGGCGATCGCCTTGCGCGACGGATCGCGGGCGAGACCGCCGCCTTCGTCGCTGACCGCGCCCGAAGAGATCAGCGCCTTCAACCGCTCGCGCGACATGGTCGGCACTGCGTCCGCCAGCGCACGATCGAGACGCCAGCCACCGGCCTCGTCCGAGATGCGCGCTTCGATGTTGGTAACCCCCCGGTCCATGCGATAGCGATGTGGGAATGAGGTACGGGATTTCAAGCACTCTCCTGGCACGACTGCTAACCGAAGCGAAAAATTCCCCGCAGGCGGAGGTTTGCGGGTTGTTGTTCGGCGCGGCGGGGCGGATCGAGACGGCCGAGGCGTGCCCGAATGTGGCGCCGGAGCCGGCGCGGGCGTTCGAGATCGCTCCGGCTGCCCTGTTCGCCGCCTATCGCGCGGCGCGGGCCGGAGGTCCTCGGCCGATCGGGCATTATCATTCGCACCCGTCCGGCGAGGCGGTGCCGTCGGCACGCGATGCGGCGCAGGCGATGGGGGACGGGGCGCTGTGGTTGATCCTGACGGCGCGCGAGGCGCGGCTGTGGGTGTCGGCGCGACCCGGGGCATTCGAGCCGGTCGCGCTGGCGGTTGAAGACGACTGAAGTAAATCTCGGCGGACCGCGTGAAAATCGGATAGTAAAGAGGGCTTTTTGACACCCAACGTCGACCCGATTTTTTCGACAGACCAACTGCGCGCGGCAAATAACCTCGTAGTATAACGGCCGTCCCGGCGTGCGATGGGGCGAATCGCTCAATCATGGCAGCACACGGCCGGGAAAGAATAGGCCCGGTATAGTTGCCGATTTATGAGAAACGACCGCCGCAACTGACGGCCTTGTTCCAGCAGAAATCGGGAGCGATCGAGTACATGATTCGTCATGGAACGGGCGGCTCTCGGCGCCAGCCTGCGTGCCGATCGTGACCGATCGGGCAGGGAAACGACGCGTTCGGGTGAGATTTTTGTCATGGCGCCGGTGCGGGGCGCTGGCGAAGGCGGGCTTGTGGCTGGCGGGGCATGCTCGAGTCATGAGACGAGGATGGAGCAGTTTGGCGAAGTTTGAATCAAGACGGCGGACGGTGCGTCCACGCCTGGCGACCTAGACGTCGTGCCAGGAGGAGAAGGTCGCGGCCTGGCCGTGGTGGTTGCCGGCCTCGTCGACGAGCTGCCAGATGATCCCGTTCCCGATCCGGAAGCGCCGGCCCGACTTCGCGACGCGGATGCCGCTATAATCGGCGATGAAGCCGCTGCGCCCGACGGCCTCCAGCAACCGCTGACGCTCCGCCCGGTCGGGCGCTTCGGCCGACAGGCGCGAGGGGAGGGTGACGACCTCGTCCCAGCTATAGTCGAAACACGCTTGCGCGGTCTTGTTCGCGTAGATGAAGCGCGGGTCGATGTGGCTATTGTGGGCGAGCACCGCAAACGGGGCGTGGTGGTAGAGCCAGTCGGGGCCCTGTTCCATCGTCGCGAGCGGCGTGCCGACCAGGCGGGCGTAGCTCCCGGTGAGAAGGTCGAAGAAATCAGTATCCACAGATAGATCTGTGGTTGGGTGGTCGGGTCTGGCGCTCATGATATCATCCGTTGGGGTTGCAGCGGCCGCTCGGAGCCGCAGTCGTCATCGCGAATTACACCATTTCGCCGACATCATCGCGCCGCGACTATATTGGAACACGCCTTCAACCGCGCACCTGCGCCATGATCGCCAGCGGCCGGCTCTCAGGGTCGTTGAACACCGCCATCCATTCCTCGGTGCCGTCGTCGTGGCGGTGGATCATGTGGGGGGCGTTGGTGAACTCGACGCCGCGTTCCGCCAGCATGGCGTGGGCCGAGCGGATGTCGCCGACGCGGAAATAAAGGAGCGATTCGGAGGGTGTCGCGTCGCCCTCGGACAGGAACAGGCGCGTGCCGCCGCAGTCGTAAAAAGCGAGGTTGCCGAAGGAATAGAGGTGGGGGAGGCCGAGTACATCGCCATACCAGTGCCGCGCGGCGGCGATGTCCTTCACGGTTCGGGCGATCTGGGCCAGCGGGCCGAGCGTCAGATCCTTCATGTCGAGCTCCTTGTGAAACAGATTGCGGTCGCGCCCCACGCCGTCCCAGCGGCGCAGCTCGTCGCGGCCGGCAAAGCCGAGTTTCTGCAGCGCGTTGGCGACGTGGTATTTGACCGCGTCGTTGCTGACGCCCTGGCGCCGCGCGATCTGCGGGTTGGTCAGGCCGTGGCGCACCGCCTCGACCACGCGCCATTCCGCCGGCGTCAGCACATCGGGATAAGCAGGGCGTCCGCGGTCTCGGCTCGTCATGCACGGGAGACTAGCGGGCGGGGGCGGGAATTACCCTACCCGTGACGACTCGCCCGTTATCGCTTGTCGGCCCGAAATGATTGCGGGCCCGATCCGGTTCGCCGTTCGTTCCCTTTCGCATATGAACAATCCAGCACTGAACATGTCGCATCCCGCACGCCACGTCGTCGTGCTGGGGCATCCGAGCCCCGGCAGCTTCAACCACGCCGTGGCTGAGCGATATTGCGCGACCATCCGGGAGTGCGGGCAGCAGGTCGTGTTGCGCGATCTCTACGCGCTCGATTTCGATCCGCGGCTGCACGCCGACAAGCGCCCCGGTGAGCCGGGCAACCGGCTGTCGGGCGACGTCGCGCGTGAAATCGGCATGCTGCGCGAGGCGGACGCGATCACCCTGGTCTATCCCTTGTGGTTCGGCATGCCGCCCGCGATCATCAAGGGCTATGTCGACCGGGTGCTGGGCGCCGCGCTGACGCCGCACGACATCACCGAGGACATCCCCGACTCGGTGCTGCACGGCAAACGCTTCGCGACATTGTCCACCTCGGCGACGACCGGCCCCTGGCTGGAGGAACATGGCCAGTGGCAAGCGCTGCACCAGGCTTTCGACCTGTATCTGGTTTCGATCTTCGGGATGCGCGACGGCGGGCACCGGCATTTCGGCGGGATCGTCGATGGCCTGGCGGACGAGCGGGCCGCGGAAATCCTGCAGGCCGTAGCGGAAGCGGCACGCAAGACATGCGGCGCGACCGCCGCGGATGCCGAGGCGGCAATGGTCGAGTCGATCGACTGAGGCGATCGATGTTCGAGACGCGTTCGCGGGAAGTATCGCCGGGGACGGACTGGTACGGACGGCTCTCCCTTGCGCACCCGCCAACACAGCGCCAGAAGAGCCACAGACATTCAGTCCGGAGCGTACCCATTCCATGACCATCAGCCCGGTCGATTTCGCGAGTCTTCTCTGTTCGCGCCTGTGCCACGACCTGCTGAGCCCGGTGGGCGCGCTCAACAACGGCCTGGAATTGCTGTCCGACGAGCATGATCCGGAAATGCGCCAGCGCTGCCTGGAGCTGCTCAGCGAGAGCGCCAAGGCGTCAGCGAACAAGCTGAAATTCTTCCGGCTGGCGTTCGGCGCGGCGGGCGGATTCGGCGAGACGGTCGATTCGCGCGAGGCGCGGGCGGCGATCGAGGGGCTGTTCGGCGAGAATCACCGGGTCAATTTCGGCTGGCTGGTCGAGGATGCGACCTTGCCCAAGGCGGCGATCAAGGTGCTGCTCAACCTCGCCTTGATCGCGGGCGACGCGCTGATCCGCGGCGGGCAGCTCGATGTCGGGGCGGAGGTGGTCGAGGGTCAGGTCGAGATCGTGGTGCGCGCCGACGGGCCGCGGATCGTGCTCGACAATGAATTGCGCACGACCTTGCTGGGCCAGCAGGGCGATACGATGATCACCCCGCGCGCGGCGGCGGCCTATCTGGTGCAGTCGCTGGTGAGCGAGGGCGGGGGTTCGGTGCAGATTTCCGAGCCCGAGGAGCCGGTTTTGTTGTTCGGGGCGGCGTTCAAGGCGGGATAAACATCAGCGCTGCCGCTTCTCTCCCCCTATCCCCTTGTGGAGTGGGAAGGGTGAGTGGGACACTTGACTGTCTCGAGCCTCACTGCCCCTCATCCAACTTCGACTAACTCGCTTCGCTCGCAAGTCTTCGTATCCTTCTCCCCCAACGGGGAGAAGGTTTAGGGCGTCGCGCCGTAAATGTGGGCCTGCAGCCTTCCGGTTAAACGCCCCTTTAACCAATCCTTGCCATGGTCCCTCTCGCATCCCCGGGGGCCCATGGACGATCTTCTTCAGGAATTCATCGCCGAGACGCGCGAGACGCTAGAGGCGCTCTCGGGCGAGATCGTCGCGTGGGAAGCTTCCCCGGACGATCGCGAACGGCTCGATGCCATTTTCCGCTTCGTGCACACGGTGAAGGGAAGCTGCGGCTTTCTCGATCTGCCGCGGCTCGCCCGGCTCAGCCATGCCGCCGAGGACGTGCTCGCAGCGGTCCGCGACGGCACGCGGGTGCCCGACACACGGCTTGTCAACGCCGTGCTCGCGATCGTCGACCGGATCGGCGAGCTGGTCGAGGCGATCGATGCCGGCACGTCGCTGGACGATACCGGCGAGGAGATGCTGATCGCCGCGCTCGAAGAAGGCTCCTCGGTGCCGACCCAGGCGCCGGTGCCCCAAGCCGTGCGCAATCCGACCCGCAGCGTGCGCCTCAATGTCGACCTGCTCGACCGGATGATGAGCGGCATGTCCGACATGGTGCTGGCGCGCAACGAGCTTGCACGCCGCCTGCGCGACGACGGCGTCGATCCGACCGTCGAGGCGGCGCTCGAGCGGCTGTCGCTGACCGTCGCCGAGATGCGCGACACCGTCACCCGCACGCGCATGCAGAAGATCGACGCGCTCTTCTCCTCGCTGCCGCGGATGGTGCGCGATACCGCCGCCGAGCTCGGCAAGTCGGTGATGCTTCAGGTCGAGGGCAGCGACGTCGAGCTCGACCGCGAGATGATCGAGATGATGCGCGACCCGCTCGTCCATATCGTCCGCAACGCGATCGATCACGGCATGGAGCCGCCGGCCGAACGGCGCGCGCTCGGCAAGCGGGAAAATGGCCGGCTGACCGTCACCGCGCGGCAATCGGGCAACCAGATCATCATCGAGATTGCCGATGACGGGCGCGGGATCGATACCGAGCGGCTGATCGCCAAGATCGCCGGCACGGGCGGGCGCAGCGAGACGGAGCTGCGCGCGCTGAGCGAGAAGGCCAAGCTCGACCTGGTGTTCGAGCCCGGCATCACCACCAAGGAAAACGTCACCGCCATCTCCGGCCGGGGCGTCGGGATGGACGTGGTCCGCGCCAATGTGGAGCAGATCGGCGGCCGGATCGAACTGTCCAACACGCCCGGCAAGGGGCTGCGCCTCGCCATCCATGTGCCGCTGACCCTCTCGATCATCGCGACGATCGGCGTGGGGGTCGGCGATCAGCGTTTCGCGATCTCGCGCCAGGCGATCGAGGAGATCGTCCGGGTCGGCGGCGACGCGATCCGCGTCGACATGCTCGGCGATACGCCCGCCGCGACCGTCCGCGACCGGCGCATGCCGCTGATTGATCTGGGCGGCCTGCTCGGCCTGTCGGACAAGGCAGCGCACGCGGCGATGCTGGTGATCGTCGGCGTGCCGGGCGGCAGCTATGCGTTGGCGGTCGATTCGGTGCTCGATCACGAGGAGCTGGTGATCAAGCCGGCCGCACCCGCGGTGATGGCGACCGGAGTCTATGCGGGGCAGACCCTGCCCGATTCCGGATTGCCGATGCTGCTGCTCGACTGCACCGGTGTCGCGACGCTGGCCGGCCTGCAGTTCGGGCGCGAGATCGTCATCGACGATGTCGTCGAAGAGGTTCAGGCGCCGAGCGTCTCCGCCTTGCTGTTCGACGACCTCGACGGCGTACGGCGGCTCGTGCCGCTCTCGATCATCGACCGGATCGAGCCGGTATCGGCCGAAGCGATCCGTTTCTCCGGCGGCAGGCTTCGGCTTTCGGTCGACGGGCGGATCATTCCACTCGCGGTGCAGGGCGACTGGCAGGGGCGTCATTCGATATCCGTCCTCCGGCTGCGCGACGGCGACGCCGAGATCGGCTATGCGATTGCCGAGGCGCTCGACATCGTCACCTTGCCCGAAGTGATCGTGCCCCCGCGCGAGGCGGGGCCGGTGGCGGGCGTGGTCGCGATCGACGACGAGCAGATCGAGCTGCTCGACCTGCACTGGCTGTTCGCAACGCATGGTGCCGAGCTCGGTGCCGCGGAAGCGCCGGTCTGCCTGATCAACGGCGCCGAGACCGCCTGGATGAAGACGTTCCTGAAGCCGGTGCTGGAAGGGGCCGGCTACCGCGTCGCGACGAAGCTGAAAGCCGGAGAGACCGCCGCCGTCGTGCTGACGATGGACGAGGCCGTGCCGGGCGCGCAGCATCAGGTGCCGGTGGTCCGGCTGCGCCGCGACCGCGCGGCCGACAAGGGCGAGAACAGCATCTATCGCTATGACCGGGACGGCCTGCTGGCTGCCCTGGCGCTTTCGGCGGGAGGCCGTTGATGTCCAGTCTCTTCCTCATCGCCCATATCGCCGGCCGCGCGGTCGCGATCGAATCGGGGCAGGTCGAATCGGTCGTCGATATTGGCGCGGTCGTGCCGGTGCCGGGCACCGACCGGCAGGTGCGGGGCCTGGCCGCCTTGCGCAGCCGCGTCGTCACCGTGATCGACACCCATGCTGCGCTCGGCCTGCCGCCGGCAGAAATCCAGGCGACGCGGGCCGTGATCACGCATGTCGAGGGGCATCATTACGCGATCCTGGTCGATTCGCTCGAGGATGTGGCGCCGTTCGATCTTGCGCCACTGTCGCCGGGTATCGTGCTCGATTCCGGCTGGCGCGCGACCGGCTGCGGCATCGTCGAGCGCGAGGGCGAGCCGATTCTGGCGATCGACCTGCGCGCGCTGGTGCCCGGCCTGCTTCCGGTAGCGGCCTGAGCAGCCAATTAACGCGACGCTCACGGTTTTACGGCAGAGAAGAGCCTCAAGGGGCCGCAACAGGGTGTGAATCAATGAAAACGTGTCTGGTGGTGGACGATTCCAAGGTGATCCGCAAAGTGGCGCGTCACATCCTGGAGACGCTGAATTTCCAGGTTTCCGAAGCCGGCGACGGACGCGAGGCACTCGACAGCTGCCTGGCCTCGGCCCCCGACGTTGTCCTGCTCGACTGGAACATGCCGGTGATGAGCGGCATGGATTTCCTGCGTGCGTTGCGCGACAGCGCCGTCACGCGCAGGCCCAAGGTGGTGTTCTGCACCACCGAGAACGGCATGGCCCACATCCGCGCCGCAATCGAGGCGGGCGCCGACGAATATGTCATGAAGCCGTTCGATCGCGAGACGCTCGAAAGCAAGCTCCAGATCGTCGGCATGGCCTGAAAGGGCTTTTGCCGGTGACGTTCGGATCAACCAAGACCAGCACCCGGTTCGTCGAGAGCCGCGACAAGCCGCGCATCCTGATCGTCGACGATTCGGTCGTGGCACGGGCGGTGATCGCGCGGGCGATCGATGCCGGCGGCCGCTTTGCCGTGGCCGGTGCGGTGCCGCACGCCAAGGCGGCGCTCGCTTTCCTCCACGGGCAGCGGGTCGACGGCATCCTGCTCGATATCGAGATGCCGGGGGTCGACGGCCTGACCGCGCTTCCCGAGCTGATCGCGGCGAGCAAGGGTGCGAAGGTGCTGATCGTTTCCTCTTCCTGCGGCGACGGTGCCGTGGCGACGATCGAGGCGCTGTCGCTCGGCGCCGCCGATACGCTCGTGAAGCCCGATATCGGCGATTTCGCCGGGCGGTTCTCCGCGACGCTCGACGAGAAGCTCTCGCGACTTTTCGAAACCACGCCCACCTCCTCGGCGGCCATGCCGCTCGCGACCGACCGCGCCGGCGGCGGATTCGACATCGTCGCGATCGGCGCCTCGACCGGCGGCATCCACGCGCTCAGCCAGTTGCTGCGCGAAATTCCTGCGAGTTTCCCTTTGCCGATCCTGATCACCCAGCATTTGCCGGATTCCTTCATGCCCTATTTTGCCGCCCAGGTGGCGGTACTTGCCGGCCGACCCTGCGAGGTCGCGACCGATCATATGCGCATCCGGCCCGGCCGGGTGATCATCGCGCCCGGTGCCGCGCATATCCGCGTCGTCGGCACGAGCGAGGGCGCGGCGGTCCGGTTGTCGACCGAACCGTCGAAGAGCGGCTGCACCCCGTCGGTCGATCCGATGTTCGAGAGCCTGGCCGAGGTGTACGGCTCGCGTGCGCTGGCGATCGTGCTGAGCGGCATGGGCAAGGACGGCAGCGAGGGCGCCCAGCGCGTGATCGATCGCGGCGGCAGCGTCGTGGTCCAGGACCAGGCGAGCTCGGTGGTGTGGGGCATGCCCGGCGCGATCGCGACCAACGGCACCGCCTGCGCGATCATGCCGCCCAAGGAAATCGGCAAGATGGTCGCGTCGCGCCGGAGGCCCGGATGTTGAACCCGGCACCGCATCCGCGCCCGACCGGCGCCCTGAACGTCCTGGCCGCCCTGCTCGAATCGCGCACCGGGCAGCAGATCGCGGCCAATCGCGAATGGCGGATCGAAACCGCCCTGAAGCCGCTGTTGCGCGACCGCGGGCTGGAAACGCTCGATGAGCTGGTCGGCGAAGTGTTGCGCTCGCCCGCTGTTGGAGATCTGGTGGTGGATGCGCTGCTCAATCAGGAAAGCTCCTTCTTCCGCGACGCCGCCGTACTCGACATGGTTGCCGAGGCGGTCGATGCGATGCGCGCCGAGGGCCTGAATCGACGCTTGCGGATATGGTCGGCGGGATGCTCGCTCGGGCAGGAGCCGCTCTCGCTGGCGATGCTGTTTTCGGAACGCGACGAGAAGACCGGCGCGGTTTCGCCCGAGATCGTCGCGACGGACGTCTCCGAACAGGCGCTGTCGCGTGCTCGGGCCGGGCGCTATTCGCAGTTCGAGATCCAGCGCGGCCTGCCGATCCGCCGCATGATGCAATGGTTCGATACCGTGGGCGGCGACTGGGTCGCCAAGCCGGAGCTTGTCCGCCAGATCTCGTTCCGCAAGCTCAACCTGGTCGCCGATCCGCTGCCGATCGGCCGATTCGACGTGATCCTGTGCCGCAATGTGCTGCTTTATCTCTCGCCGGCGCTGCGCCGGCGCGTGCTCGATCGCCTTGCCGAAGTGGCGCGGCCGGGTGCCTTGCTCGTGCTCGGCGCGGGCGAAACCGTGATCGGCCAGACCGAGGCATTCCGCCCGAGCCCACGCTATCGCGGTCTCTACGAGCCGAGCGGCGTGATGCCGTGCGCGAGGGCCGCGGCCGTCTGATCGGCGGTTTACATTCGCGGATCGAAGCCGCAAGCGGCGGCGATGGAGCCACGCATCTCCAGCCAGGGGCAGAACCGGGGGTTCGGAGTCCAGGATCTGATCGTCGTCGCGGCGATGAATATCCTGTGGGGTTTCAACATCATCGCGGTGAAGATGGCGGTGAGCGCGATCGCGCCGCTGACCGCGGGCTTCCTGCGCCAGGTGCTCGTTTTTATCGTCTGCATGGGATCGCTCAGGATCGTGAGGGGCCGGATGCGCGCGCTGACCGCGCTCGGCATCCTCTCGGGCGGCGCCTTCTATGTCGCGACGAACCTGTCGCTGGCGATCACCCACAATGTCGGCGCGCTTGCCATCGCCGGGCAGCTGGGCGTGCCTTTCTCGCTGATATTGGCGATCATCGTCTTTCGCGAGCGCATCCATCTGCCGCGGATCATCGGTATCGCGCTGTCGGTGGGCGGGATCGGGCTGCTCGTGTTCGATCCGACCATGGTGAACGAGATTCCGGGATTGGCGCTGACTGCGCTGGCCAGCTTCATCTGGGCGATCTGCATGCTGATCCAGCGCCGGCTGATCGGCGTGCCGGTGCTGACCATCTATGCCTGGGTCGGGCTGTGGGGGACGATCACGCTCGGGGCCGTGGCGGTGATCGCCGAGCCTGAGGCGATGCGATCGATTCCGTCCCTGCCGCTCGGCACGCTCGGCTGGGTGGCGTTCTCGGCGATCGGATCGACGGTGCTGGGGCAGGGATCGATGTCGTGGCTGCTGCAGCGCCACCCGGTGAGCATCGTCACGCCGCTGACGCTCGCCGCGCCGGTGATCGCGGTTTTCGCGACGGGCTGGTATTTCGATACGCCGCCGACGATGCTTATGCTCGCGGGTGGTGCTATCGCGATGATCGGGGTCGCGATCGTCACGATCCGCACCGCGCGCGCAGGGGACACGCCATGACGATCATCGAGACGCCGTCACCGAATTTCGACGAGCGCCCGCTGGGGATCTCGTTGATCGTCCTGCACTATACCGGCATGCTGGTTGAGCTGTCGGCGTTCGAGCGGTTGCGCGATCCCGTCGCCAAGGTTTCCGCGCATTATCTGGTCGCAGAGGACGGCACGGTGCTGCGCATGGTCGCCGAGGAGAAGCGCGCCTGGCACGCCGGCAAGGCGCGCTGGCGCGGGATCGGGGACGTCAACAGCGCGAGCATCGGGATCGAGATCGTCAATCCGGGGCACGAGCTCGGCTATCGGCCCTTTCCCGAGGAGCAGATCGACGCGCTGGTGCCGCTCGTCGCCAAGATCAAGGAGCGCTACGGCATCACCCGCGGCAACGTTGTCGGCCATTCGGACGTCGCCCCGAAGCGCAAGCAGGATCCGGGCGAGCTGTTTCCGTGGAACCGCCTCGCCAAGCTGCGCCTCGCGTTGCCGCGGCCGACGCGCAACCTGATGGACCCGATGTGGACCGATGCGGGCTTCCTGATCGCGCTCGAGCGGTTCGGCTATGACGTGTCGGACAAGCTCGCCGCGGTCGTGGCCTTCCAGCGTCGCTTCCGGCCGGAACTGATCGACGGCGACATCGATGGCGAATGCCGGTCGATCCTGCTCGCGTTGTTGCTGCCCAAGCCCATGGGGGACGATTGACCGCGAACCGGGTTTCTCCTGTTTGTCGCGGCAGGAGAAGGGTTTAGAGCTGACCCGTTCCAGCTGCGAGTCGGCGCAGAATTGCTGAACGGGGGCTGAGGTGCGCATATTCTTGCAGCGGATGACGGCGGCCTGCCTGCTGGCCGCGGGCGTCTTGTTCGGACCGGCCGAAACCGCGTCCGCCTCGCGCCCGATCGCCGTTTACGGCAATCTCCCGGGCTACGAAATGGCGGCGTTGTCGCCGTCGGGCGAACGCGTGGCGCTGGTCGGGGTGGCGGCCGACGCGCGGCGGCTGATCGTTCTCGACAAGGACGGCGAGCCCCTGCTGGCCATACCGCTGGGCGACCAGAAGTTGCGCACGATCAACTGGGCCGGTGAGGATCTGGTGCTTCTCCACTATAGCCAGACGGTCAATCTCGGGATGGATTTCGTCGCCGAAAAGGCGGAGCTGTCGACGATGCTCGTGGTGCCGGTGAAGGGCGGCAAGCCGTGGTCCGTGTTCGCCGGCGACCGTACCATCACCGGGGGCATTCGGGGATTCTATGGCGCGATCGAACGCGAGGGCCGGTGGTACGGCTATTTCGGCGGCATCACCCTCACCGAAAACGGACGGTCGGAGACCTTCCTCGGCGACACCAATCCGGAACTCTATGAGGTCGATCTGCAGACGCGCAGGGCGACGCGCATCGCGCGACGGATCAGCCAGGACAATCTCCGGACCTGGCTGATCGGGCCCGACGGCAAGATCGCGGCGACGCTCGACTTCGTGCCCCAGTCCGGGGGATGGAAGATCGGCAATGGCGGCGGCAAGATCGTCGCCTCCGGCCGCAGTCCGCGCGGGGGAATCGACCTGATCAGCCTCGGGCGGACGGCCGGCACCATGGTATACAGCGTCGAGGACGAGGCGACCGGCGAAGATCGCTGGTTCGAGATGCCCCTGGCCGGCGGCGACGCGACGGAGATCCTCAAGGACGAGCAGGTCGGCGGCAACTTTATCGA
>NZ_JAQGLC010000265.1 GCF_028293085.1 Sphingomonas bacterium
CACCGTCGCTTCGCCACACGATACGAACGCCGCACCAGCCACTTCCTCGGCTTCGTACACCTCGCCGCCACCATGATCTGGCTACGCTAAATGTCGATCCGTCCTAGTCGATCGCGTTCTTGACGCCCTTGCCCGCCATCAGGCCGAGCACGAGCAGAATCACGAAGATCGCGATCGCCACAAAGAACAGCAGCTTGGCGATGCCGATGAACGCGCCGCCGATACCGCCGAAGCCGAACAGCGCAAGCACCAGCCCGACGACGAGAAAGATGATGGCCCAGCGAATCATGGTCACTCTCCTTGGATACGGAGATGAAACGACGCGCCGGGCCGCCTTGTTCCGCGCTCAGCTCGTCCGGCTGGCCTCGAACAGGAACCAGGCGCGCTCCTCCGCCTGATCGGTCCAGTCGTCGAGAATGCCGCTGGTCGCATTGTCCCTGGCGGTATCGACGATGTCCTTGGCCTCGCGCAGGCTCTCGACCAGCATGAGATTGTCGTCGCGCAGCTCGGCCAGCATGTCGGCGGCCGAAACGAAGGCGGCGTCATTGTCCTTGATCGTCTGGTGGCGCGAAATGTCGCCGATCGAGCGCAGTGTCGTGTTGCCGGTCTTGCGCACGCGTTCCGCGATCGCGTCGGTCGTCGCGAAGATCTGCGCGGCCTGGGCGTCGAGCATGAGGTGATAGTCGTGGAAATGTGGCCCGGAGACATGCCAGTGGAAATTCTTGGTCTTGAAATAGATCGCAAAGCTGTCGGCCAGTATGCCGTTCAGCGCCTCGGCGACGGTCTTCGCGGCGTTGGACTTGATGTCGGTAGGCGTCTTCAGCGGCGCGGCGGTATCGGGCATTGCGGGGTCCTCGGTTCGGGTTCGTTGCGAAACGGTCCGATAGCCCGGAAGCTCCCGACTTCTTGCTCAATTCTGCCGATAACTGGGATCGACGCGCTAGATCAGTCGCACCGCAGACAGCGCCATCACCGCGCCCACCAGCAGGAACAGGACACCGACGGTGATCCGCACCGCCGCGAGCGGCAGTGCCTTGCGCGCCTCCTCGCCGAGAATGATCGCCGGGATATTGACCACCATCGCGCCGAGCGTCGCGCCGACCGCGGCGAGCACCGGCGTCGGGCTGCGTGCGGCGAGCGCGGCGGTGAGGAACTGGGTGCGGTCGCCTAACGCCAGGATCGCGACGCCGAACAGGCTGGTCGCGAAGGCGCCGATCCGCCAGCCGGACAGGCGATCGGGCGGCTTGATCGGGAACAGCGCCGATCCGCCGGCCGACAGCAGCGCGAGCGCGAGCAACAGATTCTGCGCATTGGGTGTGATTCGCGGGCCGATGATTGCGCCGCCGATGGCACCGGCCGCGTTGATGATCGCCAGCGCGATGACGGTACCGGCGATCACCGCGCCCGGTTTGGCGAATCGGGTCGAGAGGATGGCGGTCAGCCACGGCGTGCGGTCGCTCGCCTGCGCGAGGATCGCCGCGACAAAGGCGGCCATCAGCGCGTCCATGATTGAATCAGCTGGAAAGTCGGACGGAGCAGGCCGCGGCAAAGGTCTCGCAGGCCGCGCGGTCGTGCCGGTCGCAGCCGACCGCGTCGCCGAGGATCGACAGCCAGCCCTGGATCAGCGGTCCGCGCTCGCCGCGCGCCAGCGCCGATTCGAGCGCCTGGGTGACGGCGACCGCGGGAAAGAGGCCGTGGCGATGGGCGATCTGCCGGATCGCATCTATCTCGACCGCAAGGTCGCCCGCACACCGATTCGCGGCGCGCGCGCCGATCAGCCCGATTCGCGCCGCCAGTTCGGATTGTACCTGTCCGATCGATACCGCCTGTGCCATGCCCCAGCTCCCGCCTTTGGAAGTGGAGGCTGCGCCCCACACGGTAAACAAGGCGTTAACCGCACCCTGAGACTTGACATATGCCGGTATGTCGGCCATCGGGCGGCGCTTGAGAGCGGCGGCATGTTCGCCGCTTTTGCTTTTCTAGCACACAGGATTTCAGGTCATGGCAAAGCCGACCACCGTCAAGATCAAGCTGCTCAGCTCGGCAGACACCGGCTTCTTCTACGTCACGAAGAAGAACCCGCGCACCAAGACCGAGAAGCTCAGCTTCAAGAAGTACGATCCCGTCGTGCGCAAGCATGTCGAGTTCAAGGAAACCAAGATCAAGTGAGCTGGTGGGCGGCGCAGCCGCCTTCAGGTCATCCGGCTAAGGCCGGAATCGAGAGCCGCAGGCGCAGGCCTTGCGGCTCTTTCCGTGTCTATAGCAGCGCCGCTATCGCATCGACGAAGCGCGTCAGCGAGATGGGTTTCGACACATAGGCATCCGCCCCCGCCGCGCGGATCCGCTCCTCGTCCTCACGCCCGGCATAGGCGGTCACCGCCATGATCGGGATCCCCTGCAGCGCGGGGTCGGCCTTCAACTGTCCGATCAGTTCGAATCCGCTGACATGCGGCAGCTGGATGTCCATCACGATCAGGTCGGGCATGAACTCGCGCGCCCGCGCCACCGCCTCGCGGCCGTCGCGCACCGGTTCCGCCGCATATTCGTGCGCGCGGAGCAGGTCGCAGAAAAGCTTGAGGTTGAGTTCGTTGTCCTCGACAACGAGCACCTTCTTTGCCACGTCCGCGCATTCCCTTCGGTTCAGGGTCGCTGATAGGCAATGCGCGCGCCAGAAACAAATCTCGATGCCGTGGCGCTCGCGCTGCAGGCGCTGATCTGGACGATCGGCGAACCGGCGCGCGCCGCACGATTGCTCGATGTGACCGGCCTCGACCCCGCGGATCTCCGCGCACGGGCCGGCGATCCCGTGGTGCTGGCCGCAGCGCTCGGCTTTCTCGAGGCCTATGAGCCCGATCTTGTCGCCTGCGCCGCCAGTCTCCAGGTAAAGCCCGAAGCGATCGTCGCCGCCCGCCGCGCCCTGGAGCCCGAATGAAACCCTTGCTGATCTGCGATTGCGACGAGGTGCTGCTCCACATGGTCCGCCATTTCGGCGTGTGGTTGGGCGAGACGCACGATATCGATTTCACCCCCAATGGCGGCGATTTCGCGACGAGCATGAAGCGCCGCGACGGTACCTCCGCGCCGAGCCGGGAGGAGATGTGGGGGATGCTCGACCAGTTCTTCCCCGCCGAGATGGATCGCCAGACCCTCGTCCCGCATGCGCGGGAAGCGCTCGCCGCCCTGTCGCAGGTCGCCGACATCGTCATCCTGACCAACCTCACCGATCAGTGCCGCCAGCCGCGGATCGAGCAGCTCGCCCGTTTCGGCATCGAGCACCGGGTCGAATGCAACCAGGGCGGCAAGGGCGGACCCGTCGCCCGGCTGGTCGCCGAGCATGGCGATCCGGTCACCGTCTTCGTCGACGATCTCGGCGTGCACCACGAATCGGTCGCGAAATATGCGCCGCAGGTCCACCGGCTCCATATGGTGTCCGAACCGGCGCTCGCGCCGGCCGTGCCCAGGGCGCCCGCCGCCCATGTCCGGATCGACGACTGGCGCGAGGCGCAAGGCTGGATCGAAGCGCGCTTCGCCGAAGGGCTGCCCGCCGGGGCTTGACCCGCCCCGCGCCGCCATGGTGTGGCGGGGCATGACCGATCGAATCGACCGCAAGCTTTCGGAGCTTGGCCTCGCCCTGCCGGCACCCGCCGCGCCCGTCGCCTCTTATGTACCGGCGGTCGAAGTCGACGGGATGCTCTATCTGTCGGGCCAGCTGCCGTTCAAGGACGGCGCGTTGATGACCGGGCGGCTCGGCGAGAGCGTCGATCTCGCTTTCGGGCAGGAGGCCGCGCAGCCTTGCGCGCTGATGCTCGTCGCGCAGATGAAGGCGGCGCTCGGCGGCCTCCACCGGGTCGAGCGGATCGTGAAGCTCGGCGTGTTCGTCAATTCGGCCGCCGACTTCACCGAACAGGCCAAGGTCGCCAATGGCGCGTCGGACCTGTTGTTCGCGCTGTTCGGCGAAGCCGGCCGCCATGCCCGCAGCGCCGTCGGCGTGCCGATCCTGCCGCTCGGCGTCGCCGTCGAGATCGACGCGATCGTGCAGATCGCCTCGGCCTGATCGCGCCCGCCCGCCGTGGTCACCACGGCAAGGGCGGCGCCGATCGACCCAGCTTGGCATATTCGTCGGCGGCGGCGCGGGCGAGATCGTCGGCCGAGATCGCGCGGTCGCTCCGCCGCGCCCGCGTCGCTGCGCCGAGCACGACGTTGCGGATGTGCCCGCCCGCCAGATCGATCGCGACCGAGAGCAGGTCGAGCTCGCGCGCGCTCACCGCGTGCGCGTCGCCCAGATGCGCGGTCCACAAAGCGCGGCGCGCGGCGGCATCGGGCAGCGGGAATTCGAGGATCGCATCGAGGCGCCGGACGAAGGCCGGGTCGAACCGGTCGCGGCTGTTGGTCGCGAGGATCGCGATCCCGTCGAAATCCTCGATCCGCTGCAGGAGGTAATTGGTCTGGGCATTGGCGAAGCGGTCATGCGAATCGCCGACATCGGTGCGCGCGCCGAACAGCGAATCCGCCTCGTCGAAGAACAGGACGACATCGGCATGCTGCGCGGCATCGAGCACGTTGGACAGGTTCTTCTCGGTCTCGCCAATCCACTTGCTGGTCATCGCGGCGAGATCGACGCGGTAGAGCGGCAGTCCGACGCGCCGCGCGATCCAGTGTACCGCCAGCGTCTTGCCCGTGCCGGATTCGCCGGTGAACAGTGCGCGCACGCCCGGCCGGTAGCGCGCGCGGAGCGAGCTGCCGAGCCCCTCGGACAGCGCATCGCGCAGCCGGATGCGGTCGACCAGCAGGTCGAGGCCCTCGGCAACTTCGCCCGGCACGACCAGGTCCTCGCGCGCCACCCGCGCCGAGGAGCGGCGGGCGAGCGCGTCGAGCTGGCTCGCCCCGGCGTCCACCGCTTCGACCAAAGCCGCCCAGTCCGCGTCGCCGTCCTGCAGCGACAGCCGCTCGGCCACCTCGGCGATCCGCCCGGCGCCCTGGCGATAGGCGATCGCGGCACGGGCGGCGAGGTCGCCGTCCACCCCGCCGGCGCGCCACAACGCCGCCCGATCGTCGCGGCCGGGCAAGAGCAGCATCCATTCGCTGACCGGCACCGTCGCCTCGATCACGCCCTCGGTGCCGGCAAGCAGCACCATCGGCCCGTCATAGGCGCCGAAATCCTCGATCCTCAGGCATTCGCCGGGCGCCAGGGTCCGCCGCATCACCGGCAGGCCGCGCGCGGCAGCGAGCCAGCAGGCATGATCGGCCGGACGCGCCTCGCCGAGCGCGACCGGCGCCAGATCCAGGGCCGCGCCCAGCAACGCCGTCACCGCCTCGCCTTCGCGCAGGCTGGGCGACCGCAGCACCAGCAACGCGGGGCCGCCGCGCAGGCGCAGCCGCTCGGCGCGGGTCCGGGCTTC
>NZ_JAQGLC010000270.1 GCF_028293085.1 Sphingomonas bacterium
CATATGCGGCACGAAACGGATCGAGGCCGCGGTTCCGGCCGGGACAACCGGTAGCGGCCCGGGCGGCAGGTCGATGACGATCGCGCTGATGCCCGGCACGACGCCGATCGTGACCAGATCGAGCACCTGGCGTCCCGCGACGCCGGTGCCGACCAGGACGACCTGCCAGATCCCAAGGTCCAGCGCTGCCGCCTCGATCATGAGGAGGTCACGCAACACCGAAAAAGCGGGCGCGCCGGCTTCCAGTTCGATGCCGGCAAAGGCGCTGCGCGGCACGGCGTGCGCCCATGCCGACGTGAGTCGCTCGGCCTCGGTGAGGCCGGCATGGGCAAACAATATTACCACCAGCGCATCGGCCGCACCGTCATTGCGGGTGAAATGATGCCACTGCATCTGAACCAGCTCCAATAGATTTTCGTCGGCACCAATGTGATCTCGCTTCACCCATGCTTCAAACGCATTGTTGAAATAGAATAATGCATGATATGAATATCGCGCACTTCAACGGGAGGAGAAGATGGCGCGGATCGATCTCAATCTGCTGCTCGTGTTCGAAGCGATCCTGCACGAGCGCAGCGTGACCAGGGCCGGGGCTCGCCTCGGCCTCAGTCAGCCGGCGATGAGTCACGCGCTGAACCGGTTGCGCTATCTGTTGAAGGACCAGTTGTTCGTCAGGACGCCCACCGGCATGGCCCCCACGCCGCGCGCCGAGCGCCTGGCCGAACCAGTGCGCAACGCGCTCCTCGAGCTGCGCCAGGCGCTGACGGCGGAGGAATTTTTGCCCGAGCACAGCCAGGCGCGCTTCGTCATCGCGGTGAACAATTTCGCCGCCATCGTGCTGGTCGCGCCGATCCTGTTGAAGGCTCGTGCGCTCGCGCCGGGGCTTCGGCTCGGCTTTCGACCCAGCGGCACGCTCGACGTGACCGGAATGCTCGACCGGTCCGAGCTCGACATCGCGCTGTTGGCGGCAGCGCCGGCGCTCACTCGCTTCTCGTCACGCTGCCTGATCGAGACGGATTATGTCGGCGTGGTGCGGCGCGGGCACCCGGCGCTGGAGAAGCCGATCGACGCGAAGGTTTTTGGTAGTCTGCAGCGCCTGGTCATTTCCTCCAGCGGCGATGATCTTGGGGCGCTTGATCAGCGACTGAATGAGCTTGGCCTGTCGATCGGAGAGCGGACCGAGGTTCCGTATCTCTCCGCCGGTCCGACCTTGACCCAGTCCGACATGATTGCCGTGATGGGCCGGCAGATCGCCGACGAATTCCGACGCGCCTATTCGGTCCAACTGGTCGAGCTCCCCGTCCAGCCCGTCGCACTGACCAGCGCGATGGTGTGGCACAACCGCCTGACTGATCACCCCGCGCACAAATGGTTGCGCGAGATGATCGCCTCCATCGCCGACGCGCTTTACCGGCCCGATGCGCACCCTGGATCAGGTGAAGCCAAAAGTTGAAGCTGGCTTGAGGCGGCATTGCTCGAGCGCCACGTTCAGGGCCGGGAGCCTCGTGCCGCCGCAACATCGACGGTGCCGACCAAGACGGCCAAAGTCGCGAAGTTCAAGGCGAAGGCAGGGCGAAGTCTGCGATCAACAGACATCGGAGACGATCTCAAAGCTGGCCTCGGATATTTTGGCAGATCGGATCATCCCAACGATCGAGCAGATCAAGGCCGTGGCGGCGTCGGCACTTGGGAGGGATGAGACCAGCAGGAACAAGAAAAAGCGCAAGAAGAATTAGATTGGGTCGTTATCGCAGCGTCGCGTTTTGAGCGCGCGACGTTTAGGGCGGTAAGTGGAAGTCCGAAGGACGGGTGCTGGAGTTACGACAACCGCTACCAATCTTGACAGTGGCATTCCCTCTTGAACGAGTGGCCGCATTCAAGTGATTGCTGCCCAACTTTGAACGACCGAAGTCGGGCCTATTCTAAAAAACTCACTCGCGATGCCATCCTCTTTCGTAACGCGAATCGCCGTTGAGCAATACGATGAGCTGGCGCCAGTATGGGTTCGGCGAAATATGGCGAGGCGTGACGAGATAACGGGGCTGATACTCCTAGCGTAATCGATCGATCTTGACCTCCGAACCCACAGCGATTCTCGCTGTGCGGCCGGAGAGCTCGCGTGACCCCCACCAAGCTGCTGATCGGACAGATCCTGGTCGTGTTCGCGATCGTGATCGCCGGTGTCTGGTGCGCGACGCAATGGGCGGCAGCGAAGCTGGCCTATCAGCCGGAGCTCGGTTCGCCGTGGCTGATCGTCGGTCACGTGCCGGTCTATCATCCCTGGGCGCTGTTCGGATGGTGGTACCATTTCGACGCCTATGCGCCGCATGTCTTCGATCGCGCGGGGGCGATCGCTGGTGCGAGCGGGTTCGTCGGGTGCGGGGCCGCCATCTTCGGATCGCTGTGGCGGGCACGCCAAAACCGGAGCGTCACGACCTATGGATCGGCGCATTGGGCATCGAACCGTGAGGTTTCCCAGGCGGCGCTGTTCGATGATTCCGGGGTATTTCTCGGCGGTCTTCACGGGCGCTACCTGCGCCACGACGGTCCCGAGCACATCATGGCGTTTGCACCGACGCGCAGCGGCAAGGGCGTCGGCCTGGTCGTGCCCACTTTGCTCGGCTGGACCGGGTCGACGGTCGTCCACGACATCAAAGGCGAGAACTGGGAACTGACCGCCGGGTGGCGCGCCCGATTCTCGCATTGCCTTCTGTTCAACCCGACCGACGCGCGATCGGCCTGCTACAATCCGCTGCTCGAGGTCCGGCGCGGCACGCATGAAGTGCGCGACGTCCAGAACATCGCCGATATCCTGGTCGATCCCGAAGGGGCACTCGAGCGGCGCAATCACTGGGAAAAGACCAGCCATTCCTTGCTTGTGGGTGCGATCCTTCACGTCCTCTATGCGGAGGAGGAGAAGACGCTCGCCCGCGTCGCGACCTTCCTGTCCGATCCGCAGCGCAGTTTTGCCGCCACGCTACGCCGGATGATGGCGACCAATCATCTCGGCACCGCCGAAGCGCCGATGGTCCATCCGGTTGTGGCTTCGGCTGCGCGAGAGGTCCTCAACAAGTCGGAGAATGAGCGCTCGGGCGTGCTCTCGACGGCGATGAGCTTCCTGGGATTATATCGCGACCCGACCGTTGCCGCCGTCACGTCGCGGTGCGACTGGCGCATCGCCGATCTGGTCGAAGCGCCGCAGCCGGTTTCGCTCTATCTGGTCGTGCCGCCTTCCGACATCTCGCGGACCAAGCCGCTGATCCGCTTGGTGCTCAACCAGATCGGCCGTCGGCTGACCGAGCATCTTCATGCGGCGGGTGAGGTTCGACGTCACAAACTGTTGATGATGCTGGACGAGTTTCCGGCGCTTGGCCGTCTCGATTTCTTCGAGACCTCGCTCGCCTTCCTCGCCGGCTACGGCGTGCGCGCTTTCCTCATCGCGCAGAGCCTCAACCAAATCGAGAAGGCTTATGGCGAGCACAATGCCATTCTGGACAATTGCCACGTTCGCATCGCGTTCGCGACGAACGACGAGCGGACGGCCAAGAGGATATCCGATGCGCTCGGCACATCGACCGAGCAGCGCGCGATGCGCAACTATGCCGGACACCGGCTCGCGCCCTGGCTCAGCCACGTCATGGTCAGCCGGCAGGAAACCGCGCGGGCGCTGCTGACCCCGGGCGAGGTCATGCAGCTACCGGCGACCGATGAGCTGGTGCTCGTCTCGGGCTTGGCGCCGATCCGCGCCCAGAAGCTGCGTTATTATGACGACGCGACGTTCACGGCGCGTGTCCTGCCGCCGCCAATTCTTCGCACCGGGATTTATGGCGACCGGCCAGCGAGTCGGTCGGATGATTGGGCTGGTCTCGCCTGCGGCACCGACCTGCGCTTGCTCGCGAACCGCGACGACAGCGGGGCTGAGGAGAGCGGCGGGCTCGAGCAGCAGCGCCATCCCGGTTTGCCCGAGGAAGCGCCAGTGCAACAACCCGACGGACTTGTCGCTGACCCGCTGGGCCTGGATGAAGACGGCGTGGATGCGGCGACGGACGCGCGCACCATGGATCAGGCGCGTGCCGTGGCGGTCGCCCGCACGACCTTTGGCATCGACGAGGGCGGTGACCGTCCCGGCGACCTGTTGCCGGGCTTCTGATCATGCGCAGCAAGGTCCGCCATCAGCTCTTCCTGTCCCCCGCGCTCACCGAGCGGCTCGAGGCGCTCGCAGCCAAACCCGGCGCCTCCAAGTCGGCGATCCTTGCCGATGCGGTCGACGCCTGGCTGAACCGCAAGGGCGCGAGCGAATTCGACGACCGGTTCGGGTTGCGGCTCGACCGTATCACCACTGCGCTCGGCCGGGTCGAACGCAACGACCATGTCCTGCTTGAGACCCTTTCGCTGTTCGTCCGCTACATGCTCGCGATCCATGCGCCGCTTGCCGACAGTGATCAGGCCGGCCGCGCTCTGGGGCGTCAGCGCTTCGATGCCTTCGTCTCCCAGGTCGGCAAGCAGATCGGCACCGGCCGAAGGACGATCGGCGACGACGATCCGGAAGGCGGTCGATGAGCGCCGGCCTCTCCGCTGACCGGCGCCGAGCGATGCTGCGCACCGCCATGGGGCCGGCGATTGGCGCCGCGCTGGCCGACCCGCTGGTCATCGAGATCATGGTCAATCCGGACGGCGTGTTGCGCGTCGACCGGCTTGGCGAGGGCCGCATCGACACGGGCGAGCGGCTCGAGCCCGCCCAGATTGAGCGCGTCGTCAGGCTGGTCGCGTCGCATGCGCGCACCGAAGTCCATGGCGACGCGCCGATCGTGTCAGCCGAACTGCCGCCCCATGCCGAGGGGCGGGCGGGGGAGCGGTTCGAAGGCGTGCTGCCGCCGGTCGCGATTGGTCCGTGCTTCTCGATCCGAAAGCCCGCCGAGCGGCTCTATTCGCTCGCCGATTATGTGAGCGACGGCATCATGTCGGAAGCGGCGGCCGACCGCCTGCGCGCGGCGGTCACCCAGCGGTTCAACATCCTCGTTGCCGGCGGCACCAGTTCGGGCAAGACCACGCTCGCCAATGCGCTCCTCGCCGAAATGGCCTGGATCGATGAACGCGTGATCCTGATCGAGGACACGCGCGAGTTGCAGAGCCCGGCAGTCGACACGGTCGCGCTGCGTACCCGCGCCGGTATCGTCACCATGGCGGATCTGGTGCGCTCGACACTGCGGCTGCGGCCCGACCGCATCATCGTCGGCGAGGTCCGCGGCGGTGAGGCGCTCGACATGCTCAAGGCCTGGAATACCGGGCATCCCGGCGGAATCGCGACCGTCCACGCCAATAGCGCGAAGTCGGCGCTCTACCGCATCGAGCAGCTTGTCCAGGAAGCGGTCGTCACCGTGCCGCGGCGGCTGATCGCCGAGGCGATCGACCTCATCGTCTTCATCTCCGGTCGCGGCCTCCAGCGCCGGGTCGCGAGCATCGCGCGGGTTGCGGGCGTCGATCCGGACGGCGGCTACGGCCTGGTCGAGCTGCTCGACCCCGATCTTTCCATCACCCCCGAAGGAGAATGACTATGATGTCCCACACCCATTCGTCCGGCATGTCACGGCGCCAGCGCATCGCAGCGACGGCTGTTGCGCTGGTGCTGTCCGCGAGCGTTGCCATGTCGGCGAGGGCAGCGGGCACCGGCATGCCGTGGGAGCAGCCGCTCCAGCAGGTGCTCGATTCGGTCCAAGGGCCGGTCGCCAAGATCGTCGCGGTGATCATCATCATCGTGACCGGGCTGACGCTGGCGTTCGGTGAGACTGCGGGCGGGTTCCGGCGCCTCATCCAGATCATCTTCGGCCTGTCGATCGCGTTCGCCGCATCGAGCTTCTTCCTCTCTTTCTTCAGCTTTGGCGGGGGAGCGCTGATCGCATGAGTGAGGTGCCGGCCTCCCAGAGCGGGACCAGCCACATCGCCGGGTTCGAGGCGCCGATCCACAGTAGTCTTGGCTCGCCGATTCTGCTCGCCGGCGCCCCGCGGATGATTGCTATCGTCAACGGCACCGTCGCCGCGGCGGTCGGGCTGGGCCTCCAGCAATGGATCGCCGGCATCCTGCTCTGGGCGGCCGGACACAGCCTCGCGGTCATCGCCGCGCGCCGCGACCCCGACTTCGCACCCGTCCTTATCCGTCATCTTCGTCAGAAGGGCTATTTCGCGTGCTGAACCTCGCCGAATATCGACACCGCGCCGACCGGCTCGCCGATCATCTGCCCTGGGCCGCCTTGGTCGCGGCGGGTGTGGTGCTCAACAAGGATGGCAGTTTCCAGCGGACCTTGGCTTTCAGGGGACCCGATCTCGAAAGCGCGACCGAAGCCGAACTCGTCTCGGCCTGTGCCCGCGCCAACAATGTGCTGAAGCGTTTCGGCACAGGCTGGGCGCTATTCTTCGACGCCGAGCGGCGCGAAGCGCTCGGTTATCCCGACAGCGAGTTTCCCGATGCCGCTTCATGGCTGGTAGACCGTGAACGCCGGGCCGGGTTCGAGGCCGAGGGCCAGCATTTCGAGAGTCGTTATCATCTTACCCTGGTGTGGCTGCCGCCCGCGGACAGCAGCGATGCGGCTGGACGATCGCTGGTCGAGCGGCCCGATGCCGAAAAGGGCCGGGACTGGCGCGCGAGCCTGGCGAGCTTCATCGCCGAGACCGACCGCGCGCTCGACCTGTTCGCCGCTTTCATGCCCGAGGTGCGTGGGCTGAACTCGGCCGAGACGCTGACCTATCTGCACGGCACCATCTCGACCCAGCGCCATCCCGTCGCGGTCCCTGAAACCCCGATCTATCTTGATGGGCTTCTGGCCGATATGCCGCTGATCGGCGGTCTCGAGCCGATGTTGGGCGATGCCCACATTCGCACTCTGACGATCATGGGCTTCCCCAATCTCAGCCGGCCGGGAATCCTCGACGCGCTCAACCATCAGGATTTCACGTACCGCTGGGTCACGCGCTTCATCGCGCTCGACAAGACCGACGCCACCAAGGTTCTGACCAGACTGCGGCGCCAATGGTTCAACAAGCGCAAGTCGATCACCGCGATGCTGCGCGAGGTGATGTACAACCAGCCGGCGCAGCTGCTCGACAGCGATGCCGACAACAAGGTGGTCGATGCCGACCTCGCCCTTCAGGCGCTTGGCCAGGATTATGTCGCGTTCGGTTATCTGACCACGACGATCACGGTGTCCGACACCGACCGTGTTCGGGTCGAGGAAAAGGTCCGCCGCGTCGAGCGCATCGTCAACGGCTTGGGCTTCACCACCATCCGCGAAGGCGTCAACGCGGTCGAGGCGTGGCTGTCCTCCCTCCCGGGCCATGTCTATGCCAATGTCCGACAGACGATCGTCCATACGCTCAACCTTGCCCATTTGATGCCGCTGTCGAGCGTCTGGGCGGGACCGGCACGCAATGCCCATCTCGACGGGCCGACACTGTTCACCGCCCAGACCGCGGGATCGACGCCGTTCCGCCTCTCGACCCATGTCGGCGATGTCGGCCACATGCTGGTGGTCGGGCCGACGGGGGCCGGCAAATCGGTGCTGCTGGCGATGATCGCGCTGCAGTTTCGGCGCTACGAAGGTGCCCAGCTCTACATCTTCGACAAGGGCTTCTCGGCACGAGCAGCGGTGCTCGCCATGGGCGGCGCACATCATGCGCTGGGCATCGGCTCGGAAACGCCAAGCGGGGAGGGCGGCCTCGCCTTCCAGCCCCTGCGGGACATCGACATTCCCGTCGAGCGCGCGTGGGCGGCGGAATGGATTGGTGCGCTGCTGACCCACGAGAAGGTCATGGTCACGCCCGAGATCAAGGAAATGATCTGGTCGGCGCTCGGAAGTCTGGCATCCGCGCCGGAGGAAGAACGCACGCTGACGGGTCTTGCCCTGTTGCTGCAGTCGAACGCGCTGCGTTCGGCACTCGCCGCCTACACGCTCGACGGGCCTTATGGCCGTTTGCTCGACGCGGCCGAGCAACAGCTCGCTTTTGCCGATGTCCAATGTTTCGAGACCGAGGCGCTGATGGGGCAGGCGGGTGTGGTCGCCCCGGTGCTCACCTATCTGTTTCACCGGCTCGAGGAGCGGTTCGACGGGCATCCGACCCTGCTGATCCTCGACGAGGCCTGGATCTTCCTCGACCATCCCTTGTTCGCCGCGCGCATCCGCGAATGGCTGAAGACGCTGCGCAAGAAGAATGTTGCGGTGCTGTTCGCGACCCAGAGTCTCGCCGATATCGCGGACTCGAGCATTGCGCCCGCGATCATCGAAAGCTGCCCGCAGCGCATCCTGCTGCCCAACGACCGCGCGATCGAGCCGCAATCTCGTGCTGCCTATGAGCGGTTCGGCCTGAACGACCGCCAGATCGAACTCGTCGCCCGGGCAACGCCCAAGCGGCACTATTACCTGCAATCGACCCGCGGCAACCGACTGTTCGAACTGGGCCTGGGGCCCGTCGCGCTGGCGCTGTGCGGTTCTTCAGATCCGGCCAGCCAAGCGCAGATCGATGCGCTGCTCCATGAATATGGCTCCGACGATTTTGCCGGCCGGTTCCTCGACAAGATCGGTCTCGACTGGGCCCTTCCGCTGCTCGCCGATTTTCCTGTCCCCCAAACCACGGAGTGATGTGATGCGTATCCCTATACCCGCCAGGAAGCTGCTGGTCGCGACAGCGCTCGGTCTCGGTGCCACCGGATCGCTTGCCTTCGCGCTGACCCTCTCAACCAGTCCAGCGCACGCGCAATTCACGGTGTTCGACCCGACCAACTATTCGCAGAACCTGCTCACCGCGGCGCGGTCGCTCACCCAGATCAACAACCAGATCCAGTCGCTGCAGAACCAGGCGCAAAGCCTGATCAATCAGGCGAAGAACCTCACCAGGATCGACTTCCCCGAATTGCAGGTGATCACCCAGACCCTGCAGCAGATCGACCGGCTGATGGGTCAGGCGCAGGGCATCACGTTCAAGGTCGAGAATGTCGACCAGCAGTTCCAGTCCTTGTTTCCCAAGGATTTGAATGCGGCGCTGACCTCGAACGGCCAGGTGATCGCGGCCAAGTCCCGACTCGACGCGTCGATGGCCGCCTATCAGCAGACGATGGGCGTGCAGGCGCAGGTCGTGACCAACGTCCAGGCCGATGCCCAGACGTTGAGCACGCTGATGGCGAAGAGCCAGGGTGCCGAAGGCGCGCTTCAGGCACAGCAGGCTACGAATCAGCTCCTCGCACTGACTGCCAAGCAACTGTTCCAGATCCAGAACCTCATGGCCGCCCAGTTCCGCGCGCAGGCGATCGAGCAAGCGAGCCGCGCCCAGTCGACCTCGGACGGGCGGAGCGCGACCACCAAATTCCTCGGTTCCGGCACGGCCTACACCCCCCGCTAGGCGTGGCCGGAGACGGCGCGACCCCCCGCCGCCGTCGCCGCGGGGCGTGCATCCGCTCCCCATGCACGCCCCGCGGTTCATTTCACCCCAGCTTTTGCAGGAATCTCTCGTGAACGATCTCAACGTCATCGATCGCTTCATGCAGGCGTTCATCACCTATATCGACAGCGGGTTCGGCCTGCTCGGCGGCGATGTGCGGTTCCTGACCGCGACGCTGATCGGCATCGACATCACGCTTGCCGGCCTGTTCTGGGCGATGGGCGGCGAGGACAATGTCCTCGGCCGCCTGCTCAGGAAGATCCTCTATGTCGGCGCATTCGCGTTCATCCTGAACAGCTTCTCGACGCTTGCCGATATCATCTTCAAATCCTTTGCCCAGGCCGGCCTCACTGCTGGGGGCGGGACGCTCAGCGCGGATGATCTCCTGAAACCTGGACGGCTTGCCGGGACCGGCTTCACCGCTGCCTGGCCGCTATTGCAGCAGGTGTCGCAATATCTCGGCTTCACGACCTTCTTCGAGAATTTCCTGAGCATCGCGGTGCTGTTGTTCGCCTGGGTGCTGGTGATCCTCGCCTTCTTCATCCTCGCCGTGCAGATGTTCGTGACGATCATCGAGTTTAAATTGACCTCGCTGGCCGGCTTCATCCTCGTGCCGTTCGCGCTGTGGAACCGCACCAGCTTCCTCGCCGAGCGCGTGCTGGGCAATGTCGTCTCGTCGGGCATCAAGGTGATGGTCCTCGCCGTTGTGGTTGGCATCGGCTCCAATTTCTTCACCGAGTTCACTACTGCGATTCAGGGCCAGGAACCCGACATTGGGCAGGCGATGAGCCTTGCTCTGGCGGCGTTGTCGTTGTTTGGGCTCGGCATCTTCGCGCCCGGGATCGCCGCCGGCCTCGTTTCGGGTGCGCCCCAGCTCGGCGCGGGCGCTGCGCTGGGCACGACGATCGGCGCAGCTGGCGTCGCGATGGTCGGCGGTGGTGCCGCGATTGGCGGCGCGCGCGCGATTGGTGGCGCCGCCCTTGGCGCCGTGCGCGCGGGGACTTCGATGGGCTCCGCTGCCTCGACCGCTTATCAGCTCGGTCAGGAAACGGCTCCGTCGCCCACCGTCGGCGCCGGCCTGAAAGGAGTCGCACAAGCCGCCGGCAATGCTGCGCGCGGGCGCATGTCCGGATCGCTTGGCCTGAGTGAGGCGGCGAGCAACGGCCGTCAGGCGGCGTGGAACGCGCTCAACCAGACCGGCCAGCAAGGGTCCCCGGGGCCGTCGAGCGAGGGTGGGCAGGGGACGCCCGACTGGGCGCGGAAGCTGCGCACCGAGCAAGCCAACCGTCACCACCGTCACACCGCGCTTCAGACGATCAAGGAAGGCGATCGCGGTGGTGCGTCCGCCACCCCCGATATCAAGGAAAGGGAAGACTGATGCTCTTCAAATGCCATGCTCTTTAAGCGCGCCGTCCAGCGTTATGGCCGGACCCCTGAACCGGCGACGCCCTATCAGCGCGCCGGCCAGCTGTGGGACGAACGCATCGGCTCCGCGCGGGTCCAGGCGCGCAACTGGCGGCTGATGGCATTCGGCAGCCTCATCCTGTCGGTCGGCCTTGCCGGCGGCGTGATCTGGCAATCCACCCAGAGCCGGGTGACACCCTATGTGGTCGAGGTCGACCGGCTGGGCGAGTCCCGTGCGGTCACGGAAGCCGAAGCGGCTTATCGCCCGACCGATCCGCAGATCGCCTGGCATCTGTCGAACTTCATCCGCAATATCCGTCAGGTCTCGCTCGATCCGGTGCTCATGCGGGCTGACTGGCTGTCAGCCTATGACTTCACGACGCAGCGCGGGAGTCAGTTTCTGGGTGACTATGCCCGGTCCGCTGCGCCGTTCGCGCATGTCGGCGAGAAGACGGTGTCGGTGCAGGTGACGAGCATCGTCCGCGCGTCCGACCGGTCATTCCAGGTGAAGTGGGCCGAGGCCGCCTATGATCGTGGATCCCAGGCCGGCACGTCGCACTGGACTGCGATTCTGACGGTGGTGTTGAAGCCGCCGACCACAGCGGACACTCTGCGGAAAAATCCGCTCGGACTCTATGTCGATGCGATCGACTGGAGTCGCGAGCTCGAATCTCCCGCGGCGCCACGACCAGCGTCGCCGCCCCCGCCAGCCGCCAATCTGCCGCTCGGCTCACCACTCGATCCGACCCTTGGCCAACAATCGCTCGGCCAGTCCAATCAGGAGATACGCCAGTGAAGACCTTGTTCCTCGTCTCGTCGGCCAGCGCGGCCGCGATCATGCTCTGTGCAGCGGACAATCCTCCGCCACCGATTGCCCCAATGCCGGGCAGGCCGGCTATTGTTGCACCTGGCGTAACGCCAGTTGCCGTGACGCCGGTGCGTTCCGGGCACGCGCGCCATATCCACCGGTCCGCGCCGCCCGCTGTTCGCCACGTCGCCGCCGCCAATCTCGCGGCGACGCTGCAGCCCGAGCCGCAGGGGTTCATCAACGCGGTGCAGGTCTATCCTTTCACCGAAGGGACGATCTACGCCGTCTATACCGCGCCCGAGCGCGTGACCGACATCGCGCTCCAGCCCGGCGAAGCGCTGGGCGCGGTCGCCGCCGGCGATACGGTTCGCTGGGTGATCGGCGATACGGCCAGCGGAACGGGCGCCGACAAACGAACGCATGTGCTGGTGAAGCCCTTCGCAGCGGGACTTTCCACAAATTTGCTCATCACGACCGACCGGCGCAGCTATCATCTGACGCTGGCCAGTACGGCGAGGACCGCGATGGCGGCGCTATCCTGGGTCTATCCCACAGATCAGCTGATCGCGCTGCGTAAAGCCACCGAGCAGGCGCAGGCGGTGGCGCCGGTCGCGGAAGGTCTGGCGCTCGACCAGCTCCACTTCAACTACGCCCTGTCTGGCGACCAGCCGGCATGGCGACCGCTTCGCGCGTTCGACGATGGGCGGCAGACCTATATCGAATTTCCCGCCACGCTCGCGGTCGGCGAGGCGCCGCCCCTGTTCCTGGTGGATGGGAAGGGCGTCGCCCAGCTGGTCAATTACCGGCTGCGCGGTCGCTTCTATGTGGTGGACCGGATCTTCGACGCCGCCGAACTGCGGCTCGGCACCAAGCATCAGGACATCGTCCGGATCGTCCGCGTTGCGGAAGGCGTGACGCATCGGAGGGGCGCATGAGCGAGGAACCCCTGGTCCTGGCGACGCCGCTGCCCAAGGCCGATCCGGAGTCGCTCGCCATCCGTGCGCGTCCCGCGCGGGCGATCCGGTTCAAGCGCGGCGTGATCATCGCCATCGCGGCGATCGGCTCGGTCAGCCTGATCGCCGTCACCTGGATGGCGCTCAAGCCGACCGTGTTCCGCCACGTCGCCGAGCAGGAGACACTTTCCCAGCCCAATGGTCGGATGTCGGCTGACGCCCTGAATGGGGTGCCTGCGGGCTATGGCGATGTGCCGCGGCTGGGTCCGCCGCTCCCCGGCGATCTCGGACGGCCGATCCTCGAGCATCAGCGCGCGATGGCGACCGAGACCGGCATCAATGACGGGCAGGCGGCCGGGCAGGCCGAGGCCGCCGAGCGCGAACGGCAGCTCGCCGAGCTGAAGGCTGCGCGGCAATCCGGTATCCTCGTTCAGGGGCGTGAGATCGCCGTGGGCGGGAGTACCGGGGCGGCCCTGGCAGCGCCTGCCGGTCTCCCAATGCCATCCGCCAGCGCCGCCACCGCTTCGATCGACGCGACGCGCGATCCGAATGCTCAGGGCCGCAAGGCGGAGTTCGTGGGCACACTCGATCCGCACGGACCGGCCAATCCCCATGCGCTGACGCCAGCTGTGTCGCCTTATACCGTCTCGGCAGGCAGCGTGATTGCGGCGAGTCTGATAACCGGTCTGCGCTCCGATCTTCCCGGTCTGGTCACGGCACAGGTTACCGAGCGGGTGTTCGACAGCGCGACCGGGCGCATCCTGCTGATCCCGCAGGGCGCGCGGCTGGTCGGCAGCTATGACAGCGTCGTGGCGTTTGGGCAGAAACGGGCCTTGCTCGTCTGGCAGCGCATCATCCTTCCCGACGGCTCCTCAATGCAGATCGACAACGAGCCAGCGTCCGATGCATCCGGCTATGCCGGTCTGCAGGACAAGGTCGACTTCCATACCTGGGCATTGCTGAAGGGCGTGGTGCTTTCCACGCTGCTCGGGGTGAGTTCGGAACTCGCGCTATCCGGCCAGAGTGACTTGGTTCAGGCGATCCGTATGTCGACTCAGGACAATGTCGCGCGCGCCGGCGATCAGATCACACAGCGCAATCTGGGCGTGCAGCCGACCATCACGATCCGGCCCGGCGCGCCGGTGCGACTGGTAGTGCACCGAGATTTGATTCTTGCGCCGTGGAGAGGTTGAGCCATGGCCGAGCTGAAACTGGGCAAGCTGCCAGACCGGACACCGGTCAAGCTCACCATCTCGCTGCTACCGGATCTGCATGAGGCACTGACAGACTATGCCGCGCTTTACGCGCAGGCCTATGGGCGAGACGAGCCTATCACCGAGCTCGTACCGGCGATATTGAGCGCGTTCCTGGAAGGTGACCGAGCGTTCTGCCGAGCGCGTGCGAGCGGTAAATGACAGACACAGCGGCACCCGAGCGCTTCTTGAAACTGGACGAGGTCAAGCGTCGCGTGGGACTCGGCAAGTCCATGATTTATCGCTTGATCCAGGAAGGAAAGTTTCCGGCGCCATATAAATTGTCGCCTGCGGCTTCGCGCTGGAGCGAGCGAGAGATCGTTGCCTGGATCGACGAGGTGAAGGACGGCTTTGAAGGCAAAAAACGGCGCGTCTGAGGCGCTTCGCTTAGCCTCCTGCACTACCCCAATGGGCCTGTGCCTTGACCATGTACCGTGGGTTCGATAGAGGCGCACGGAGTCGAACTGAGCGCGCAAGCATCAGTATTTTGGCGAAAAAGTTGGCGAGGTACATTCCGAGGTACCTCGGTAAATACCTCGATCGGAAGGTGTGGAAGAACAACGGCTTATCGCCTCAGTTCGAATCCCACCCTCTCCGCCACCCTTTTTCCAGCCGGCGCCGCGGCGAATCGACAAGTGGAAATGCGCCGCCTAGCAAGGCGCCCGGTGGATCATCCTTATTCCTACACGCTGTTCGGGCTCACCATAGGGTCCGGGATGGAGCTCCCAGAGCTTCAGCGGGCCGAGCATGGCGAGGCGGACGTGGAGATTGGCTATCGAGATCTCGATCCAGCTGAGCCCGTCGCGGCCGAACTGACGGTGACGGTGGACGGCGCGCTCCTGCAGGTGCCGCGGGTCGGCCGATATCTGGTCGAGCGGGGCTGCCGGATTTCGGTCGATCCGGACGATGATGCCTCGCCGCGAAGCGTGCGGCTGTTCCTGCTGGGCTCCGCGTTCGGCGCGCTGCTGCATCAGCGCGGGCTGCTCCCGCTTCACGCGAACGCGGTGGCGATCGATGGTCGTGCGGTAGCCTTCACCGGGGCCTCGGGTGCGGGCAAGTCGACGCTGGCGTCACTATTTCACGACCGCGGCCACCATCTTCTCTCGGATGATGTATGCGTCGTCGATGTCGACGCGGTGGGCAGGGCGATCGCTTATGCCGGCATCCCGCAGGTGCGATTGTGGCGCGATTCGCTCGAGCGCTCCGGGCGGAGCGCCGGCGATTTCGAACAGCTGCTCGACGGGCGGGACAAATATACCGTACCCGCGAGGGGGGAAGGCGCGCCGGCGGCGATAGCGCTCGGCGCCATCTATGTTCTCAAACGGGCCGAGGACGATATCGACCGGATCGACATCAGGCAGTTGCGCGGTGCCGAGGCGCTGAACGCGCTGATCGCGAACACCTATCGTGGCCGCTACATCGCGCTGCTCGGCGATATGGAGCGTTATTGGGCGCGCGGCCTCGACCTGGTCGGGAAGGTGCCGATCTTCGAGCTGGAACGACCCTGGGACCCGGACAGGCTGCCGGCGACGATCGATGCCGTGGAGGCGCATCTGCGCAGCATCGCCTGATAAGCGCTCAGCCGTGCTCGACCAGCTCGACAAGTCCGTCTTTTTGCAGATCCTGGAGCAGCAGGCGAACCTGCGTGTCGCATTCCCGCTCATCGACGTCGAATTCGGCCGCGAGGGCCGCGCAGATCTCCGTCACGGTCTTCGGACGGTCGACCAGCGCCCAGATCCGCGCCGCAGTCGCGTTGAAGCTGTAGCAGGTGCCGTTCTCGATATGGAGCGCGACCAGCTCCCCATCGACTTCGGCCTCGACCAAGCCCGGCAGGCGGTGCGCCGTCAAGCTCATGGTTCGATCCGGTGCCTCACGAGCCGAAGGTGAACGCGCCATCCGGTATGATCGGATCGATGCCGTTCTCCGCGTCGCCTGCTTTCATCCGATCGACGCGCGGGACCACCCATGCACGCCGCGGCCGGGTGGCGGGCGGCGTTTTCGGCGGCTGTGCATTCGTCATTCTGGTCTCCCGCAATCCCGTCGATTCCGGCGCGTCACAGGACGAAATCGTTGCTGGTGAAGCTGTAGGCGCCGAGCGTCGCCACCGCGATCGAGAAGTCGGCGATGCCGTCCCCGTCGACATCGCCCTGGACGGTCCAGCTACTACCCGAACCGGCCACGCGCAACTCGCCCGCGACATGGTTGAACGCGTCGGCGCCGATGAAGGCGAAGGCGTTGTCGCCGCTGCCGGCAGTGCTCGCGTCGATCACGGACAGGTCAATATGATCCCCGGCGTTGAAATCGGTGATCTCGTCCATCGCCGCATTGGTCGATTCGGCGATGGCACGGAAATAGAAGGTGTCGTTGCCGCCACCGCCGGTCATCACATCATGGCCGAGCCGGCCATAGAACTGATCGTCGTTCGCGCCGCCGAACAAGGTGTCGTTGCCTGCGCCCATCATGAAATGGAACGAGCCGTCGGTTTCCGCCTCGCCATGGAAGGTCACGTCCTCACCGGCGTGCAGCGTATTGGCGTTGACGGTCAGCACGTGGCCCGCGGCGACATTGGCGTCGTCGAGCGTGATATTATAGTCGAAGGATGTGCCCGGCGGCGCGAAACGCGCATCGCTTGCCGACATCAGGCTCAGCGTTTCGATATTGGTCATGGTCCCGGCCTGGAAGGTGACCCCGGCCGAATAATCGCCGCGCAGCCCCAGCTGATCGTCGACGCCGCCTTGGCCATCGACATGATCCGACGCGCTGAACCGACCGCCATCGCCGAAGAAGAAGGCGTCGCTGCCTTGCCCCCCGGTCAGCGTATCGGTGCCGAGACCGCCATAGAACAGGAAGGTGCCGTCGGTTTCAGCCGCGCCGTTGAAGGTCAGATTCTCGCCCGCCAGCAACTGGTTGGCGTTGACGATGAGCTGCCTGCCCGCCGCTACATTCTCGTCGATCGTGGTGAGATCGTAGCTGTAGTGATTGCCGGCCCTGTCGCCGAACGCGGTCGTGCTGCCCGACAGGATCGCCAGGGTCTCGATCTCGACCAGATTGTTCGCGCCGAAGGTGAGGGCATGGACGCCGGTGTAATCGCCCTGCAATCCCAGCTGATCGTCAGTGCCGGCGCCGGTACCGCCATTGACGCTGTCGAACGGATCGAGCGCGGCCCCGAAATAGAAGCCGTCGCTGCCCCCGCCGCCAGAGACGGTGTCGGTGCCGCCGTCCTGCAGCATGTAGAAATCGCCGGCCGCGCGGTCGGTGATGACATTGCCGCCACTATTGCCCGCCAGCCGATCGTCGGCGGACGTGACCCCGTTCACCGTTACCTCGACCGTGCCGATAGCGCCGCCCGCCAGCGCATAGGTGAAGCTGTCCAGGGCGCTGGTGTTGACGGCGCCCGTCTGGGCGGCGGTAGCCGTCGAGATCAGCGTGTTGAAACTGCCATTGGGGTTGTAGGTCAGCGTGCCGTTCGCGTTGAGCGTCACCGTGGCGCCGGAGGCAAGCGTGGTGAAATCGCCCGGATTCGTCAGGACAGCGCCATTGACCGTGGCCAAGGCGGGGGCCGGCCCGTCAACGTCGGTATCGTTGGCCAGCACATCGACGATCACGGTGCCGTTTTCGAGCACGGAGGCGCCCGAATCGTCGACCGCGACCGCCGTATCGTCGACGGGATCGATGGTGATCCCGATCACGCCGGCGACATCCTCCCCGCCACCGAGATCATTGTTGTAGAGGGTGATCGAGCCGCCCGATCCAACGTTCCCGACCACCAGATCGAGATCGCCGTCATCATCGGGATCGCCGATCCCCACGAATATCGGCTCTCCGTCGCTGTCGAGGACGATCGGAGCCTGGAAGGTACCGTCGCCATTGCCGGCCAGGATCGAGATGGTGCCGGGAAAGTCGCCATTGGCCACGACCAGATCGATGAAACCATCATTATTCAGGTCGGCGGCCATGACGTCGCCATAAGCGCCATCGGGCGTGGTGGTGACGAGGGTCGACGCCGCGAAGGTCCCGTCGCCATTGCCCAGCGCCACCCGCACGCCGTTGTTGGCGACATCGGCAAAGTCGATCGAGGTGTAGACAATGTCGAGCACGCCATCGCCGTCGAAATCCGCCACGGCGATACTGCCGATGCTGGCCGTACCGGTGAGCACCGGTGCCGCGACCGCGAAGGTGCCATCGCCGTTACCCAGCATGAGGTTGATCGATCCGGGCGGGTCGCCGATCGGCAGCGTGCCGACATTGCCGACCAGCAGATCGAGGTCTCCGTCGCCGTTGAAATCGCCGGTCAGGATCGTCGTCGCGAACTGGCCCGTTGCTGCCGAAAAAGCGGGTGGCAGATAGACGCCCGGCGTGTCCTGAAGGATGATCGCGACGCGGCCATTGTCCGCATCGGCGACAGCGATGTCGACCAGGCCGTCGCCGTTGAAATCGCCCGTGACCAGATCGGCCGCATAGGGCACGGTCGCGATCGATACGAAATCGCCAGTATCCATGGAGATATAGCCGACATAGCCAGCGCCGGCGGCATCATAGCTGGAGATGCCGATGTCGATGAAGCCGTCCCCGTCGAAATCGGCGAAGGCGAAAGCGCTTGGCGCGCCGGCGGGGATCGGCGCGGACCCGGTAAGGGTGTTGCTGAACAGGACGACGCCGCCATCGAGCCCGAACACCAGGTCGGCCGAACCGTCGCCGTCCAGATCGGTCAGGGCGACCGCGGTCGGCGGGACGCCGATCGTCAATGGCGGAAACTCGGTGAAGGCGATCGCCGTGTCGGTGCTGACGGCGTGCCCCGAAATCTCCACTTCGTCCGCGCCGTTATAGTCCTGGTCACTCTGGTAAATGAGGCCGCCAAGGGAGGCGAGGGTGGCGTTGATCTGGTCCTGGGTGGCGGTGATCGTGATATCGGCGCTGCCGTCCGCCCCGCCGGTGATGTCGCCCGCGCCAATACCGCCGACAACGTCCGTGCGGATGTCGAGCGTCCCGTGCTCGACGTGGAGACTGACCGTGATCAGATCGGTCGCCGGATCGGCGGCGATGCCGGTGATCGAAATCCCGGTCAGATCGAGTGGCGTGTCCTCGTTGACGGTAGCATCCGGGCCGACGATGATCTCGGCGAAGGGAAGCACATCAAGCGCGACGGTGGCGCTCGTCGTGTCCTGGCCGCCATTGGCGACGCCGTCCCCGTCGACGAAGGTGAAGGTGACGGTGCGGGATTCGGCTGCAACGATATCATCGGTATTCTCGTACAGGATGCTGCCGGCGAGGAGCTCCACCGCGCACGCACAGGCATCCGCGTTGAACGTCACCACCAGCGGCGCGCCGTTCACGCCGCCGCTCCAGGTGCCGACGATATCGCCTTCATAAGTGACGTTCGATCCGTCGAGCCCGAGCTCGCCGGGGCCGGTGCCGAAATCGTCGATCGTCAGCTGGTCGCCGGCTGTCCCGCCGGCGATCGAGACGGTCATGGTAGCGCCGTCCCAATCCTCATTGTCGTCGTCGAAAGCGGCGTCATAGGCCAGGAACACCGGCGGATCGCCCTCGGTATAGGTGGCCACCGCGTTGTTGCCGGCCGCGAAATAATCGAGATCGAGCTGCGGCGCGTCGTTGACCGCGGTGATGGCGATCGTCGCCGTAGCGAGCCCGCCCAGAGCCCCGCCGTCGCCGCTGTTGCCGCCATCGTCGATGCTGAGCGTAAGCTCGTCCGTTTCCGGCGGAAAATCGCTGTCGGCGGTATAGGTAACGACGCTGGTCGCGTCGCCGTTGAGCAGCGCGTTGATCTCGTCGACCGTGCCGGTGAGCGTGACCTCCCAGCTGTCATTGTCGGTGATGACGACGTTGGTACCGCCGGCTTCGATATGGAGCGTGCCGAAATCGACGCCCAGGGTCACCGTCACATCACCCGTGCCGGCGTCGGCATCGGAAACGGAAAGGCCGCTGTTCTTGAGGTCCAGCGGCACCTGCTCGGTCGCGGTGTAGTCGGTCAGCGGTGCGGTCGCGACCGGCGCGTCGTTGGTGGCGGCGACGTCCAGCAGCACATCCGCGCTCACGGTGTCGAAGCCACCATTGTCGGTGCCGCCACCGTCCAGCAGCGTGAAACTGACCGTGCGCTGGTCGGTCGAGGGCGTGTCCGACGTGGTCGCATAGGCGATGTTATCCATCGCCAGCTGGACCGCGCAGTGACAGGCATCCGCATTGAAGGTGATGACCAGCGGATCGCCGTTGGTGCCGCCGGTGAAGCTGCCGACGACCACGCCGCCATAGGTTATGTCGGTGCCGGACACGCCGAGCAGGCCCGGCCCCGAGCCCATATCGTTGATCGACAATTCGTCGCCCGCCGCGCCATTGGCCGAGACGGCGATGGTGAGGGTGGCGCCGTCGAAACTATCATTATCGTCAGTGAAGATTGCGCCCGGGGCGAGCAGGAGCGGCAAATCCCCTTCATTGTAGCTCGCCGCGGCGCCCGTTCCGGCCTCGAACGTATCCAGATCGATCACGGGCGCGTCGTTGACCGCGGTGATGGCGATCGTCGTCGAATCGACGATCGGCGAGATACCATCGTCGACTGTGGTGGTGAGCTCGGCGCTCGCGGGCGGTGTGTCGGTATCGGCGGTGTAGGCGATCGCGCTGTTCGCATCATCGTCGAGCAGCGCCTGGATCTGCGCCAGCGTGCCGGTCAGGGTGACGCTGCCCGTCCCGCTGTCGGCGACATCCGCGCCGCTGGTACCGGCGCTCACGGTCAGGATGCCATAGTCGACCGAGATGATGACCGTAATCGGCGTCGATCCGGAGCCGGGATCGTCGAGGACGATCGTTCCCTTGAGATCGAGATCGACCTGCTCGGTCGCGACATAACTGGTGGTGAAATCCTGGGCCTGGGGGCCGCCATCGAGGAGCGGAGCGAACAGCGGCGACGAGCGCAGCACCGGCTCGGCAACGCCGGCCGGCGCGCCATCGCTTGCCCCGAGGACGCTGGAGATGGCGGCGATGCCGCGGCCGTTCTGCAAATAGTCGTCGACGAGCCGGTGAGCCGGGACGGCGAGGGACAAGTCGCGGCTCAGATCGGTGATCGCCGGTGCGAAATTGCTGATGGCGGGATCTGCGAGCCGATCGAGGAACGCCAGATCAACCGCGATTTCGCCAGCGTCGAATTCCAGTGCCACCTTCGCCATGGACGTTCCCCCGTCAGCATGCCGACTCCGTCCCGCTCGGACTCGTACGTGCTTGAATTAGTGAAGGTGATTTAATCCATTATGGGAGTCCATGTCACGGAGCGATATCACGACTGGCACCGGACAGGTTTCATCGTCGCCCGGTAGTTCACGACCATTTCCTATCGCGCGAAAAGGCTCTAAGGGCCCCCGATGGCATCGTATAAAGAACCTTCCTTCAAGGACCGCGCCGCGCTTTCCGCGCAGGCCAAGCAAGCAGCACTCGAGAAACTGAAAGCGAAGGCGCCGATCGATCCGGCCGTCGCCGCCGAGCGTGCGGCCGCCCGCGCCGCGAAGGAAGCCGCCGAGGCCCAGAAGCGCGCCGACAAGAAGGCCGCGATGGAGCAGGCCAAGCTCGACAAGCTCGCCAAGGTCGAGGCGGCCAAGCTCGAGGTCGAGCAGGCCGTGGTTCGCGCCGAGTTGACCGAGGCCGAGAAGAAGGCGGCGCGCGACGCACGCTACGCGGCGCGCAAAAAGCGCAAATAAGCATCGGGCGCGACGGACGTCGCGCCCCGTTTCCTAAGGCAGATTCCTCGCCAGCTCGTCGAGCCACGGTGCCGCGGTACCGTCCGATGGCGCGCGCCAATCGCCGCGTGGCGACAATGCGCCGCCGGCCGAGACCTTCGGCCCGTTGGGGATCGCCGAGCGCTTGAACTGGCTCGTCACGAAGAAGCGGACGAGGAATTTCTCCAGCCAGCCGCGAATCGTGGACAGATCATAGTCGTGCCGGCCCGCTTCGGGGAAATCGCGCGGCCAGCGGCCGGCCGCCGCATCTCGCCAGGCGTGAAGCGCGAGGAAGGCGATCTTCGACGGCGCCATGCCGTGGCGCACGACATAGTGCAGGAAGAAATCGTTGAGTTCGTACGGGCCGATCCGCGCCTCGGTGCTCTGCATCGCGCCGTCCGCCCCCGCCGGGACCAGCTCGGGCGAAATTTCGGTGGCGAGGATCGCCGCGAGGATCTCGTCGGTATCGCGGTCATACTGGTCGGTGCGGATGCACCAGCGGATCAGGAACTGGATCAGCGTCTTGGGCACGCCGGCATTGACGGCATAATGGCTCATCTGGTCGCCGACGCCGTAAGTGCACCAGCCCAGCGCCAGCTCCGACAGATCGCCGGTGCCGACGACCAGCCCGCCGCGCTGGTTGGCCAGGCGGAAGAGATAATCGGTGCGCAGGCCCGCCTGCACATTCTCGAAGGTCACGTCATAGACCGGCTCGCCGCTGGCGAACGGGTGGCCCATATCCTTGAGCATCTGCGTCGCGGCGGGGCGGATATCGATCTCGTCGCCATCGACGCCGAGCGCGCGCATCAGCGCCCAGGCATTGCCCTGGGTGTGCTCGCTCGTCGCGAAGCCGGGCATGGTGAAGCCGAGGATATGGCTGCGCGGCAGGCCGAGCCGGTCCATCGCCTTGGCCGCGACGATCAGGGCATGGGTGGAATCGAGGCCGCCCGAGATGCCGATCACCAGCCGTTCGGCCCTGGCCGCCTCGAAGCGCTTGAGCAGCCCCTCGACCTGGATGTTGAACGCTTCGTAGCAATCGGCGTCGAGCTTTTCGGGCGTATTGGGCACGAAGGGGAAGCGGCGGAGCTCGCGCTCGAAGCCGATATCGGCGAAGTCCGGCTGATGCTCGAAGGCGACGCGGCGGAAGCGTTTCTCCGGATCGAGCGCCAGCCGAGCCGCATCGTCGAACGTGCCGGTGCGCATCCGCTCCTGCCGCAGCCGCCCGCAATCCATATCGGCGATCACGATCTCCGGATCATGCCCGAAGCGCGTCGACTCAGCGAGCAGCTCCCCCAGTTCGTGGATCATCGCCTGGCCGTCCCATGCCAGGTCGGTCGTGCTCTCGCCGGGTCCGGCGGCGGAGAAGACATAGCCGCACATCGCCCGCGCACTCTGCGAAGCGCACAGCAGTGCGCGTTCGCGCGCCTTGCCGACGACGATGTTCGAGGCGGACAGATTGCAGCAGATCAGCGCACCCGCCAGCGCGCCCATCGTCGAGGGCGGGGTAGGGGCCCAGAAATCCTCGCAAATCTCGACATGGAAGACGAAATCATTGAGGTCGCTGGCGAAGAAGACCTGGTCCGGCCCGAACGGCACGGTCTGCCCCGCAAGCGTGATCTGCGCCCCCATTGTCGCCGCGCCGCTCGCGAACCAGCGCTTCTCGTAATATTCGCGGTAGTTGGGCAGGAAGGTCTTGGGCACGACGCCCAGAATCCGGCCGCGCGATATGACCACCGCTGTATTGTACAGCCGGTGGTTGCGCGGGATCGCGGCGCCGATCACCAGCACGGGACGCAGCTTCGCGCTCGCCGCGACGATCGTCTCGATCGCCTCCATCGTCGCCCGCTGCAGCGCATCCTGCAGATGCAGATCGTCGATCGCGTAGGAACTGATGTTGAGCTCGGGGAAGACGAGCAGATCGGCGCCACGCTTGTGGCCGTCCTTCGCCAGTGCGATCGTCGCTTCGGCATTGGCGGCCGGATCGCCCACCGTCGCGCGCGGCGTGCAGGCGCCCACGCGGATCAGCTGGTGGCTGTGAATCGAGTGGAAAGGGTGTGCCTTCGCCATGGCTCAAGCGCTTAGCGGCGAATGATTGCCAATGCCACTATCGCCACTGGATCAGCTCGCGTGGGCGACCATCAACGACAGCCTGGGCGCGGAATTGCCGACGACCTGCACCAGATATTTCCCGGGCGTCAGCGCGAAATCGACGGTCTTCCTGATGCTCGAGCAGGGCTGGCCGTGGCCGTGTGCCGTCGAGGCAATTACCTTGCCGTCGCGCAGCACGTCGATCCAGGCACCCGCGCCCAGCGCGACGCGGTAGGTGCCGGCCACCTGGACGGTGAAGCCGAGCAGGCCGCCCATGCTCCCGGGCTTGGCGGGCTTTTCGGGGGTGACGATGTAGGTGACCTGGGCCTGGGGCGTCAGCGTCACAGTCGCGCCCTGGCCAATCAAAATCTGTGCCTTGGCGAGATCGCCCGCCGTCGTAGCGGCAGTGACGGGATCGTGGATGACCCAGCCCTCGAGACCGGCGGGAAGAGGAACCGGCGTTACCGGGCAAGGGAGCGCGGCCGGCGCCGGCGCGGGCGTTTCCTGAGCCGATACAGGAGACAATGAAACCACCGCCAGCGCCAGGAGAATCGGATATTTCATGGGCCACCTCGTTCTCGGCTCGTCTGCCCGTGCCTATACAGCGCGCGGCGGAGAGGCGGCAATGAAAGTCTCGATAAATCCGGCCATTGCGGTTGACGGCCCGGCGGCGGCCGGTAGCTTGACCTGGATCAGAGGAGACGGTGAATGCGCGGACAACGGGTGATGATGGCGGCGACGGCAATGGCGTTGGTCTCTTCGGGGGTTCTTTCCGGTGCCGCGCAGGCCAAGGGCCCCGCCAGCCATCCGCAGGCCGAGGCGCAGGCGCTGGATCTCGCCAAGCAGGCGATCGCGCTGCGATCGGTGCGCGGGCCGGGCAACCAGACCCCGCAGGTCGCCGCGCTGTACAAATCCGCGCTGGTCGCGGGCGGATTCGCCGATGGCGACGTGACGATCACGCCGATCGACGACACCGCCTATCTGATCGCGCGCTGGCACGGCTCCGACCCCAAGGCGAAGCCGCTGGTCATTTCAGGTCATATGGACGTGGTCGAGGCCAAGCCGTCCGACTGGCAGCGCGATCCCTTCACCCCGGTGGTGGAGAATGGCTATCTGTTCGGCCGCGGCGCGACCGACATGAAGCTCGACGGCACGCTCGCGATCGCTGCGCTGATCGAGCTCAGGCGCGAAGGCTACAAGCCGCGGCGCGACATCGTCATCGAATTCTCGGGCGACGAGGAAACGACGATGAAGACCTCGGCGATCATCGCCGACAAGCTCGCCGATGCCGATTTGGTGCTCAACATCGATGGCGGCGGCGGCACGCTCGATGAGGAGACCGGCAAGCCCAAATTCTGGACCTGGCAGGGCGCCGAAAAGACCTATGCCGATTTCGAGCTGACCGTCACCAATCCCGGCGGCCACAGCTCGGCGCCGCGCAAGGCCAATGCGATCAACCAGCTCGCCGCGGCTTTGGTGCGGATCGGCAATTACCAGTTCAAGCCCGAGGTCAGCGACCTGACCCGCGCCTATTTCGTCGAGGCGGCGAAATATGAGGACCCCGAGACCGGCGCGGCGATGAAGGCCTTTGCGGCCGATCCGACCGACAAGCAGGCGATCGCCACGCTCACCGCCAACCCCGCAACGATCGGCAAGATCGGCACGACCTGCGTCGCGACCATGATCAACGGCGGGCATGCGCTCAACGCGCTGCCGCAGCGCGCGACCGCCAACATCAACTGCCGGATCTTCCCCGGCCACAAGCTGCCCGACATCATGGCCGAGCTGAAGACGGTGGCGGCCGATCCGGCGGTGGCCTTCAAGGATGTGACGGAGGGCTCGGTCGCGACCGACGCCTCGCCGATGCGGGCCGATTTTATTGCTGCCGTGACGAAGGGGATGAAGACGATCAACCCCGGCGTGCCGGTGTTCCCGAGCATGGCGTCGGGCGCGAGCGACAGCATGTTCTCCCGGGCGATCGGCGTGCCGGCCTATGGCGCGAGCCCGGTGTTCATCAAGGATTCGGAGGATTTCAGCCACGGGCTGAACGAGCGGACGCCGATCTCCAACATCCAGCCGGCGATCACCTATTATCTGTCGCTGTTCACCGACCTGTCGAAATAGAAAGGCGGATTTGGCCGGCCGTACCCATAGCGACTGACCGGGAGCGGCGATCCGTAACCCAGCCGGTCGCGGGACTGTCGGGTTAGAATCCGAAGTTCTGCCACCGTACCGGCAGAATGAGCCAGGAAGCGACGGGTTGACCGGCCCCGTCAAGCGCGGGCCTGATCTGCCGATGCTGCATCACGACGGCGCACGTTGTCCGATCCAGGCTGGGGTATGAATGGACCACGACACGGCAGTCCTCGACCATGCCCTGCGCGTTGACTGACAGGACCGACACGACGCGACCGCTGATGCGCGCCGCGCGAGCGTCCTTGGGATAGGTCGCGGGGGTGAACCACTTCCTGACGTCGGCGATGCGCGGTGGTGTCCTGGCGGCGGCCATGGCGACGGGATCGATGCCCCAATGCTGGAGGAGAAGCGTTTCGCACTTCTGGAGCGCCGCGACCGCGCCCGTGGGATTTTTGAGGGCGAGCCGGAAATTCTTGCCGGCCGAGATCGAGAGCGCGGTTGCCTCGGGCATCTTGTCGTAGACCGATCGCGATACCGTGAAGCGCAGCGTCCGCACCCCGTGCTCGGCAAGCACGCTGGTATAACGCGCGCTCACGGGCACATTGTCCGGATAGAGCGTCATGGTCGCCCGACCCGTTCGGAAATAATCCGTCCCCAACGCGGGGTATTTCAGCAGGATCTCCATTTCGTCCTGCGTGGGGACCGGCTCGAATCCGATCGTCAGACGGCCGTTGGGCGTGTCGTAGCTGCGCGCCAGAAGGCATAGCCCTGCCACGCCGTCCACGCCCCAGGGTCCACTGGGTTCGAGCGTCGCCGGAGACTCCGCCGACAAGGGGAGAGGGGCGAGCGTCAATAACAGCGCCAGCATATCGATCCGCTCCCATGTCCGCGAAAGCCGGCATTGCCCCGGCAATGCTTTCGACCTAGCGCGCGGAAACTATCGTGTCGATCTGTCGCTCCGTGATCGCGCTGGCTTCGTTCGGCGTGAAGGTTTCGGGCGCGAGACACAGCTCGAGCCAAAGACCATCGACGAGCGCGGTGATCCCGATCGCCGCCATGCGAAGATCGGCTGCAGGCACGCCGCACTCGGCCAGGAGCGCTTCCAGTCTGCGTCGATAGGCGGCGTAGAATTTGCCATGGAGATGGGCGATTTCCGGCTTGGCCTTAACCAGGCTCCAGAAGGCGATCCAGGTCGCGAGGACGGCGGGATCGGCGATCGGCGGGGCAAAGCTGGCCGTGACATGCGCCAGCAGCCGCGCGCGGGGCCTGGCGTCGGCGCTCTCTGTCGCGGCATCGAGTGCCGCCGCGACACGGGCATCGACATGGGCGTAGGTCTCGGCGATCAGCGCATCGATCCCGTTGAAATAATGTCCGATCAGGCCGGGCGATACCCCCGCCTCGACCGAGATGGCGCGCACCGACACGCCCGATGCGCCGCGCTCGGCGAGGACGCGCGCGGTAGCTTCGATCAGGCTGAGGCGGCGGGCGTCGGGTTCGGCGCGGGTGAAGGCAGGTCTGGCCATTTCGCTCTCATGGTTCGGATCGGGCGCTGCTCATGCGGGATCATGATAAGTCATTGAAACGGCGATGTTGGATAATTTTCGGAGACGGTATTGGGGCAGGTCTCTTGCCTCTTCATACACCTTTGTTATACGATCGTACAACAAGGAGATTCGCATGGCGCATCGCTTCGCCGACATGATCGAGGCGCCGGATCCCGACGCCGACTGGAGCCTGCCCGGCTGGCTCTATACCGACCCGGAATATTTCGATGTCGAGGTGGCGCGGGTGATCCGGCCGTCCTGGCAGATCGTCTGCCATGTCAGCGATATCCCGAAGCCCGGCGACTATCACACGCTCGACTATATCGGCGAAAGCGTGATCGTGGTGCGCGGTGAGGATAATGTGGTGCGCGCCTTCGCCAATGTCTGCCGGCATCGCGCGATGCGGCTGGTCGAGGGGCCTGCGGGGTGCGCGAAGAAGCTGGTCTGCCCTTATCATGCCTGGGCCTATGAGCTGGACGGGCGGCTGAGCGGCGTGCCGATGAAGGCGGATTATCCGGCGCTCGACATGGCGAAAAGCGGGCTCGCGCCGGTCGAGACCGGGATCTGGAACGGCTTCGTGTTCGTGCGGCTCGAGGACAATGGCGGGCCGTCGGTCGCCGAGATGATGACGCCGTACGAGGTGGAGATCGCGCCCTATCGCTTCGAGGAGTTGCGCACGCTGAGCCCGGTGCGGCTGCGCGAGCGGGGGGTGAACTGGAAGAATGTCGGGGACAATTATTCCGACAATCTGCACATCCCGGTGGCGCATGCCGGGCTGACGCGGCTGTTCGGCAAGAGCTATGCGATCGAGGCGCAGCCCTGGGTCGACAAGATGTCGGGCTATCTCGCCGACAAGCCGTCGAACGACCGGTGGGAGCGGCTGTACCAGGCGCATTTGCCGCGGGCGGAGCATCTGCCGGAGAGGCAGCAGAAGCTGTGGCTCTATTACAAGCTCTGGCCGAACATGGCGTTCGACATCTACCCCGATCAGGTCGATTTCATGCAGTGGCTGCCGTTGTCGCCGACCGTGTCGGTGCTGCGCGAGATGGCGTTCGCGCTGCCCGACGCCAATATGTCCGAAGAGGGGCGCCGCAAGATGAAGCTGGTGCGCTACGCCAACTGGCGGATCAACCGGACGGTCAATGCCGAGGATACCTGGCTGATCACCCGCGTGCAGCAGGGTATGGCGTCGCAGAGCTATACCGTCGGGCCGATCGGGGCGAGCGAGGTGTGCTTGCGGAGTTTCGCCAAGAAGATCAGGCGGTTGATCCCGGAGGCGCGGTTGCACAAGGCGCCGGCGCCGGGGTGGAGCAGGCGGCCACGATCGGTCGAGTAACCCTCTCCCGCTTGCGGGAGAGGGGCGAGACTTATGAGCGAAGCGAATTACTCGCAGCGGTGAGGGTCTTCTTCTCCGCGTCGAGACGAAGAAGAAGACCCTCACCCAACCCTCTCCCGCGAAGGCGGGAGAGGGCTAGAAAAACAGAAAGAGCGAAGCGGGACGCATGACGAAGAAATATGACGCGCTGATCATCGGTGGTGGGCATAACGGGCTGGTGTGCGCCTTCTACCTGGCGCGTGCCGGGTTGAAGGTCCGTATCCTCGAACGCCGCCACATCATCGGCGGTGCGGCCGTCACGGAGGAATTCCACCCGGGTTTCCGGAATTCGACCGCGAGCTATACGGTCAGCCTGCTGCGTCCCAAGGTGATCAGGGACATGCGGCTGCACGAGCGCGGCTGGCGGATCATCGAGCGGACGATCAGCAATTTCTTCCCGCATGAGGGCGGCTATCTGAAGCTCGGCGGTGGCGCTGCGCGCACCCAGGCCGAGTTCGCGCGCTATTCGGCGAAGGATGCCGAGACCTTTCCGAAGTACGAGGAAGCGCTGGAGCGCGTCGCGGAGGTATTGCGCGACATGGCGCTGAAGACCCCGCCCAATGCCGGCGGCGGCATCCGCGCGCTGATCGCCGCGGCGGCGCAGGGCAAGCGCCTCGCCGGCATGTCGATCGAGGCGCAGCGCGACGTGATGGACCTGTTCGTCAAATCGGCGCGCGACTTCCTCGATAGCTGGTTCGAGGACGAATATGTGAAGGCGGCGTTCGGCTTCGACGCGGTCGTCGGCAATTATGCCAGCGTCGATACGCCGGGCTCGGCCTATGTGCTGCTTCACCATGTCTTCGGCGAAGTGAACGGCAAGAAGGGTGCCTGGGGCCATAGCGTCGGCGGTATGGGCGCGATCACTCAATATATGGCCGAAGCCTGTACCGATATGGGCGTCGAGATCAGTCTCGAGGCGCCGGTCGCGAAGGTGCTGGTCGATGGCAATCGAGCCGTCGGCGTCCGGCTGGAGAGCGGCGAGGAGATCGCGGCCGATATCGTCGCCGCCAATGTCGGGCCGGCCTTGCTGTACCGTCAGCTCGTTGACCGTGCCGACATGACGCCGGAATTCGCGCGGCGGATGGACAATTTCAAGACTGGCTCCGGCACGTTCCGGATGAACGTGGCGCTGTCCGAATTGCCCGATTTCTCGGTGCTGCCGGGCAAGGAAGTGGCCGAGCATCACACCTGCGGCATCATCATCTCGCCGACGCTCGATTATATGGACAAGGCGTTCACCGACGCGAAGGCCAAAGGCTGGTCCGACGAGCCGATCGTCGAGATGAAGCTGCCGACCTCGATCGATAACAGCCTGGCGCCGCCGGGCATGCACATCGCCAGCCTGTTCTGCCAGCAATTCGCGCCGGTGCTGCCGGACGGTCGCAACTGGGACGACGAGCGCGAAGCCGCGGCCGACCTGATCATTGACACGGTCACCAAGCATGCGCCCAACTTCAAGGGCGCGGTGATCGCGCGGCAGATCCATTCGCCGCTCGACCTGGAGCGCAAGTTCGGGCTGATCGGCGGGGACATCATGCATGGGCATATGTCGCTCGACCAGTTGTGGGCGGCGCGGCCGGTGCTGGGGCATGGCGATTACCGGTCGCCTATTGCAGGCCTTTATATGTGCGGGGCGGGGACTCATCCGGGCGGCGGCGTGACCGGCGCGCCGGGGCACAATGCGGCGCACGAGATATTGGCGGATCGGAGTGTGTTGGGAAGGTTGTTCCGCAAGCGGGCGTGACGAGCCGCGTTATGGCGCCAAATGCGACCGGAATTTTGGAGCGTGAACCAGGATAAGCCCCTCCCCCGAAGGGGAGGGGCTGAACAAGTCTCTTACTCCGCCGCGATTGCCTCGGCCGGCTTGTCGTCGTTGGCCGCAGGTACGGCCGCCTGCATCGCCAGCCCCTTCTCCGATAACAACATGCCGATCAGCGATTGCAACATGCCATTGCCGCCTTCGCCGCCGCTGTTGATCTGCACGCGCGGGACGATCTCGACGCCCGATGTCTCGAGCGCCTCGGCGATGCGTTCGACGATCTGGCGGGTG
>NZ_JAQGLC010000284.1 GCF_028293085.1 Sphingomonas bacterium
TTACCGCCACCGTCATGAACATCGCCACGGGCGCCCCCATCCAGAAAATGGCCTTTGGCCGGATGCCGCGCCCGGGCGCGGGGTTCGTGCTCGAATCGGGCGAACGCGCCACGGCGCAGCGCATCCATGTCGGCAAGCCCGCCCCGGGCAAGATCGTCGCGCCGATCGAGATCTGGGTGACGGTTACGGGCTGAGCCCGCGGCCTTATGGCGCGAAAGCCGGTGGCGCGAAGGCCAGGATTTCCGCGGTATAGGTCTCGACCACCTCGCTGAACGGCGTGCCGTCGGGCAGGACGAGGATCGCGCGGTTTTCGATCAGCCTGTCCGGGATCGGCATGGCGTCGGTCGCGTGGCGGAGGGCCGGTGCGCGCGAGATCGCCGTGGCGCGGCTGTGCCAATCGGCGGGAAGCGGCGACCAGAGCAATCGGGCCGACAAGGTCTGGCGCCTGAAATGCAGCGCCTGCACCGCGCGGCCGAACGCGACATCGGTCGAGTCGAGCGCCGTGTTCATCTCGGGGGTCAGCCGGGCGGGCACATACCAGTTATCCGCTTCGGACAGGACATGCGCGCCACAGCGCAGCCGCACCCGGCGGTATCGGACCGCATCGGTGTCGCCGACATGGAGTACCCGGCGCTGGTCGATCGTGATCGGCTTGTCCTCGCCGTGGACCCGCTCGGCGATGATCGTCGTGCCCGGCGGGGCGAGGCGATGCCGGGTGCACCAATCGTCCAGCACGAGCGTCGCGCTGTCATGGCTGAGCAGGGCGGATTCGAGCGATTGCAGGATCGCCTCGACCTCGACTCGTGCCAGCGGCGTGTCGGGCCAGCCGGGCCCGGCGGCGGCGGCCGGCGCGCAGAATGCGGTCGACACCGCAGCGGCGAGCGCGAGGCAGCAGAAGAGGGGAAGCGGCCTGGCCATTCAGTCCCGCTCCGGGGTCCGTTTCGCGCCGTCAAGCAGCCTCGCCACGCGCTCCTGCTCGTCGCGGACGGCACGCTTTTCTTCCCTGGTCTGGCCGAACAGCTGCCGGTTGGCGGAGGCCGCCGCGTCCTTCTCGGCGCGGGCGCGGGCCTTGCGGGCGCTGCGCAGGTTGATGATGTCCGCCATGGCGATGCTCCCGCTTCCCGGTCGTCCGCCGATAGCAGCAAAAAGGGCCCCGGGAGATAGAAGATGATCGGCCGGGATGATAGGCTCCGCCCGATCCCATGACCGGTATCACCCATCACCGCGCGTTCGACCGCATGGCCCGGCATCGCCACGCCGAGGGCTATATCGCGCTGGTGCTGGCCGGCGGCTATGTCGAGGCGGGCGATCGCGGGCGGGTGCGAGTCGAAGCGGGCCAGGCAGTGATCCACGGCGCGCATGAATCGCATCAGGATGAATTTTCGACCATCGGGGCCAGCGTGCTCAATCTTCCGTTGGTCGGGTGCGATCCCGGTGCGGCTCTGGGCGTGGTCGAGGACGCCGACGCGATTGCGAGGGTTGCCGAGCGCGATCCCCGCCAGGCGGCTACGCTGCTGTGCGAGACGTTCCGCCCGTCCGCCGTGCGCCTGAACGACTGGCCGGACCTGCTGGCGGCGGCGCTTGCGGCCGAGCCGGCGTTCAGCCTCGCCGAATGGGCGGAGACGATGGGCATCGCGCCACCCTCGCTCAGCCGGGGTTTCCGCCGCTCTTATGGCACCAGCCCGAAACGCTATCGGCTGGAGCTGCGCGCGATCCGTGCGGCACGGTTGTTGCCCGGCTGGCAGGGATCGATCGCCGCGCTGGCCGCCGAGACCGGCTTTGCCGACCAGGCGCATCTGACGCGGGCCATGGTGGCGCTCACCGGGCAGACGCCGAATCGGCTGCGGGGTTAAGTCCGTTCAAGAAACCGCGCGCCGGCCCGGCTAGCCATGCGCCATGCAGCGTCGATCCTTCCTTTCCAGCGCGCTGATCGCGCTGCTGGCATCCATCCTCCCCGCCGGCCCCGCGATCGGGCAGGCCAGGGTCAACCGCACCAGATGGAAGGTGCGCTCCTCCCAGGGCTTCGACGCGATCGCCTTTCTCGGGCCGCTGTCGGGGACCCAGCTCTATCTGGATTATTATGCGCAGGATGCGGCGGCGTTCGCGCCGCGCCTGCCGGCGGCGGTGCGCAGCGATATCGCCGACTTGTGGGCCGATGCGGGGAAGACGGGCTTCGGCCTGCTCGGGCCGAGCCTGTCGGTGCTGTTCTCCGCGAACGGCAATGACGCGACGATCGATTCCCTGCTGACCGCGCTCGGGGCACGCACGACGATGATCCTGCCGACTTACAAGGCCAGCCCCTATTGGGCCGATAGCGACTGGGCGTGGTTCGATGCGGCGGCACTGCGGCTCGAGGCGATCTTCAGCGCGATGCGCGCGGCGGACTTTGCGGGTTTTCGCCAGGAGCGGACCGGCGCCGGCCTCGACGCGCGCATCGCCGAGGTGGCGCGCGCATTGGCCGGTTTCGACGTGATCACGCTGCAGGAAAGGCTCAGCGGCCGGACTTTCGATCCGACGATCGAGATCGTGCTGCTGCACTTCTGCAAGCCGCACGGCATCAAGGTGCAGGGCCAGATGTTCCTCCAGGCCGCCGACTATGACACCGCCACGACGGTGCGGATCGCCGCGCACGAGATGCTGCACCCGCCCGTGCCGATGGACGGCGCGGCGGCGAAGGCCGCGCTCGCGATCTTCGCGCGCGATCCGCTGATCGCGACCATCGTGCGCGATCACGATCCGCGCTGGGGCTATACGACGCTGGAGGGGATGCTGAACGAGGACCTGGTCCAGGCGCTCGACCAGCTGATCAGCGAGGTGCTCGGCGTCGGGCGCAATCCGGCGGACCGCTGGCACCAATCGGACGATGGCATGCATGTGCTGGCGGCGGGCTTTTACGGGCTGCTGCGGCAGGATCGCTGGATCGGGAAGGGCGGATCGATCGAAGCGTGGCTGGCCGATGCCGCCGCGCGGGGACGGCTGGCGCCGGCGGCGTTCCATCCGGTCGCGGCGCGGGTGCTGGAACGGCCGGTCGATGCCTTGTGGCCGCTGCCGGCGGACAAGCGCTAGGCGCGCCGGTCCCGGGTCGTGATATCGGCCTGGCCCCAGGGTCCGGACCCATTGCTGATGAGGATCGAGAGGGTGGGACGAAAACAGTAATGAGTCTGGACCCTAATTCCGATTTGCTCGTTCCACCGCGCAGAGTGAACCGGAGTGCGACGTGGAAAGCTTCTTCACCAATATCGCATCGCGCAGTGCCAACGTCATGGGCTGGCCCTCGACCTTCCTGATCGCGACCTTGTCCGTGATCGTCTGGGCGGTGTCGGGACCGTTTTTCCATTATTCCGATACCTGGCAGCTGGTGATCAATACGGCGACGACGGTGCTGACCTTCCTCGCCGTGTTCCTGATCCAGAACAGCCAGAACCGCGACGGGGCGGCGATCCCGGCCAAGCTCGACGAGGTGTTGCGTGCGCTCGACAATGCGCGCGGCGAATTCGTCGGCATCGAGCATCTGACCGACGCCCAGATCTGCGCGATCCGCGATGCGCTCG
>NZ_JAQGLC010000285.1 GCF_028293085.1 Sphingomonas bacterium
GAAGCCCCGCCACATCGATATAGGCGCTGCTCGCCTCCATCACGCCCAGGGTCCAGTCGTCGCGCAGCCCCGGCACGATCGCCGCCGGATCGACCCGCTCCAGCGCCACCGCGCTGCCCTCGAACTCGGCCAGGAACGCGTCGATCGCCGCCGCATCCCCCGCCCGCCCGATATGGAGCGATCCGAGGGGCGCCAGGAACCCGCCCGCCTGCAGCACCGGGCCCGAGGCGGTGGTCAGCGGCTGCACCCCCGGCCCGCCATAGCTTTCCGACCAGAAGGCCGCCGATCGCCCGGTGGCATGATAGCCCGGCGCATCCTCCGCCTCGATCAAGAGGACCGAGGCGTGCGGGGCGAGCTCCGCAGCCAGGCTCGCCCCGGCAATCCCCGCGCCGACGATCGCGATGTCGTACTGCTTCAAGATCGCGCCTTTCCCGGCGGCCTCAGCGCTGCGCGCGCGAGGCGAGGAAGATGTCGATCTCGCCGATCGCGCGGTTGCGCACCCCGTCCGCCTCGCGCAGCACCTCATGCGCCGATTCGGCGCCGAACTTGACCACGCGCACATCGGGCAGCTTCGCCGCGACCTGCAGCGCGGCCCTGGGGCTGACCAGCTTGTCGGCCTCGGCAACGATCATCAGCACCGGCACCGTCATCGTCTTCAGCCGCGGATCCTCGCGCAGCCGCCGGGTCGATTCGAACGCCCGGATCACCCAGCGCCAGCTCGGCGGGCCGAGCAGCAGCTCGGGCTTGGTCGATTGCCAGTAGATCTCGTCCTCGTACCGGGCGCGGTCGTGCGTCAGCAGCGCCTGGCGCGTCGCGGTGGTCGCGGGGCGCTCATTGACCTTCCAGGCCGGCCGCGCGCTGTTGCCGACGCCGCCGAGGAATTTGGCCAGCCGCTCGCCCATGCCGGGGCCGAGCGGGCTGTGCAGCCCCAGCATCGGCGCGACCAGCACCGCGGCATCCGGCCGGGCGAGCCCTTCGGTCATCGCGCGCAGCACCAGGTGCCCGCCCATCGAATGCGCCATCGCGACCTTCGGCCCCACCGCGTCGCGCGACCAGTCGGCCCAGAAGGCGGCATAGTCCTCGATGAAGATGTCGAACGTCTCGACATGGCCGACATGCGGATCGGGCGAGAGCCGCCCCGATCCGCCCTGCCCGCGCCAGTCGAACGCGGTGATCGACCAGCCCTGGCCATGCCAGTGCGCAAAGGCCTCGAGATATTTCTCGAAGATGTCGCCGCGGCCGCCCTGGAACAGGATGCTGCCGCGCGGATGCCCGTCGGCAGGCCAGTCGAACCGCCTCAGCTGCCAGCCATCGGGCGCGGTCCAGAACGAGATCCGGGCGCTGGCCGGAATCGCGCGACGATAGAGCTGCGGGGAAACCATAGGGGCTGGTTACTTTTTAGAAAGCCATGCCGTCTAGGGATATTCCTGATGGGTGGGGAAACACCAAACGCTTTGCTGCTCGGCGCGCTGGCGCTGCTCCTTGTTTCGGCGGGGATCCAGGACGCACGCACGCGGGAGATCGCCAATTGGAAGAACCTCGCCATCGCGGTGCTCGCCCCCTTGTGGTGGTGGGCGAACGGCCTGGCGCTCTGGCCCGACATGGGCGTCCAGCTCGGCGTGGCGGCGATCGTCTTCGGCTTTTTCTGCGGCGCCTTCGCGCTCGGCTGGATGGGCGGCGGCGACGTGAAGATGATCGGTGCGCTGGCTCTGTGGTTCCCGTTCGGCGCGCTCGCCTGGATGCTGATCGTCATGTCGCTGATCGGCGGCGCGCTCACCTTGCTGCTCGTGATCGAGCGCGCGGTGCGCCGCAACAAGGGCGCGATCGAAATTCCCTACGGCGTCGCCATCGCGATGGCTGCTCTTCTCGCACTTCGCGAACCGATTCTTAACCAGTTCCTGTGAATGATTAACGCGGGCTCAATTGTCCCGCGCCCGAAAGGCCTGAAACGTCATGGATAGTCGCAAGATCATTCTTCTGGTGGGTGCGTTGATCGTCGCGGCGATCACGGCCTTCATGGCGCGCAGCCTGCTCACGGGCGGCTCGGCACCGCAGGCCGGTGCGGTCACCGCGGCCGCCGCGCCCATTGACGGTCCCGAGGTGCTCGTCGCCACGCGCGCGCTGCCGGTCGGCACGATCCTCGACGCGACCGCGCTGAAGTTCCAGCCCTGGCCGAAAGAGCTCGTCGACAACGCCTATTTCATCAAGAAGGATACCGACCTGAAATCGCTTCAGGGCACGGTCGTCCGCAACGCCATCACGGCCGGCGCGCCGGTCACCCAGGGCGCGCTGGTCAAGCCCGGCGATCGCGGCTTCCTCGCAGCGGCGCTCGGCGCGGGCATGCGCGCGGTCACGGTGCCGGTATCGGCGCAGACCGGCGTCGCCGGCTTCGTCTTCCCGGGCGACCGCATCGATCTGGTCCTGACCCAGACCGTCCCCGGCGGCGGCGACGGCCCGCCGCTCAAGGTCGCCGAGACGATCCTGCGCAACCTGCGCGTGCTCGCGACCGATCAGCGCACCGACAACACCACCGGCGAGGACGGCAAGACGGTCGTTCGCACCTTCTCCAACGTCACGCTCGAGGCAACGCCCAAGATCGCCGAGAAGATCGCGGTCGCGCAGACGCTCGGGGCGATCTCGCTCTCGCTGCGCTCGATCGCCGACAATAACAGCGAGCTCGAGGAAGCCATCGCCAATGGCGACATCAAGGTGCCCGAGGGCAATGATCCCAAGGCTGAAAAGGCGATGATGCTCCAGGTCGCGAGCCAGCCCCAGTCCGGCAATTCGACCCTGGCCACCGGCGCCGACGTCTCGCGCTTCCAGCGCCGCACCGTACCCGGCAAGCCGGCGGAAGCCCTTGGCGGCCCGCAGGGTCCGGGAGGTCCGGTTGGGCCTGGCGGCTATCCGGGCGCTGCCGTGCCGCAGGGTCCGGTCGTCCGGATCGCGCGGGGAAATACTGTGACCGAAGTTCCGGTCGGGGGGAAGAAGTAGGATGCGTATCAAGACCTTCTTGCACCGCTCGGTTGCGGTGACAGTGGCGGCGGCCCTGGTCGCCACCCTGCCAGTGACCGCGGTCGCGGGCCCCGCCAAGACGCGCCACGACGTGCCCCGCCCCGCGCGGATGGCGAAGGTCGGCACGCCGGTCGGCACGCAGCGCCCCACCCGCGAGGTGCTGCTCTCGATCGGCCAGGGTGAATTGATCACGCTGCCGTCGAACGTCACCGATGTGTGGGTGTCCAACCCCACCGTGGCGGACGTCTATGTCAGCAACCCGCGCCAGATCCACCTGTTCGGCAAGGAATTCGGCGAGGCGACCCTGTTCGCGACCAGCGCGAGCGGCGCCGTCGTCTATTCGACGAACATCCGGGTCAGCCAGAACATCACCTCGATCGATCGCATGCTGAAGCTCGCCATGCCCGATGCCGATATCCGCGTGACCACGACCGGCCAGATCGCCGTGATCACCGGCACGGTCGCCACGCCCGACGATTCCGCCCAGGCCGAGCGGCTGGTGACGGCTTTGCTCAATCCCGGAGTCGACGCGTCGAGCCCCGGTGCCGTGCTGAAGATCGGCGTGTTCAACCGGCTTCGCACCGCGACGCCGCTCCAGGTGAACCTGCAGGTGCGCTTCGCCGAGGTCAGCCGCAGCTTCGTCAAGAATATCGGCGCCAATCTGCTGACGCGCGATCAGACCGGCGGTTTCCAGTTCGGCGTCTCCTCCGGCACGCGCATCCCCGGGACGATCGGCTCGGTCGACACCTCGACGCTGCCGATGCTCGATGCGTCGTCGAAATTCGGTTTCCCGGCGGGCACGATCAGCCTGCCTTATGATCCCAAGCTCGGCGACTTCGTCTATCCGGGCACGGGCACCGTCTCCGCCTTCACCAAGGGCGCGGAGAACACCACGCTCGGCCTGGCCGGCAAGCTGCTCGGCCTCGACGTGCTGAGCGCGATCGATCTGGGTGAGCGCATCGGCCAGGTGTCGACGCTCGCCAACCCGAACCTGACCGCACTGTCGGGCGAGACCGGCACTTTCCTCGCCGGCGGCGAGATCCCGATCCCGGTCAGTCAGGGACTCGGCGCGGTCTCGGTCGAATACAAGCAGTATGGCGTCAGCCTGTCCTACACCCCGACCGTCCTTGCCGATGGCCGCATCTCGCTGCGCGTCCGCCCGGAAGTGTCGCAGTTGTCGGCGGCCGGCGCGGTGACGATCAGCGGCACGGTCATACCGGCGCTGACCACGCGGCGTGCGGAAACCACGGTCGAGCTCGGCTCGGGCCAGAGCTTCATGATCGCGGGCCTGCTCCAGAACGATCACCAGAACACGATCGACAAGGCCCCCGGCCTCGGCGACGTGCCGATCCTCGGGGCGATGTTCCGCTCGAACGCCTTCCAGCGCAACGAAACCGAGCTCGTGATCGTCATCACCCCCTATCTGGTGAAGCCGGTCAACGCGAACGACATCGTCCTGCCGACCGACGGCTACAAGGCGCCGACCGATCTCGATCGCGTGCTGTTCGGCCAGCTCGGCGGCGGCACCACCGGCGGTGACCGGCCGAAGCCGAGCATGGCCCCGCCCGTGGGCGCCGAGCCGGCGTTCGGCGCGGCGGCTCCCATGCCCGTCCTCCCCACCGCTCCCGCCCCGCAGCAGCGCCGCGAGGAACCGGTGGCGAAGAGCACCCCGCCCGAAACCAAGTCGAAATCGAAGCCCGCGGTCAGCGCCGCGCCCGGCTTCAGCGTCAATTGATCTCCGATTCGAGGGACATACCCATGTTCAAGCGTACGATCCTCCTCGCTACCGCCCTCGTCCCGGCTCTGCTGCTGGGCGCCTGTAGCGGCACGAAGAACCGCGGCCTCGAATCGGTCCACCAGCCCGTGGTGAGCCGTACCGATTACGTGTTCGACGTGAACACCAGCGGCAACACGCTCGCCCCGGGCGAGGATCGGCGCCTCGCCGGGTGGATGGCCTCGCTCCGGCTCGGCTATGGCGATCGTGTCGCGATCGACGATCCCAATCCCTATGGCGGCGGCGTCCGCGACGATATTGCCGGGCAGATCGCGCGCTACGGCCTGTTGCTGTCGGACGACACACCCGTCACCGGCGCGGCCGTCGCGCCCGGCACCGTCCGCATCGTCGTCAGCCGGATGAAGGCCACCGTGCCCGGATGCCCCGATTTCAGCCGGACGCACCAGCCGGAATTCGAGAGCAACACCTCGTCCAACCAGGGCTGCGCGATCAATTCGAACCTGGCGGCGATGATCGCCAATCCCGCCGATCTGGTGCGCGGCCAGCCGGGCGCGGACACCAACGACACCGTCGCCTCATCGCGCGCGATCGAAGCCTACCGCAAGGCCACGCCGACCGGCGCAGGCGGCCTGAAAGATCCGGGAGCCAAATAACATGAATGCGCCCTTCAATTCTTCCGGACGGGTCGGCAACCGCGAGCCCTTCGTGGCCTTTGTCTGCGACGAGACGACGGCGGAGATCGTCCGCCCCGTCGCGGTCGAAATGGGCTGGGTGCCCGAAAAGGTGAACAAGGGCGGGCTGCGCAACGCGGTGCAGTCGCTCTCGGTCTCCGCGAGCCCGCAGATCCTGTTCGTCGATCTCTCCGAATCGGGCGATCCGCTGAACGACATCAACGCGCTGGCCGAGGTCTGCGAGCCCGGCACCGTCGTGATCGCGGCGGGCCAGGTCAACGATGTGCGCCTCTACCGCGATCTCGTGGTGAGCGGCATCCAGGATTATCTGCTCAAGCCGCTCAACCCCGACATGCTGCGTGAGGCCTTCACCCATGCGCAGACCATCCTCAACGCGCCCAAGGTCGTCGACGCCAGCGGCGAGCGGCCGCATTGCTCGACCGCCTTTATCGGCGCGCGCGGCGGCGTGGGCGCATCCACGATCGCCACCTCGGTCGCCTGGATCCTCAGCGAGAAGGGCGGCCGGACCACCGCGCTGCTCGATCTCGACGTCCATTTCGGCACCGGCGCGCTGGCGCTCGATCTCGAGCCCGGCCGCGGCCTGACCGACGCGATCGAGAATCCGAGCCGCATCGACGGCCTGTTCATCGAGCGCGCGATGGTGAAATCCAGCGAGACGCTGTCGGTGCTCTCCGCCGAGGCGCCGATCAACTCGCCGGTGCTGACCGACGGCGCCGCCTTCTACCAGCTGCAGGAGGAGATGCGGGCGGCGTTCGAATGCACGATCGTCGATCTGCCGCGCAACATGCTGGTGCTGCACCCGCATCTGATCACCGATGTCCAGGCGGCGGTCGTCGTGACCGAGCTGACCCTGGCCGCGGCGCGCGATTCGATCCGTATCCTGTCCTGGCTCAAGTCGAACGCGCCGCAGACCCAAGTCTTCGTCGTGGCCAACAAGGTCCATGCCAATGGGCATCTCGAGATCAGCCGCAAGGATTTCGAGGGCTCGATCGAGCGCAAGATCGATTTCGTCGTGCCCTTCGACCAGAAGCTCGGCGCGCAGGCGGCCAAGCTCGGCAAGCCACTGGCCGAGGCCGGCAAGGGATCGAAGACGATCCAGCCGATGGTCGAGCTCGCGACGAGGATCATGGGCGTCGGCGACGCGGCCGAGGTCGACGGCGGGGCCAAGAAGAAGGCGCCGCCCAAGGGCGGGTCGCTGATGGGCAAGTTCGCCGATCTCAAATCGATGATGCCGAAGCGGGCCGCGAAGAAATAGTCGTCGAATAAACCGGGCGCGTAAACCGTCCGTCAACCAAGCGGAGCGCTTGATACAGCAATGGAATTGATGCCGTTCATCATGATGCTCGCCGGTGCCGCCGTGGTGCTGGTGCTCGTCGCCTTCGCCTTTGCCGGCCCCTCGCCGGAAAAGGCGCAGGCGCGGCGGCTCGTTGCCGTGCGCGCCCGGCACAATGATTCGTCGAACGCGCTGGTCGAGGCGCAGATGCGCCGCATCACGGCGAGCCGCGGCAACAAGATGGACGCGGCGGCGATGCGCTTCCTGCCCCGCCCCGCTCTGCTGAAGAAACGCCTCGCGATGACCGGCAAGACCTGGACGGTCGGCCAATATGGCATGGCGACAATGGGCATCACCGTCGTCGTCAGCCTGCTGCTCTGGCTCCAGGGCCTGCCGCTGCTGCTGTCGCTGCTCGTCGGGCTGATGCTCGGCGCGGGCATTCCGCACATGGTCGTCGGCTATTCGATCAAGCGCCGTGTCGCCAAGTTCACCGCAAAATTTCCCGATGCGATCGAGTTGCTCGTCCGCGGCCTGCGCTCGGGTCTGCCGATCAGCGAGACGATCGCGGTGGTCGGCAGCGAGGTCGAGGGACCGGTCGGCGTCGAATTCCGCTCGATCACCGACAAGATGAAGATCGGCCGGACAATGGACGCCGCGCTCCAGGAGACCGCCGACCGGCTCGGTACCCCCGAATTCCAGTTCTTCGTGATCACCATCGCGATCCAGCGCGAGACCGGCGGCAACCTTGCCGAGACGCTCGCCAACCTGGCCAATGTGCTGCGCATGCGCGGACAGATGAAGCTGAAGATCAAGGCGATGTCGTCCGAATCCAAGGCCTCGGCCTATATCATCGGATCGCTGCCTTTCATCGTGTTCGTCATGATCTGGATGATCAACG
>NZ_JAQGLC010000324.1 GCF_028293085.1 Sphingomonas bacterium
GCCAGGCGCTCGAGGACGCCGGGCTCACCGAAATGAGCGAGGCCGAGCGTTTCCGCGCGGGCTGCTCGATCGGCTCCGGCATTGGCGGGCTCCCGGGGATCGAGAGCGAGTCGCTGGTCCTGCACGCAAAGGGCCCGAGCCGGGTCTCGCCGCACTTTGTCCATGGCCGCCTAATCAACCTCATCTCGGGCCAGGTCTCGATCAAATACGGCCTGATGGGGCCGAACCATGCGGTGGTCACGGCCTGCTCGACCGGCGCCCATTCGATCGGCGATGCCGCGCGGATGATCGCGATGGACGATGCCGACGTGATGCTCGCGGGCGGCGCCGAGGGCGCGATCTGCCCGCTCGGCATCGCCGGCTTCTCCCAGGCGCGCGCGCTGTCGACCGGGTTCAACGATACGCCCGAAAAGGGCAGCCGGCCTTATGACAAGGATCGCGACGGCTTCGTGATGGGTGAGGGCGCGGGCGTCGTCTGCCTCGAGGAATATGAGCGGGCCAAGGCGCGCGGCGCGAAAATCTATGCCGAGGTGATCGGCTATGGCCTGTCGGGCGATGCCTATCACGTCACCGCGCCGCATCCGGAAGGCTCGGGCGCGTTCCGATCGATGGAAATGGCGATGAAGAAGTCGGGCCTGGCCCTGTCGGACATCGACTATATCAACGCGCATGGCACCTCGACGCCGCTCGGTGACGAGCTCGAGCTGAACGCGGTGCGCCGCCTGTTCGGCAACAATATCGACACGCTGTCGATGAGCTCGACCAAGTCGGCGATCGGGCATCTGCTCGGTGGCGCGGGCGCGGAGGATAGCATCTTCTGCATCATGGCGCTGCGCGACCAGATTGTGCCGCCGACGCTCAACCTCGACAATCCGAGCGACAATTGCGCCGGCGTCGATCTCGTGCCGCACGTCGCCAAGAAGCGTTCGGTGAAAGCGGTGCTCAACAACAGCTTCGGCTTTGGCGGCACCAATGCCAGCCTCGTCATGCGGGCCGTCTAGGAGGCGTGCGCAAGCTTGGCTGCCTCGGCTTGCTGCTGGCGCTCGCCGCGATCGTCGCGGCGTTCGTCGGGCTGCAATATTGGAGCGGCCGGGGCCCGCTGACGCATAATATCACGCTGCAGATCGCGCCGGGCACCAGCCTGGCGAACGCATCGACCCAGCTCGAAAAGGCCGGGGCGATCCGGTCAGCCAGCCAGTTCCGGCTGTTCGCCCGCTTCCTCGGCGCCGACACGCCGATCAAGGCGGGCGAATATCGACTGCCTGCGCATCTCAGCCAGGCCGATATCCTGAAGGTCCTGCAGGGCGGCAAGACGCTGCAGCGCTTCGTGACGATCCCGGAGGGCTGGCCCTCGGTGATGGTCAAGGCGGCGCTCGACAAGACGCCGGGGCTCGAAGGGCCGGCGATCGTGCCGGTCGAGGGCACGATCCTGCCCGACAGCTACAGCTTCGAGCGCGGCGATACGCGGCTGTTCATGATCAAGCGGATGCAGCGCGCGATGGTGCGCTACCTCGCCGACGCCTGGGAGAAGCGGAAGCCCGGCATCGCCGTGAGCACGCCGCGCGAGGCGCTGATCCTGGCGTCGATCGTCGAGAAGGAAACCGGCAAGGCGAGCGAGCGGCGCATGGTCGCCGCGGTCTATGCGAACCGGCTTAAGCGGGGGATGATGCTCCAGGCCGATCCGACGATCATCTATCCGATCACCAAGGGCCGACCACTCGGCCGCCGCATCCTCGCGTCGGAGGTGCATGCGGTGAACGATTACAACACCTATGCGATGACGGGCCTGCCGGCCGGGCCGATCTGCAACCCCGGCCGTGCATCGATCGACGCGGTGCTCGATCCGGCACAGTCCAACGCGCTCTATTTCGTCGCGGACGGGACGGGCGGGCACGTGTTCGCCGACACGCTCGAGCAGCACAACGCCAACGTCCAGAAATGGTATGCGATCAGGCGCTCACGCGGCGAGATGTAACGCCTAGCGGCGAAGCTCCGCGGCTGCGCGGGCCTTCGCCTCGACCTCGGCCATGGTGCCGCCGGTCACCCAGCTTCCGCCCACACACAGCACTGGCCCGAAGCCGAGCCAGTCGGGCGCGCTTGCCTCGGTGATGCCGCCAGTCGGGCAGAATTTGCACTGGTAGAAGGGCGCGGCGAGCGCCTTCAGCGCCTTCAGGCCGCCGGAGGTCTCGGCCGGGAAGAATTTGAAGTGCTCGAGCCCCAGGTCGAGGCCGCGCATGATGTCGCCCGCCGTGGCGATACCGGGCAGATAGGGTACGCCGCTCGCCACGATCGGCTGAGCGAGCCGCTCGGTCAGGCCCGGCGAGACGATGAACTCGGCACCGGCATCCATGACCTGCTCGAACTGCTCGGTCGAGACGACCGTGCCCGCGCCGACGATCGCGCCGGGTACCTGCTTCATCTCGCGGATCGCGTCGAGCGCGGCGGCGGTGCGCATCGTCACTTCGAGCACCCTGAGCCCGCCCGCGACCAGCGCCTCGGCGAGCGGCCGCGCGGTCGCGGCGTCGTCGATCACCAGCACGGGGATGACCGCGCTCGTCCGCATGATCGTCTCGATACCGCTCATCGGGCATGCTCCTGGGCAAAGGCGGCCGCGGCGCCGAACAGGCCGGGCTGGGGATGGGTGATGAGCTTCACCGGTATCGCTTCCATCCGCGTCCGGAAACGCCCTTTCGCCGCGAATCGCTCGGCAAAGCCCGAGCGCGCCAGATGATCCTTGAGGCGCAAGCCCAGCCCGCCTGCGATCACCACGCCCTTTGCGCCGTGCGCCAGCGCGAGATCGCCGGCGACCGCGCCGAGGCTGAGGCAGAAACGGTCGAGTGCGGCGAGCGCGAGGCTGTCCTTGCCTTCGAGCGCCATGAGCCAGATCGCCTTGTCGTCGAGCCGCTGAACCGCGCGGCCTTCGATCTCGGCGAGCGTCTCGTAGATGGTGACGATGCCCGGGCCGGCGACGATCCGCTCGGTCGAGACGCGATTGTAAGTGCGCCGCAGCCGCTTGAGCATCGCGTCCTCGAGGTCGTCGAGCGGTGCAAAATCGACATGGCCGCCCTCGGTCTCGATGACGTGATAGCCGTCAGGCGTGCACAGGATCTGCGCCACGCCAAGCCCGGTGCCCGGACCGCAGACCGTCAGCATGCCCTTGTGCGCGAAGGGCTCGTCCGGGCCGCAAAGATGCAGGAAATAATGGTCGGGGAGCTGCGCGGCGGCCTGGCCGATCGCGCCGAAATCGTTGATCAGGACGAAATCATCGACCTCCAGCCGCTCGCGGACCAGAGCTGGGCGGATGATCCACGGGTTGTTGGTGAGCTTGATCAGCTCGCCGCCGATCGGCGAAGCGACCGCGATGGCGGCGGCGCGGGGCAGGGGACGGTCAAGCGACGCGGCGAAGGCCTGCCAGGCGGTCTGCAGGCTGGCATGATCGGCGGTCTTCTGCATCGCGGTCTCGCCAAGCGAGACGACCCGGCCGCCGGCGACCTCGGCGATGGCGAAGCGGACGTTCGTTCCGCCAATATCGACCGCGACGACTTCCATGTTCACCATCCCATTGCGGCCAGCACCGCCGAGGCACCTTTTTCCGCCTCGTTCGCGCCGCTGCGGAACAGGCCGAACAATTCCCGGCCCATGCCCTGCGCGGCGGGCGGCGCGGCGGCGAAGGGGCGTGAAGCCCATTCGTCCGAATCGACCAGCGCGATCAGGTCACCGGTGTCAGCCGACATGCGGATCACGTCGCCGTCGCGCAGTTTCGCCAGCGGCCCGTCGCCAAGCGCTTCGGGCGAGCAATGGATCGCGCACGGCACCTTGCCGCTCGCCCCGGACATGCGCCCGTCGGTGACGAGCGCGACGCGGAAGCCCCGGTTCTGGAGCACGCCGAGCGGTGGCGTCAGCTTGTGAAGCTCGGGCATGCCGTTCGCGCGCGGGCCCTGGAAACGCATCACGACAATGACGTCACGATCGAGTTCGCCGGCCTTGAACGCTGCCTGGACGGCGCCCTGATCCGAAAAGATGCGGCACGGCGCCTCGATCGTCCAGCGATCGCGCTCGACCGCGCTCACCTTGATGCACGCCCGGCCGAGATTGCCCTTAAGGATGCGGAATCCGCCCTCGGGCGCAAAGGGCGCGGCAGCGGGGCGCAAGATCGTTTCGTCACTACTGGCCCCCACATCCACCCATCCCAGCGCCTCGCCCTGCATCGTGGGGCGTTTGGCGTACGTTGTCATGTCATCCCCGGCGACCGTCTTCAAGTCCCGGTGGAGCATTCCGGCGTCGAGCAACTCGCGAATGACGTACGGCATGCCCCCGGCATCCTCGAACCCGTTCACATCGGCCGAGCCGTTCGGATAGACGCGCGCGATCAGCGGTACCGCCTTGGAAAGGCGATCGAAGTCTTCCCAGTCGATCACCACGCCTGCCGCCGCGGCGATCGCGGGCAGGTGGATCAGGTGGTTGGTCGAGCCGCCGGTCGCGAGCAGGCCGACCGCGGCATTGACGATCGCCTTCTCGTCGACGCACTCACCGAGCGGGCGGTAGCTGTCGCCGTTCCAGCCGATCTCCGCGAGGCGGTGGACAGCGGCGCGGGTGAGTTCCTGGCGAAGCTTCGTGCCCGGATTGGCGAAGGCGGCGCCGGGCATGTGCAGGCCCATCACCTCCATCATCATCTGGTTGGAATTGGCCGTGCCGTAAAAGGTGCAGGTGCCCTTGGAATGATAGGCGGCGATCTCCGCCTCGAGCAGGTCCTCGCGGCTGGCTTTCCCTTCGGCGAACTGCTCGCGAACCGCGGCCTTGGCCTTGTTGGCCAGGCCCGACCGCATCGGCCCGCCGGGAATCAGGATCATCGGCAGATGGCCGAAGCGCAGCGCGCCCATCAGCAGGCCGGGCACGATCTTGTCGCAGATGCCGAGCAATGCCGCGCCTTCGAACATGCCGTGGCTGAGCGCCACCGCGGTGCTCAACGCGATCGTGTCGCGGCTGAACAGCGACAGCTCCATGCCGGGATAGCCCTGGGTCACGCCGTCGCACATGGCGGGCACGCCGCCCGCCACCTGCGCCGTGGCGCCCGCTTCGCGCGCCCAGATCTTCATCTGCTCGGGATAGCGGTAATAGGTCGCGTGCGCCGACAGCATGTCGTTGTACGCGGTGACGATGCCGATGTTCATGCGGCCGCCCGCCTTCATCGTGTCGCGGTCCTCCTCCGTGCCGGCATAACCGTGCGCGAGGTTGGCGCAGCCGAGCGCGGGGCGGTCGATATGCGTATCGCGCTCATGCCGGATCAGCGCCAGATAGGCGTCACGGGTCGGTTTCGACCGGGCGATGATCCGGTCGGTGACCGCGCTCACATCGGCATGAAGGGTCATGCAGGGCTCCAATGGATGTCGACCGGCAGTTCGGCGTCGGCGAGCACGCGACCGATCGGATAGGCCGAGGAAGGGCCTTGCTTGATCGCGGCCTCGATCACCTTGCGCTTCGCATCGCCGGTCACGGCAATCATCAGCGCCTTGGCGGAGACGATCGCGGCGCGGCTGAGCGTGATCCGGGCAACCGGCGCGTCGGCTGGCATCGGATCGGGCATCACGCCGAGCGCGCGGCGCTCGCGTGGGCCGGCAATGGCTTCCTCATAATCGGGGCCGGGAAAGATCGAGGCGGTGTGTCCGTCCGCGCCGACGCCCAGCAGGCACAGGTCGAGCGGCCAGTGATGGTCGCCGAGACGCGCATCGGCGGCCTTGCCGGCGGCGCGATAGTCCTTGGCCGCCTCGCTCACGATCGGGATCACCCGCGCGCCCTTGGGCAGGAAGGCCTTGCCGATCGCGGTGATGTTGGACAGCGGATCGCCGAGCGGCACGATGCGCTCGTCGGTCGGGATGATCGTCACGCGCTTCCAGTCGAGCTTGGTCGCGGCGAGCTTCTCGTAGATCGGCAGCGGTGTCTTGCCGCCCGCGAGCGCGATGACGCAGCCACCGCGCGCGTCGATCGCGCTTTCGATCACGAAGGCGATATCGCCCGCGACCGCCGCCGCCATCTCGGCCGCATCGTCATAATCCCACCATTCGATTTCGTCGCTCATTTCATCACCTTATTGTCATTCACTGCGAGGAGCGCTCTTGCCTCGCCCGTCAATCGTCCTGCCAAGTCACCCCGTCGCGTTCGGTCAGCGCGATCGCCGCCGACGGACCCCAGGTGCCCGATCCGTAGCTTTTCGGCTTAACATCGTTGGCGATCCAGCCGGCGCGGATCGCGTCGATCCATTCCCACTGCGCCTCCACCTCGTCCCGACGGACGAACAGGGTCGGGTCGCCCTCGATCAGGTCGAGCAACAGCCGCTCATAGGCGATGCGCCGCCGCGTGCCCGCGAATTCGGCATCGAGGCTGAGGTTCAGCGGCACCTCGCGCAGGCGGATCCCGTCCCGGTCGAGCCCCGGTTCCTTCGCCATCACCAGCAGCTGGACATATTCCTCGGGCTGCAGCCGGATGATCAGCATGTTGGGCTGGAGCAGCCCGCCGCGGCTCGCGAACATCGAATGCGGCACCGCCTTGAACTGGATCGCAATCTCGGAATGGCGGTTCGGCATGCGCTTGCCGGTGCGCAGATAGAAGGGCACGCCCTGCCAGCGCCAATTGTCGACATGCGCCTTGATCGCGACGAAGGTCTCGGTCGTCGACGGTTTGCCCAGCTCGTCGATATAACCCTTCACGATCGCGCCGTTGACGGCGCCCTGGGTATATTGGCCGGTCACCGTCATATGCGGCGCTTCCTCCGGCTTGATCTTGCGGAGCGAGCGGAACACCTTCGCCTTCTCGTCGCGGATCGCGGTGCCGTCGAAGCGGGCAGGGGGCTCCATCGCGATCAGGGCGAGGAGCTGGAGCATGTGGTTGGCGACCATGTCGCGCAGCGCGCCGGCCGTATCGTAATAGCCCGCGCGATCCTCCAGCCCGACCGTCTCGGCGATCGTGATCTGGATGTTGTCGATCCCCTGCGCATTCCACACCGGCTCGAAGAAGCTGTTGCCGAAGCGCAGCGCCAGGATGTTCTGCACCGTCTCCTTGCCGAGATAATGGTCGATCCGGAAGGTGCGACTCTCCGGGAAAGCCGTCGCGACCGTGTCGTTGATCTCCCGGCTGGACGCCAGATCATAGCCGAGCGGCTTTTCCAGCCCGATGCGGACGGTTTCACCGGCCAGGCCGGCCGATTCGAGTCCCCGGATCACTGGCTCGAACAGGGAAGGGGCGGTCGACAGGAAGATGGCGAGGCCGCCGGCGACGTCCCCGACCTTCTTCGCGAGCAGGTTGTAATGGCCCAGATCGGTCGCATCGAGCGCCTGATAGCCAAGCCGCTCGAGGAAGCTCTTGATCGCCTTCTCGTCCTTGCGGTCCTCGGGCAGGAATTCGTCGAGTGCCTGCTTGGCGAACTTGCGATAGCTCGCATCGTCATGCTCGGAGCGCGCGGTTCCGGTGATCGTCAGCCCTTCGGGCAACAGGCCGTCGGCATGAAGCCCGTAGAGCGACGGCAGCAGCATGCGCTGCGCAAGGTCCCCCGTCGCGCCGAACAGCAGCAGCTTACCCACCGGATCGCGCATAATGTCTCCTGAATGGCGATTTCGCCGTGCGCCTAACAGACGCAGGTGCGCCCGGCCAAGGTGAATACGTAGTCAGACCGTCGGATTCGTGCGCGTCAGAGGGTCAATCCGGCGACGGGATCGAATCCGGCCATGATATTGAGGTTCTGGACGGCGGCTCCCGCCGCGCCCTTGCCGAGATTGTCGAGCGTCGCGATCAGGCGGGCCTGGCCGGTTTCGGCATTGCCGCAGACCCGGAGCGTCAGCCGGTCGGTGCCCGCATCGTCCTCGATCGCGACCGTCTCTGCGTCGCCGTCGACGACCCTCACGATCGGCGAATCCTTGTACGCTTCACGCAACGCCGTCTCGCAGGCTGCCAGCGTCGGCCGGCGCACGAACATGTGGAGCGGGAGCGGGACCTCGACGATCATGCCGCGATAGGTGTTGGCGACCGAGGGCATGAAGATCGGTGGATGCTCCAGCCGGGCGTGTTTCTGCATTTCGGGCAAATGCTTGTGCACCAGGCCGAGGGAATAGACGCGCGCCGCGGGAGCGGGCGACTTGCCCTCGAACTCGGCGATCATTGCCTTGCCACCACCCGAATAGCCGGAGATCGCGTTGACCGCGATCGGCCAGTCGGGGGGTACTAGCCCGGCCCGGACCAACGGCCTCACCAGCGCGAGAAAGCCGGTCGGATAGCAGCCGGGGTTCGACACTCGCGGCGCCTCCGCGATCGCGGCCATCTGGCCGGGCTCGAGCTCGGGAAAACCATAGGTCCAGC
>NZ_JAQGLC010000327.1 GCF_028293085.1 Sphingomonas bacterium
CACAGCCTAACTAATTTAGGCGCAATCATCACGGCGAATGGCGGTAACTTCCCGACGGGAGGGCGAGGCCATCGGTCTGAAGTGAGTCGGAAACATGTCGCCAGAGTCCTTGATTGGACCACGGCCGGGTGGGAGTGCCCCTCCATGCTTGACGGGGAGGCCGGACTATCAGGACCGGCCCGCCAAGATCGATTTCTCCGGCGGCGACTGCTCCCGATCCTGCGTGGCGCGGTCCAGTCTCGTCTCTGACCAGCCCTGCGCGGTTTCCCGGTGCGGCAGCTTCCAGCCCGGGCGGACGAAGTGACAAGTATAGCCATTGGGCAGGCGCTCCAGATAATCCTGATGCTCGGGCTCGGCCTCCCAGAAATCGCTCGCGGGCGTCACTTCGGTCACGACCTTGCCGGGCCACAGGCCCGATGCCTCGACATCGGCGATCGTGTCCTCGGCCACCGCCTTCTGCGTGTCGTTGGTGTAGTAGATCGCCGAGCGATAGCTCGCGCCGCGATCATTGCCCTGGCGGTCGAGGGTGGTCGGATCGTGGATCTGGAAGAAGAATTCCAGCAGCGCGCGGTAATCGGTCTTGTCGGTGTCGAAGACGATCTCGATCGCCTCGGCATGATTGCCGTGATTGCGATAGGTCGCGTTGGGCACTTCGCCGCCCGAATAGCCGACGCGAGTTGCGATCACGCCCGGCAGTTTGCGGATCAGGTCCTGCATGCCCCAGAAGCAGCCCCCGGCGAGAATGGCGGTTTCCCGGGTCATGCCACTTCCTCCACCTGATCGAGATAGGCGCCGTAACCCTGCGCCGCCATGTCGTCGCGGCCGACGAAGCGCAGCGACGCCGAGTTGATGCAATAGCGCAGGCCGCCGCGATCGCGCGGGCCGTCATCGAAGACGTGGCCGAGATGGCTGTCGCCCTGTGCCGAGCGCACCTCGATGCGGACCATGCCGTGCGACACATCCTTCAGTTCGGCGACATGCGCCGGCTCGATCGGCTTGGTGAAGCTCGGCCAGCCGCAGTCGGAGTCGAATTTGTCGGACGAAGCGAACAGCGGCTCGCCCGAGACGATGTCGACGTAAATGCCCGGCTCCTTGTTGTAGAGATATTCGCCGGTGCCGGGGCGCTCGGTGCCGCTCTGCTGGGTGACGCGATATTGCTCCGGCGTCAGCGCGGAAACGGCGTCGTCAGTCTTGCGATAAATGCTCATGGGGGTTTCTCCAATCGCGTCGAATGTGGGTAGGCGGTTGCGGTTTGTCGAGGAAGCCGCGGGTCAGGGCGCAGCACTTTCCAGCCCCAGCAGATGCTCCTTCGCCGCGATCCCACCGCCGAAGCCGGTCAGCGATCCGTCCGATCCGATCACGCGGTGGCACGGCGCGATGATCGAGATCGGATTCCGCCCGTTCGCGGCTCCCACCGCACGGCACGCGGTCGGCCGGCCGATCTGCCGCGCGATCTCGGCATAGCTGCGCGTCTCGCCGAACGGGATCGTCAGCAGCGCGGCCCAGACGCTCTTCTGGAAGTCGGTTCCCCGGAAATCGAGCGGGACGGTGAACGCCCTCAGCGTGCCGGCGAAATAGGCGCCGAGCTGCTTCTCCGTCTCGGCCAGAATCGGATGGCCGGGTTCCTCCACCAGCGCCCCGAGGCGCACGCGATCCGGCCCGTCTTTCTCCCACAGGATCGCCACCAGGCCCGTCTCGCCGGCGACGAGCTTCAGCCGGCCGACCGGCGAGACGATCGTCTTGCAGGCAAGGGTCATGAGTCCTGCTCCTTCACGTGGCGCGCAGCGCGGTTAGATATCGGGGAAATCGCTCCCGGTCACGGCGGGTACTCGGCATGGGCGGATTAGGCTTGTGCAAAGCACCGCGGCAATGCTTTGTCGCCGCTCGGTCATTCGACGGGAAATCATCGTTTCGGAAGCAGGCAGCCAAATCCCGGAAATCATCGAAAGCGATCGCGCCAGCCTGTTCTCGCGGATCTGGAGCGGCAAGGTCGCGGTGTTGCTCGCGCGCAATACCGTGGTCAGCTGCTCGGTCTTCGCCTTCGACATCGTCCTGCTCTGGGTGCTGGTCCAGTATCTCGGTATGGACAAGCTGATCGCCGTCACTTTGGCGTTCATCGTCGCCAACTCGATTCACTACGCATTCTGCCGCCTCTGGATCTTCCCGGGCAGCGACCGCGCTTTGGCCTCGGGCTATGTCTGGTTCTTCGTCAACGCCGGGGTCGGGCTGCTCGTCACCCTGGTGCTGTTCGCGGCCTTCACCGATCTGCTCGGCATGAACTATCTCGTCGCCCGCGTGATCGCCTCGGTCTTTGCGGGGCTGAGCGCCTTCCTGCTCAACGCCGTCCTCAACTTCCGCAGCGTCTGAGCCCGCGGTGCGGATCGCGCTGTTCTCCGGCAATTACAATTATGTCCGCGAGGGCGCGAACCAGGCGCTCAACCGCCTCGTCGGCTATCTCGAAAAGGCCGGTCATCATGCCCGCGTCTATTCGCCCGTCACCGACACCCCCGCCTTCGAGCCGACAGGCACCCTCATTCCGGTGCCCTCGATCCAGCTCCCGGTGCGCGGCGAGTTTCGCCTGGCGCTCGGCCTGCCACATGCGATCAAGCGCGACGTCGCGGCGTTCGTCCCCGACCTTATCCATGTCGCGACCCCGGACATCCTGTGCACCCGCGCCCAGACCTTCGCCAAAAGCATCGGCGTGCCCGTTATCGCCAGCCTCCACACCCTGTTCGAAACCTACCCGGCCTATTACGGCATTGGCTGGATCCGCCCGGCGATCGAGGCGCATCTTCGCCGCTTCTACCGCCGCAGCGACATGGTGCTGGTGCCCACTCCCGGACTCGCCGCCGAGATGAAGGCGACGCGCGGCGACGACCGCGTCCGCGTCTGGAGCCGCGGCATTGACCGCGACCGCTACAATCCGGCGCGCCGCGACCCCGCATCGCGCATCCGGCTCGGCTTTGCGGACGACGACGTCGCGATCCTGTTTCTCGGCCGGCTGGTCGCGGAAAAGGGCGTGGACGTGTTCGCCGCCACGGTCCGCCTGCTCCAGGCCGCCGGCCAAAAGGTGCGCCCGCTCGTGGTCGGCGCCGGCCCCGCCGCGCGTGTGTTCGAAGCGATCCCCGGCGCGGTCCTTACCGGCCATCTCGACGGCGAGGACCTGGCGACCGCGATCGCCTCCGCCGACATCATGCTCACCCCGAGCACGACCGAGACCTTCGGTAATGTCGTGCTGGAGGCGATGGCCTCGGGCCTGGTCATCGTCAGCGCCGACGCCCCCAGCGCCCGCGCGTTGCTGGAAGACGGTACGACCGGGCTGCTCTGCACCCCTACCGACCCCCATGCCTATGCCGCCGCGATCGCGACGCTGATCGCCGCGCCCGAGCGGCGCCACGCTCTGGGCGCCGCTGCCCGCGAGGCCAGCGGCGCCTATAGCTGGGATGCCGCCTCGCGCAGCGTCGAACAGGCCTATGCCGAGACGCTCGCATCGGCCCGATGAGCGGGTCGCTCCCCATCCTCTACAGTTTCCGGCGCTGTCCCTATGCGATGCGCGCGCGGATGGCGGTGCTGATCGCCGGGGAGACGGTGGAGCTTCGCGAGGTCACGTTGCGCGACAAGCCGGCGGACATGGTCGCCGCGTCCCCCAAGGCCACCGTGCCGGTGCTCGCGCTGCCGGACGGCGCAGTGATCGATGAGAGTATCGAGATCATGCGCTGGGCGCTCGCCCGCCAGGACCCGGAAGGCTGGCTCGCCGGCGACGACGCGGCGGTGATCGCGCGCAATGACGGCCCGTTCAAGCACCATCTCGACCGCTACAAATATCCCGATCGCCACGACGCCGATCCGCTCCCGCACCGTGCGGCCTGTCTGGCGATCCTGGCCGAGCTCGAGCCGCGACTGGCACGCGCAACCAACCTGTGCGGCGAGGGCAGGTCACTGACCGATATCGCCCTCATGCCCTTTGTCCGCCAGTTCGCCGCGACCGACCGGGCCTGGTTCGGCGCGCAGCCGCTGCCGGCCGTCCAGGCCTGGCTCGCACGGCATATCGGCTCGGACCTGTTCGACCGGGCGATGGTCCGCCTCGCGCCTTGGCGGCCCGGCGATGCGCCTGTGTTCTTCGGTGGCGGCGCATAGGC
>NZ_JAQGLC010000300.1 GCF_028293085.1 Sphingomonas bacterium
GGCGACGTGCCGATGGCGGTCGAGGCGCTGCGCGACGGCGCGTTCGATTTCATCACCAAGCCGTTCGGCGCGGATCATCTGATCGCCTCGGTCCGCCGCGCGATCGAGCGGCGGCGGCTGGTGCTCGACAATCGCCAGCTCCGCGAGGCCGCGGCCGCCGCGGAGGATTCGCATCCCTTGATGGGCGAAACGGCGGTGATGGTGCAGTTGCGTGATTCGATCGCGGAGATCGCGCGGTGCGATTTCGACGTGCTGATCGAGGGCGAGACGGGGACCGGCAAGGATCTGGTCGCCCTGTTGCTGCACCGCGCGGGCCCGCGCCGGGGACGCCCGTTCGTCGCGATCAATGCCGGCGCGCTGTCCGACCGCCATGCCGAGGCGGAACTGTTCGGCACCGAGGGCGGCATGCTGGCGCGGACGCGCGGCGTCGCCGGCCGGATCGAGAGCGCGCATCGCGGCACGCTGTTTCTCGACGAGATCGACAGCATGGCGATGGGCGTCCAGGTGATGCTGTTGCGCGTGCTGGAAGAGCGCGAGGTGACGCCGCTCGGCGCCGACACCCCGAGGAGCATCGACATGCGGGTGATCGCGGCGGCGAAGCATCCGCTCGAGGAACGGGTTCGCGACGGGAGTTTCCGCGGCGACCTGTTCCACCGGCTGAACGTCATCCGGCTGCGCGTCCCGCCGTTGCGCGAGCGGCGCGCCGACATCCCCTTGCTGTTCGCCCACTTCCTTGCCGAGGCCGCGGAGCAGATCGGCCGTCCGGCGCCCGCGATCGACACGAGTGCGCGACGGCACCTGCTCGAATATGACTGGCCGGGGAATGTTCGCGAGCTGCGCAATTTCGCGCGCCGCACCGCCCTCGGCATCGCCGAGGTCGACAAGGCCCCGGTCGCCACGCAGCTCAGCCTGGCGGGTCAGGTCGATCAGTTCGAGGCATCGATCCTGCGCGAGACGCTGACCAACGCCGACGGCGACGTGCGGACGGCGCTGGCCCTGCTCGGGATCGCCCGCAAGACCTTCTACGACAAGCTCGCGCGCCACGGCATCAACCCGGGCGATTTCCGGCCAAGAACAGCCAACCGGCCGTAGCGACCGATCGGCGCCCGTAGCGGCAGCGTAGCTGCCGTGGTCGCAAGACGAGGCAGAAGGCAAATATATCGCCCCACCAGATATACCGCCAATTCCGGCGGTATATCCGCGCGTCATACATGAAAGACTCGTTAGTCGCTTTTTCGTCGCCAGTCTTTTTCCGACTCAGACGAAGATGAGTAGAGGCGTCATCGGCGAACAACTTGAACAGATACTATGTCGTTTTTGTACAATATTGGAGTAATCGCCCAATTCGATCGGTCGTACGCTGTATAATTCCGCCTCCGTTTCAACAAATGCATAAGCAAGGAAGATTATAACATGGTACACAGCCTCGCACTCGCAGTACAAAGCATCAAATCGATCGACGACAGCACCGAGGTCGGATCGGACGAGCCCTATATCCTGGTCACCGCGGCGGACCTCAAGCAGCTCATCCCGCAGGTCGAAGTCACGCTCTACGGCCCCTGGGGCGATGTCGACAAGGGCGAGACCCATGGCACGATCGTGATCCCGCCGAACCTGCCCGCCCCCGTCGCGGCGGCGTTCGATGCGCTGGGTGTGACGCGCAAGCCTTTCTGGGCGCTCGACAACGCCACCCCGGCGCCGATCGCCAGCCCGAACGACGTGGTGTTCATCGTCTCCGTGATGGAGAATGACGACGGCAAGCCCGGCACCCTGCGCACTTTGGTCAAGCTCGCCGCGGTCGGCAGCCTTGCCGCCTCGAGCGGCATGTCGCGCGCGCTGCGCGTCAAGAAGCTGATCGCCGATATCGGCGGTGCGCTGGGCACGCCGACCGGTGCGCCCAATTTCGACGATGTCGTCGGCACGCACGAGCTGGTGCTGACCCCGGCCGACCTGATCCCGCCGGCTTCGAAGAAGCGGGTGAAGACGGTCGATTTCAAGGGCGGCAACGAAGGCACGTTCCAGGTCGCCGTCGAGATGGCGTTCCAGAACTAGATTGGGGCCGTCCATCGGGCGGCTTCCGGGTTTTGCCGCGGCGCATGGCTCACGCGTCGCGGCAGAATTGCGTCTTCGGACGATGCCGCCAGGCGCGAACGGCGCCTAACATCTTCAAACAAAAGCGCGAGGCTGACGGCCTTGACGCTGATCAATCTCCGGACGTAGCGTTCGGGCGAAACGCGGGGCCGACACCCCTGCGATCCGGCCCATCCGGAACGCGCACGCACACCGGCGTCACGCTCCGAGCGGCCCCATTGGCTGCCCTTAGGCGGCGAAGGAGCGATATGCTCGACGTGACCGTCAACGGCGCCGCGCACCGGATCGATGTGCCTCCCGACATGCCCCTGCTCTGGGTGCTGCGCGACGTGCTGGGGCTGACCGGTACCAAATTCGGCTGCGGCATCGCGCAATGCGGCGCCTGTACGGTGCATGTCGACGGCGCGCCGCTGAGATCGTGCCAGCTGCCGGTCGGATCGCTGGGCGGTCGCGCCGTCACCACGATCGAGGCGATCGGCGCGACGCCGGCGGGCGCCAAGGTGCAGCGCGCCTGGCTCGATCACGAGGTGATCCAGTGCGGCTATTGCCAGTCGGGCCAGATCATGTCCGCCGCCGCCCTGCTCGCCACGACGCCCGCCCCCGACGATGCCGATATCGACGCCGCCATGGCCGGCAATATCTGCCGCTGCGGCACCTATGTCCGCATCCGCGAGGCGATCAGGAAAGCGGCGGCGGCCTGACGCAGAAGCGTTCGCGACCCTTCCCCATTTCGTGAGGCCCGTTCCATGAATGTCTTCACCGCACCGACGCCAGCCGGCCCTGCTTTCTCCCGCCGCTCCCTGTTGCAGATCGGCGCCGTGCTGGGCGGCGGGCTGATCGTCGGATTCGTCGCGCCGGGGCTTGAGGCCGCACCCACTGTTTCGGGCTTCGCGCCCAACGCGTTCATCCGGATCGATCCGACGGGGAAGATCACCCTGGTGATGCCGCAGGTCGAGATGGGCCAGGGCACCTATACCTCGATCTCGATGATCCTGGCCGAGGAGCTCGACGCGGCCTGGGACCATGTGACGTTCGAGCATGCCCCGCCGAGCGACGCGCTGTACGGCAATCCGGTGTTCGGGTTGCAGGCGACGGGCAATTCCAATTCGATCCGCGCTTTCTGGCTGCCGTTGCGCAAGGCCGGTGCGGGCACGCGCGCGATCCTGGTGCAGGCGGCGGCGGCCGGCTGGAAGGTCGATCCGGCGAGCTGCCGCACCGAGGCGAGCGAAGTGATCCATGACGCGAGCGGTAGGCGCATCGGTTATGGCGCGCTGACGGGCCGCGCCGCCGGACTGAAGCCGCCGGCCGATCCGCCGCTGAAGGACCCGAAGGATTTCCGCCTGATCGGCAAGCCGCTGCGGCGGCTGGACACGCCGGAGAAGGTCAATGGCCAGGCGAAATTCGGCATCGACGCGATGCCGCCGGGGGTGAAGTTCGCGACGCTGGCGCATTCGCCGGTGTTCGGCGGCAAGGTGGCGCATGTCGATGACGCCCGCGCGAAATTGGTGCCCGGATTCCGCCAGACGGTGGTGCTCGACGATCTGGTCGCGGTGGTCGGCGACCATATGTGGGCGGCGCTGCAGGGGCTGGCCGCGCTCGACATCACATGGGCCGAGGGCGACCATGCCGGGGTGAATACCGCGCAAGTGCGTGCCGCGCTGGTGAAGGCGAGCACGCGACCCGGCGTGGTTGCCAAGACGCGGGGCGATATCGCCAAGGCGCTGGAGCATGATCCGATCGAGGCACAATATGACGTGCCCTTCCTCGCTCATGCGCCGATGGAGCCGATGAACTGCACCGTGCATGTCACGGGCGGTGCCTGCGAGATCTGGACCGGCATCCAGGTGATGAGCCGGGCCCAGGCGGCAGCGGCGAAGATCACCGGCCTGCCGCTCGACAAGGTGATCGTGCACAACCATCTGCTCGGCGGCGGCTTCGGCCGGCGGCTCGAGGTGGACCAGGTCGAGAAGGCGGTGCGGATCGCCCAGCAGGTGAAGGCGCCGGTCAAGGTCGTGTGGAGCCGCGAGGAGGATATCCAGCACGACGTCTATCGCCCCGCCTGGCACGACCGGCTGAGCGCCAAGCTCGACGGCGGGAAGATCACCGGGTGGCATCACATCATCACCGGATCGTCGGTGCTGGCGCGCTGGCTGCCGCCGGCCTTCGTCAACGGCCAGGATTTCGACGCGGTGGATTGCGCGCAGGACATGCCGTACGACATACCCAATTTCCAGGTGAACTTCGTCCGCGAGGAGCCACCCGGCGTACCGACCGGATTCTGGCGCGGCGTGGGGCCGGCGCATAATGTGTTCGTCATCGAAAGCTTCATCGACGAGCTGGCGCACAAGGCCGGCGTCGACCCGGTGCAGTTCCGCCTGGACAATCTGGGCAAGGCGCCGCGGCTGCAGGCAGCCCTGCGCGTCGCGGCCGAGAAATCGGGCTGGGGCACGCCCTTGCCCCCGGGCGTCGGCCGCGGCGTCGCCGTGCAGCCGGCCTTTGCGAGCTGGATCGCGACGGTGGCCGAAGTGGCGGTCGATGGCGACGGGGAGGTGACGCTGCACCGGATGACGTGCGTCGTCGACACCGGCATCGCAGTCAATCCCGACACGATCATCGCGCAGTTGCAGGGCGGGCTGATCTTCGGGCTGACCGCGGCGCTGCACGGCGAGATCACGATCGAGAAGGGGCGGGTGCAGCAGAGCAATTTCCATGATTACCGCATGCTCCGCATCAACGAGACGCCGCCGATCGAGGTGCACATCATGCGCAGTGGCGAGGCGCCGGGCGGGATTGGCGAGGCCGGGACGACCGCCGCCTTCGCCCCGCTGGCCAATGCGATCTTCGCCGCGACCGGCAAGCGCCTGCGCCGCCTGCCGATCGACCGCGACGTGCTGGCGGGAAGGAAAGAGGCATGAGCAAGCGTCGCATCGCCCTGATCGTCGTCGCCGCGCTGATCGTGGTGGGTGGCGGCGTGTTCGCCTGGATCGCCTTCGGGCCCGGCGCGATGGATTTCGCGGGCGGGCACAAGGTGGCGCTGGCCGATTACAACGGCCCCTCGCCCACCGGCGTGCCGGCCGATTTAGCCTCGGCCGATCCGGTCGCGCACGGGCAATATCTGGTGCGGGCGGCGGATTGCCAGGCGTGCCACACCGCCAAGGGCGGCACGCCCTTTGCCGGCGGGCTGCCCTTCAACCTGCCCTTCGGCACGATCTGGTCGCCCAACATCACGCCGGACCGGGAGACCGGGATCGGCGGATGGAGCGACCAGCAATTCCTTGCCGCGTAGCGCGAGGGCAAGGGGCCGAAGGGGCATCTCTATCCGGCGATGCCCTATGCCTCCTACACGCTGATGACCGATGCGGATGCGCTGGCGATCCGCGCCTATCTCAACACGCTGCCGCCGGTCCATCTGCAGCGGCCGAAGTTGACCTTCTCCTGGCCGTTCAACCAGCGCGGGCTGATGTCGATCTGGGGCGGGCTGTTCAACCCGAACCGCCGCTTCGAGCCCAATGCGGACCGCAGCCCGGCGTGGAATCGCGGCGCCTACCTGGCGGAGGCGATGGCGCATTGCGGCGACTGCCACACGCCGCGCAACCTGATGCAGGCAGTGGACAACCGGCGCAAATATGCCGGCGCGGTCGCGGCGGGCTGGCGCGCGTTCAACATCTCCGGTGACAAGGACAGCGGCGTGGGCATGTGGAGCGATGCCGAGCTCGCCCAATATCTGTCGCAGGGCCATGCGCCCGGGCGCGGCACCGCCACCGGGCCGATGGGCGAGGCGGTCGATCTGAGCCTCAGGCATCTGACGCCGTCCGACATCGCGGCATTGGTGACCTATGTGCGGTCGACCCCGCCGGTCGCCACGCCCAACGAGCCGCGGCCCAAGATCGAGCCGGCGCCCGCCACGCACCGGCTCGCCGCCGCCGACACGGCCTCGCCTTTGGGCAAGAAGATCTTCGAGGGCGCGTGCATCGGATGCCATGCGTGGAGCGGCCAAGGGGCGCTCAGCGGGCTTGCCACGCTCAACGGATCGCGCGCGGTCAATGATCCGACCGCGACCAATGTGGCGCAGGTGGTGATCCTGGGCGCATCGCGCAGCACGGCGCAGGGCCAGAGCGTGATGCCGGCGTTCGGCCATGCCTATAGCGACGCGGAGATCGCCGCGGTGGCCAATTTCGTCACCGCCCGCTTCGGCGCGAAACCGTCGACCGTGACGCCGAAGCAGGTCGCGGCGCTGCGCAAGGCGAGCTAGGCGCTGCGCCGCGCCCGACGGCAAGGCATGGGTAGAAAAACGCCCGAAAAACGGAAGACGTACATAAGCTTTTCTTAAGCCCCGACGCCTATCGATCGAGGCTGGAGACGAGTATTGTATCAGCCCCGCAGTCTTCCGCCCGAACTCAAGGCCGATCTTCAGGCCGAACAATTCCAGATCCTGCGGACGCAGGTGCCCATTCTCTATGCCGTGCTGACCATCAACACGTGCATCCTGGGCTTTTCGATCCACGGCCTCGCCCCCGTTTCGCTGTCCATCGTCGCGCCGGCCTGTTTCCTGGGCCTGATCGCGATCCGGGCGATCATGTGGCTGTTCCGGCGCAATCTGCAGCCCGATCCGGCGCGGATCGGCCGCTATCTGACCAACACGACCCTGGTGGCCGCCCTGGTCGCGCTGGCGCTCGGCATCTGGGGCGTGGCGCTGCTGGAATCGACCATGGGCGACAAACCCTTCGTGCCACTGTTCATGGCGCTCGGCTCGGTCGCCTGTTCCTTCTGCCTCGCCAGCCTGCCCCGCGCCGCCTTCGCGACGATCATCCTGGCGACCATGCCGGTGATCGTCTGGCTGCTCTTTTCCGGCCTGCCGGTGCAGATCTCCACGGGGTTGAACCTGTTGCTGATCTTCGGGCTGATCCTGCGGCTGGTCATCCACCAATATGATTATCTGGTCGACCGAGTGATCACTCATGCGCAGGTCCGATCACTGGCCTATGCCGATCCCCTGACCAAATTGCCCAACCGCACCTTGTTCGCCCAGCGCCTGGACCAGTCGCTGCGCGAGGCCGAGCGGCTGCACGGGCATGTCGGCCTGGTCGTGCTCGACGTCGATCACTTCAAGACGGTCAACGACGCGATGGGCCATGCCGCGGGCGACGCGTTGCTGCAGGAGATCAGCGCTCGATTGCTGCGCGCCATGCCCGCGAACGGCACCGTGGCACGCCTGGGCGGCGACGAGTTCGCGATCATCCTGCCGGGCCTGGTCGCGGCACCGGCGCGGATCGACCTCGTCCACGCCATGCTGCGCGGGCTGGACCAGCCGATGCTGTTCGAGGGGCAGCTGGTGAATGCCAGCGTCAGCGCCGGCGCGGCGATGTGGCCGGCGGACGGCAGCGATGCCGAAAGCCTGCTGAAGAGCGCCGACCTGGCCCTGTACGCAGCCAAGGCGCGGGGCGGCGGCGCGATCCGCGGGTTCGCGCCCGCGATGCGGCAAGGCGTCGAACGCCGCACGGCGATGCTGAGCGAAGCGCGCACGGCGTTGAAGGAGGATCGCATCTTCCCTTTCTATCAGCCCAAGATTCGGCTGATGACCGGCGAGGTCGTCGGGTTCGAGGCATTGCTGCGCTGGCACCATCCCCAGCGCGGGATGCAGCTGCCCGAGACGATCCGCGCCGCGCTGGAGGATAACGAGTTTGCCGCGCAGCTGACCGACCGGATGATGGACCTGGTCTTTGCCGACATGCGTGACTGGCTGCAGGCGGGCGTGAGCTTCGGCAAGATCGCGCTGAACGGCGCGCCCGCCGATTTCCTGCGGGGCGCGTTCGCGGACCGGCTGCTCGGACGGCTCGAACGGTTCGACGTGCCGGCATCGCTGATCGAGCTCGAGGTGACGGAGTCGGTGTTCTTCGGCCAGCTCGCCGAAAGCGTGGGGCGGACGCTGAAAACGCTGAGCGCCGCCGGGGCGACGATCGCGCTCGACGATTTCGGGACCGGCTATGCCTCGCTCTCGCATCTCAAGCAGTTTCCGGTCGACGTGCTGAAGATTGACCGGTCCTTCGTCAGCAAGCTGACCGACGGGAGGGACGAGGAAGACGCCGCGATCGTCGGCGCGGTGCTGAATCTGGCCCAGAATCTCGGCATCATGACGGTCGCCGAAGGGATCGAGACGCAGGCGCAGGCTGCTTATCTGCGGCGCAAGGGCTGCGACCTGGGCCAGGGCTATCTGTTCAGCCACGCCGTGCCCACCACGAGGGTGCCCGAGCTGATCGACTGCCGCTATCCGCCCCATATCACCGACGAGCGCGGCGCAGCGGCATTTGCGGACCGGACCGCGGCGCCGGCCGCCTGATCCGGCCCGGGGCCGCACCGCTTCGATCGAGCGCAGAAATGCCGGCACGGTCGCGGCGGGCCGGCGCGGGCTTTCCCTTGCGACAGTGTTGAATGCAAAGCCTGGCCCGACTGGCACCTGGAGCGGTGGAACTCTCATTCTCGGCTTGCAGGTTGTCGATTCCAGGCGTTCAATCTCGAACGGCAGCTAACCACCACCTTTCGCCGATCAATCTCGGCCAACCCGATCCAGGCGCGTGAAAGCGTTCCGGCGGGTTCGGGGCGGCTGTTTGGCCCACGCCATCAGACTCCATCCTTCAGAAGACTGGGATCAATTCGATTCCGAAAATAACCCTTTGCGCTTGCCATTCCTGCCGAAACGACCGAACCTTTTCGTCGGGAGAGATAATGATGAAACCAGGATTTATTCTGGCGGCGGCAATATTTGGCACCGCGACCGTTCCGGCACTTGCGCAGGATGCCAATGCTCCCGGACTGGGTGAAGTCGTTGTTACCTCCAACCGACTCAATGCGCGTTATGCTCAACAGGACCGGCCCGTGGTCGGGCTTCGCAGGCAAGCCGATTCGGCGGTGCTGCAACTCGCAATCGCATCGGACTCGCGCGACGAGGCAGTCCGCAAGCGCGAAATTCACACCATCTTGCTCGCAGCGCTCGATCGTGCCGCTGCCGCCGGGGTCGAACTGGTTACGGGCAGCTTCGAACTGGTCCCGGTCACCAAGGCGACCTACCAGGATCTGCCGCTGGTATCGGCGGGACGCGTGGATACCAGCCAGGCGAACCTCATGATCAAGGTCAAACTTGCCGGATCGACCGCCGCTGCGGAACAGCGCCTCGGTGCCTTCATCAAGAGCGTTCCGCGCACGGGCCGTGGGACGATCGACAGGGCGGGCGTGTTGACGCTCACCATCGTCAACCCCGATCAGTATCGCGACGCGATCGTGACATTAGTGGCTGACAATGCCCGTCACTATGCCGCGATTTTCGGCCCCGATTATGCCGTCCAGGTCAGCGGCGTCGACGGGCAGGTTTCCTGGTCACAGGTGAGCGGAACGGATGTGTTCCTCTATGTGCCCTATCGCTACGTGATCGTTCCGAAATGACTCCAATCGGGAGAACAGCAATGAAAGCGCTCGCTCTTGCCGTTCTCGGCTGCCTGGCTTTTGTCGCCAGCCCATTACGCGCGCAGGACGATAGCGCGGGTGGCGGTGAAATCGTCGTCACCGGCATGCGAAACAGCCTTTCAGGACCCGCCACCGTAATCCAGCAGCCTCCGGTTATCGGCTTGAAACGGACGGCGGATTCGGCGGTGCGGACCATAGAAATCGTCTCCGACTCGCGCGAGGAGGGCATGCGCAAACGCGAGGTCCAGGCCATGTTGCTCGACGCGATCGACCGCGCGAAACGCGACGGGTTCAGCCTTGTCACGGGTCAGTTCGAGCTGGTCGAGGTTACGCGCGCCAACTGGCAGGACCAGTTCCCCGCCCTCGCAGGCAAGGTCGATACGATCGACGCAGACGATGACGATGACGATGATAACAAACAAGAGCCAGCGTTCGAGGATGTTGGAAGCACCGCGACCGTGCGTTTGAAGGTGAAGACAAAGCTGGACGGCTCGATCGGCAACGCCCAGCAGAAGATCAACGGCTTCGTCAAATCCGTCCCCGCCACCGGTCGCTCGCAGATCGAGCAGAAGGGCGAGCTGGCCCTGACGATCATCAATCCCGAACAATATCGCGACGAAATATATCGCCGCATCGCCGCCGGTTCCAAACACGCCGTCACCTTTTACGGACCGGAATATGGCCTGGAAGTAACCGGCCTGGATCAAAGCATCGCCTGGAAGCAGGTGAGCAATACGGAGGTGTTCCTGTACATTCCCTACGGATTTTCGATCAGGAAATAGTCAGCGGTCGTGGCGTGTGGGATGCGCCGCGCGTTTCTCCCTCGCGCCGGTCGCCCCGACCAGGAGAATTGGCCTGGTCGTAACATCCCCTTTCCGCCACTCCCGGCGGTTCAGGCTGTAGAGCGCGGCTGGCGAGAGCGGCGGTTCGCAAGCGACCGATAAGCGGTCGTTCGGCGCAGGATGCACGAGCCCATTGCAGCGGCGAGCAAATAATAGATCATGGGCCGATGAAAGCTTCATTCAGAACGCTTCTTATTCTGTTGCTCCTCCCCGGGCTCGCGCTCGAGGCGGCGACACGCCTTTCGCCAGCTTTGTCGGAAAGTCCTGCGCTGTCTGCTCTGGTGATCCTCGCGATAGTGATCGGAGGCCTGTGCGCCGTGGTGACATCGACATGGCCGACCGCCCTCCAAATTATTGTTGGGCTGGTGTATTCAATCGGGTCGATCGCCTTTCTCCTGATAGGGTTAGAATGCTCACGAGGAAATTGCTTCTGATCGACGTCCGCTCAGCTGATGCCCGCTATGAAAACTGGACCGTCCGCCGGGAATCCTGGTCGCCGCCATTTCCGATCACGAGACGATGTGAGCGATCGTGACGCCGCGGGTCGCTTCGAGGAGTAGGTCGGACTAGCGATCTGTAGCCAGCGAGACCTTCAAGCTGGCGCCGCGCCGGGCGATGCGCCACACTCCCCGCAATGCCCAACCCCTATCATTCGGCGCCGCCCAGCGACCATTTCGACGGCACCCGCTTCTTCAACCCCGGCCAGCCCGCCACCGATCGAACGCTCTCCGAGGTGCTGCGCTGGAAATGGGGCACGCGCCCGGCGCGCTGGCCGGCCATGGTGCTGGTCGAGCAGGTCCGCCCTGCCGCGTCGAGCGACGCGCTGAAGATCACCATGATCGGCCATGCCACGCTGCTGATCCAAATGGCCGGCGTAAATGTGCTGACCGATCCGGTCTGGTCCGACCGGGCCAGCCCCTTCTCCTTCGCCGGGCCGAAGCGGGTGACCGCGCCGGGCGTCGCGTTCGAGCATTTGCCGCCGATCCACGCCGTGCTGCTCAGCCACAATCATTACGACCATCTCGATCTCGCGACGCTGCGGCGGCTGCAGGCGGGCCATGATCCGCTGATGGTGATGCCGCTGGGCAATGACGCGATCGTCCGGCGCGCCATACCCGACGCGCGCATTGCCGTGGGGGACTGGCATGACCGGATCGACCTCGTCCCCGGTGTCGCGACGATATTGACCCGGGCGAACCACTGGTCAGCGCGCGGCGTGAACGACCGGCGCATGGCTTTATGGGCGGGCCATTGGCTGGAGACCCCGGTCGGCTCGGTGTGGTTTGCCGGCGACACGGGTTACGGCGACGGCGCGATCTTTCGCGACATCCGCGCCCGCCACGGTGCGCCTGAGGTCGCGCTCATCCCGATCGGCGCCTATGAACCGCGCTGGTTCATGGCCAACCAGCACGTCAACCCGGCCGAGGCCGTGGCGATCCTGCAGGATGTCGGGGCGGCCCAGGCGCTGGGCATCCATTGGGGCAGTTTCCAGCTGACCGACGAGCCGCGCGGGGCGCCGGTGGAGGCGCTGGCGGCAGCACTGGATGAAGCGCAAATACCGACGGCGCGATTCGTGGCGGCGGAGGTTGGCGGAGTCTACCGCTTCTGACGAGACTGCGCGCAGTTTGGGCGCAGCCGTCGCATCTCCGTCGACGCCCGTTTCCCCCGCGGGGAGCGAGGCAGTAGCGACGACGGTGTTGGGTTTGTCGCGGCGCAGCGGCTCACACGCCGCGGCAAATCCTTCTGGAGCTGGCCCTCTAGAGCTGGCGGAGGATCGTCGGATCGGTGATCCGGCTTTCATCGGCGAGCAGGAACGCCTTGCTGAGGATGATCGACAACAGGCTGTCGCCGGCGAAGGGCAGCTTGATGCTCTCCATGCCCTTCGGCGCAGGGCCGGAGACGATGCAGAGATAGCGGTTGCTCGGCAGGATCTGGATGTTGCTCGATCCGAAATGGATCGCATATTTCTGCCGGTTGCCCCGCACGACCAGGAACTTGTCGCCAATTTCCAGCCGGTCGGCGATCGCCAATTTGGGCGCGATCGAGGCGATCAGCGCGCGGCGGGTCTCGGCATTCTGGCTGAGATCGCCGAACGCCCATTCGCGCCAATAGCCGCCGAAGCGACCCTCCGGCCCGCCATCCGTCCAGCCCGGATCATTGGCGACGCTGGTGACCGCGACGAACAGATCGACGTCGCGCAGGGCCTCCGAAAAGAGGATCGGCGAGACCGTCTCCAGCGGGACCGGGCGGCCATCTGCGCCGATGAAACGGACCTGGTCGGTCGCGAGATGGAGCGGGACATAGGCCGCGCTGCGCTGATCGTTATCGACCGCCTCGACATGATATTCGATCGTCAGGCCGTGATGCGGAATCGCACGGCTGGGGACGTTCCAATTGTCCCAGCCGCCGAGGAATTCGAAGCGCCAGCCGCGCGCCTGGCAGAGTGCGCGGAACTGGTGCTGGCGCAGGATGTGTGCAGCGAAGCGGTTCGAATAGATATCGGTGCGGCGCTCCGCATCGGTGAGGACGTAGATCTCGCGGTGCGCCTGCTTGATCGGCTGGGTGATGCCGAGATCCATGATGCGGCGGCGCCAGGCGAGGACGTCCTCCGGATCGCTGTCGAGCGGGTGCCACAGCCGGACGCTGCCGGTTTCGGGAAGCGCGGTGTCGCCCGCGAGCGTGGCAAGCCTGTCGCCCTCCGGCATGGCGGCGACGGGACCGCCCTCCCCGTCGAACCGCCAGATCAACGCGAGCGCGAGCTGGCGGCGCAGGGGATGATCGAGGAAAGTGCGGCGCCACGCGGCGACATCCCAGCTTCGGTCCTCCTGCCAGCCTTGCTCGAGGCGGAGGGCCTGGGTGGCGCGGGCCGCCTCGACATCCTTGACCGCCTGTTTGAGCGCGGCCAGCTCGGGCTTGAAATCGCGCTGGACGGAGGCGGGCGGTGCCTTCAGCGCGCGGCCATCGGAGCCGGCCCAGGCGAGCGTGACGCCGTCCGCGGCGACCGTGATGGTGGCGACGAGGTCGCCGACACGGCGCTTGACGGTGCCGTCCGCGGCGAGCCCGAAATCGGGGAGCGAGCCGTCCTCCAGATCGGCGACATTGCTGCCGAGCTTGTCGGCGAGGGTTGCCAGCCGGCCGTCGAGCAGCTTCTGGACCGAGGGCAGCTTCAGCCTGGCGCGAAGGCGGAAGAGCTCGGCGGCGGCGCCCGGCGCGTCGCTCGTCTCGGACAGCGCCCAGAGCGCGGCGTTGCCGAGCTTGACCGAGCGCGCGCCGATCCCCGGCACCTTGCGGAAGCATTTCTCCGCAAAGCGGCCGACCGGGCCGGCCAGTCCCTCTCTGGCGAAGCCGGCCGAGAGCCACACCACACCTTTCAGCATATCGAGGCTGATATCGGGCCGGGAGGGATCGGGCGTCACCGCTTCCATCCAGGCGACGAGCCGGGCGGCGACCTCGTCCTCGCCGAGCGCGGCGACCAAAGGCGCGCCCTCCGCCAGCCATTTCGCGACGGGCTTCGCCTTGTCCCCGGCGCCGGCGGCGTGGAGCAGCAGCGCGCGCCAGGCGTCGCGCGCCGCGGGATCAAGCGCATCGAGCCAGGATGCGATCATCGTGGCGAAGGCGCCGGCGGGGAGCGCGCGGGTGTCGACGCTGCCGGGCTCCAGCATGGCCGCGACGCGGGCGATCGTGCCGGCCTCGAACTTGTTCTGCTGGCCGTGCGCGGTATCAGCGAGCAGGCGATTGCGCAGCTTGTCGAGCGCGGCGCGCAACGGCCCGTCCGGCACCTTGCCGTCGAGCAGGCGATCGACCGCGCCGAGGATCGGCTGTCCGGGGATGCCATATTGAAGCCAGGTGCCGCTCGCCCATTGATCGATCAGGCCGGCGAGCTGCGCGGCGGTGAAGGGCAGTTTCTTGCGGATGAGCTGCGAGGCGATCGTCTTGCGGGTTTCCTCCACCGTCCAGGATTCGGCGGTGTAGGAATAGCTGCCGCGCGGCCGGGGGACGATCGCGGCGAGCGCGACCTCGACCTGGAGCGCGTCGCTTTCGCGCTTCAGCTCTTCCCAGCGCGCGATCCCGGTCAGCTTGATCGCGGCAAAACGGCCGTGCTGCGCCGCAGTCACCTCGGCGCAGATCGCGGCGATGATGCGCTCGGCCTCGGTCGCTTGAGGCAGGCCGGCAACGCGCGGGCGCTCGCGGAAACCGGGGTCGGCGGGTGGCGACGGCGGCTCGGATCCGCCGCCGAACAGGCCGGCGATCCGCCCGAAGATGCCCGTCATCCGCCGACCAACGGCGTGAGATAGAGGAACACCGCCTCGCTTTCCGGCGTGAGGGCGATGGCTTCGTCAAGCTCCTCGACCTGGCGGTCGTCGAACAGCAGGATGAACACGCGCTGCTCGAAGGCGGTGATGGCGCGATCAAATTCGGCCTGTTCGTCGAACAGGCGGGCCCGGCCAGCCGGCCGGGCGCTGGGGGTGTTGAGCCTCACCTCGGGCGCGTCGTCGCCCAGCGGGATGAGGAAGGAACGGCTGCGCGCATGGCCGGCGGCGAAATCTGCGCGCTGGCGGTTAGCGGTCTCCACCTCATCGGCGATCCGGCGGCGGATGAGATCGCGCGCGGTGATGCGTTCCGAGACGAGCCGAAGCTCGAGGGCGGGGCGGCGCTCCCCGGCGCCCGTGCCGAAGCGTTCGTCGACGATCTTCAGTACCGACTGCATGACAGGCGCCCTCCCGTGAGGGGAGTGTACGGACGGAGGATTTCGTTCGTCCAGCGGGAATTTTCCGGCACGGCGGATTCCGGATTTCGGAGCGGAATCATCTGCACGATCGCCCGCATAGGGGTTTCGCCCCGGGGATTTGTTAATCACCCACGGCTAGCCATGACGCAAAGACGAGAGCGGACATGCGAGGATCGGCAATGGCGTGGCGATGGCTGGTTCGGGCCGGGATTGCCGCGATGGCGCTGGGCCTTCCGGTACTTTCCCACGGGCAAGGCCGGCCGGTCGTCAAAGGCGGCGCGGTGTTCGTGATGCCGCGCGATTTCGACACGGCGATCGCCTGCGATGGCCGCTTCGGCTTCCGGGGCGACCCGGTGTTCGGCGACGGCCTGATTGCCCGCTACGTCTTTGCCGGAAGCTTTGCCGTGCACCCGTCCAACCGCCCGATCGCCAGCGTCGCCCCGGCAGGCGTGTCGTACGAGGAAGACCCGGCCGCCAGCAGGCCGACCGTGATCGCCACCGATCCCTTCGTGATCCGTACGCATGACGACCTGATCGCGCGCTATCACGCGGTATGCGAGGGCGGCGAACTGGCGGATCTGCGCCTGTCCGACATCGACTATCGTCGCGCCACGCCGAGCCAGCGCCGTGCCTCTCCACCCGTAGCGGTCCCGACCGGGGGCATGGCACCGGTCAGCATCGGCCGGCGCGATCCCGGTTTCCTGCCTGAGCCGGTTGCCGGGGGAACGATCAGCTTCGACACGTGGCCCGCGCAGTATTCGGGGCCGAACTGGCTTTCGATCACGCCGGATTTCGGATCGGGGCTGAATAGCGCCTATTTGATCGAGGGCCGGGAAGATCCGAGCTATTATCCCTGGTTCGCGGCAAAGCTGACGCGTGACGGCTTTATCGTCGCCAGCGCCGATCTCGACGGCAAGTCGGCGCTGATTATCCTGGATCCGCGGAAACTGACCGCGCGCGACATGATGCTCGCGCGCGCCAACATGATCCGCGAGCTCGAATTTTCCCGCACGCTGAAGCTGGAGCGGATCGTCTATTATCCGGCGGCGCGCGGCGGGATCGACGACCTGCGCCTGCCGCAAGCCATCCGTGCCGACCTGCGCTGGCAGATCGACGCGGCGGCGGAAGCGAACCGCAAGAATCTCGCGGAACTCGCGCACGCCATGCCCGAAGAGTCGCAGCTCGAAGAGATGATCGACCGCGAATGGCGCCATTTTGCCGACGAGCCAGGGGCTCCGGGCTGGGACGGCGAACTGGCCACCAGCGGCGCGACCTTTGGCGAGATCCACGATTACGCCTGCGCGCGGACCGGCGAGATCTTCACCTGCACGCTCGGCGTGACTTATCTCGAGGACGGCCGCCCAAAATATCGTCAGCGCGAGATACAGGTTACGCGCGACGCGGCGCACGCATACCGGCTGACGCACTATGCCGAGGATGTCGTCCTGGTGAACTAGGCCCCATGCGCCCCCGACACGTCACGGTCGGGGCGGTACGCGGGTTGCGCTCCCTCGCCTCCCGGCGTGGCATGGGGCTTCATCTGAAGGCGAAGGTCGCCCGGGCATAATAATAGCCGCCGTTCACGCCGAAAGCGGAGAAGTTCGGATAGATTTCGACAGCTGGGCTGCCGGCGAGCGCGGCGATGCGCAGGCCGGTTTCGTTTACCCGATCGGGACGGATATCGAACAGGTTGTTGGCGCCGATGCTGAGTGTCAGCGACCTGGTGATCCGGTGCGAGATGTCGATATCGGTGATGAAGGCGGTGCCCGTCCGATCGAGATAATAGGTGCCATCGCCGGGATCGGCATAGCGTGAGGCGTTGCCGAACAGACTTTCCTTCAGCGCCACCGTCCAGGGACCCTTGGCGTACACGCCGGCGAGGATGATCTTGTAGTCGGGCGACGCCGTTTCCAGCGTCGAGAGCGCGACCTTGTCGAACAGGCTCTGCCCGGAGGCGGCGAGCTCGGCCGGGGTGGCGCGGATCGAAGTGACTTTGGTCTTGCTGTAATTGGCCGCCAGCGACCAGTCGATCCGGCCCGCATTGCCGAGGCTGGTGGCGACGTTCAGCACCACATCGATGCCGCGGGTGCGCGTGTCGATGCCATTGGAAAAAACGTTGATGCCGGAGAAGGGCACATTCTCCAGCACATTGCCGTTGGCGACGATCGCGGCGTTGACCGCGGCCGAGCGCACCACGCCGCCATAGGTACCGTACAGGGTGCCGCTGCCGACGACGCGGTCGCGGACCCCGATCTGATAGGCGTCGATGGAGAGAGTCGCGCGGGGCGCGAGAGTTGCGACGAGGCCCAGGCTGAGATTGGTCGAATGTTCGGGCGAGAGCGGCTTGATCCCGATCAGCCGCGCCGCGGCGGCATTGGGCGGGAGCTGGACGAAAGCGGAATTGGGCTGGACGTTGGTCGCCGAATAATATGCCTCGGCCAAAGTCGGCGCGCGGAAGCCGGTGCTCGCGGTGCCGCGCAGCGCGATGGCGGACGAGAAGGCGTAGCGGCCGCTGACCTTGCCCACCAACGTCTCCCCGAAATCGGAGAAATGCTCCAGCCGGCCAGCAAGATCGAGCGTCAGTGCGGGCGTCGGGAGGAAGGAGGCCTCAGCATAGACGGCGGCGTTGCGGCGGCTGTGGCTGCCGGCGTCAGTGAGCGAGAAGCCCGGAAAGGATTGCGAGCCCGCCTTGTAGCGCGAGGCGGGATCGCCCGCTTGCAGCTGATAGGTTTCGCGCCGGAATTCGGCGCCCAGGGCCAGATTGACGGGCTCGGCGAGGCCGAGATCGAACTTGTGGCGCAGATCGAGATTGGTCGTCCACTGCGTGGCCTTGAAGGCGCCGGCGTCGAAATCGGTGGGGGTGGATCCGGTGTCGGTGAACAGATCGATATTTGCGGAGCCAGTGACCGAGACGCGGTTGTCGTTGACGCCGTAGGTGCTGCTCAGATCCCATGACCAGCCGGCCAGATCGCCGCGCGCGCCGATCGTGCCGGACGCATCGTCCGTCTCGAGCCGGTCGACCGGGTTGAAGCCGAGCGGATAGAGCTGGGGCAACCGCGTCGGCAGGCGGAAATTGGCCCAGCCGCCCGCTTTCTTGTGGCCATAGGTGCCGAAGCCGTAGAGCTCGACCTCGGGCGAGAGGTGATAGCCGGCATTCAGGCTGAACAGCTGCAACGTGTAGCGCGCATCGCCGAACACGCGGTTGAGATAGGGGTAGCCCGGCAGATTGCGCCACTCGGGGTGCGCGCCCGAGGCGATCGCCTGTTCGACCCGCGCATCGGGGCCCCCGGCATTGCTGTAATCATGGAAGCGGGTCTCGGCGGTCAGGTTGACGAAGCCCTGCGCACCGAGCGCGACGCCGAGATTGGCCGAGGCGCCCCAGGTTTCGCCATCGCCCTGGAAATATTGGCCGGCATAGATCCCGACCTTGCCGCCCGACGGATCGTCGCGGAGGATGATGTTGACCACGCCGGCAATGGCATCCGAGCCATATTCCGCAGCGGCACCGTCCAGCAGGACCTCGACCCGGTCAACCGCTGCCATCGGAATGAAGGTGAGATCAGGCGCCGCGCCGCCCTGGAACGCGCTGGACAGTACCGACAGGTTCGCGGTGCCGTGGCGGCGCTTGCCGTTGACCAGGATGAGCGTGTGGTTGGGCGAGACGCCGCGAAGCCGCGCCGACAGGGTTTCGTTGGCGAGATCGTTGCCGACGGCCTGTGTATTGAAGGCGGGGAGCGCGGTGGAGAGCGAGGCCATCAGGCTCGGCGACCCGGCGCGATCCAGCGTGGCGGCGTCCAGCACCTGGACCGGCGCCGGGCTGTCGATCGCGCGCAGCCCGGTGATGCGTGTTCCCGTGACGATGATCGGGCTTTGCTCGGGCTCTTCCTGCGCGAAGGCGGGCTGCACCGATCCGAGCGCCAGCGCGGCGCCCAATGTGACCTTGATCATTATTCCCCCCGGCTCGATCGATGACGACAGGATCGATCGCAGCGCGAGGTTTAACGGACCTCGCCTTAAGTTTCCAATAGTGGCGAGCCCGTCGTCAAAGGCGGCTCGCCGTACGTCTCCCGCCCTTCCCCGCCGGCCGCCGCGTTATTTTTTCCGCGACACCTTCTTCTCGAAGATGACCTTCAGGGTCGCCCTGGCCTTCGCTCCTGCGCCCCTGGCCCCGACTAATGGGCAGGTGAGTGCGATCGATGCCTTGCCGCAACTTTCAAAGAAACAGAGACTGCCGGGATTGATCTGGTGATTGGCCGTCG